>CAZKJB010000160.1:0-8889 GCA_964552975.1 uncultured Occallatibacter sp. | reverse complement strand
AGCTGAAGACTGCCGAGGACCTTTACCACGACATGATCGAGCAGTTTAACCAGGCTCGCGGCTTCTTTCTCGAGGTCGTGGTGGTACTCATCCTGCTCATCGAGCTTTTCTACTTATTTCGCGGCAAGGTGGCGTGAGGCCGGGCGCGCAGATGGCACAGATTTCGATCTCAATAAGAGTGTGAATAAGTAAAAGCCGGGACGAGCCCGGCTTATAGTGTTAGATCTGCACCATTAACTCACCGATCTGAAGCGGATCGTTCCCTGGTACGAAAGCCCGCTCAAACCTGCATGACTTCGGCTTCTTTTCTCTGCGAAAGCTCTTCCATGCGGCGGATTTCGCCGTCCGTCATTTTCTGGATCTCTTCAAGCGCGCGCTTTTCGTCGTCTTCGCTGATCTTCTTTTCTTTGGCGAGCTTCTTCAGGGCCTCATTGCCGTCGCGGCGAACATTCCTGACTGCGGTCCGGTGATCTTCAAGAACTTTGTTCAAGTGCTTGCAGACGTCGCGGCGGCGCTCCTCGGTCATGGGCGGCACGGGAACTCGGATCACCTTGCCGTCCGACATGGGATTGAAGCCGAGGCCTGAGGTTTGTATGGCCTTCTCAATTTCCTTCAAAATGGTCGGATCCCAGGGTGAGATCAGGATGAGCTGAGCCTCGGGGGCGGAGACCTGCGCCATCTGGTTGATCGGCGTCGGCGTTCCGTAGTAGTCCACCTTGATCTGGTCGAGCATGTGTACACTCGCGCGGCCAGTGCGCGTTGCGGCCAGGTTGGCCTGGAAGTCTGTAACAGACTGATCCATGCGCCGTTTCAGGTCGCTCGAAAGTCCTTTGGTTGCCGGATTACCATCCATGAACGATGCCATAGGAGATTGCCCTCACTACGCTACTTTGCCAACGGTTATTCTACAACTCCACCGCCACCCGTAAGCAGCAACCGGAGCTTCACGCGACCACCGCGGCGACTGAGGCAGCCTGCTCATGCGCGTGATAGCTGGAGCGGACCAGAGGACCGGACTCAACATGGCGGAATCCCATTTTGAGAGCTTCGGTTTTTAGTTCGGCAAACTCGCGAGGCGTGTAGAGGCGCGCCATCGGGAGATGGTCGCGCGAGGGGCGCAGATACTGGCCGATGGTGAGAATGTCGCAACCCACATCGGCGAGATCGCGGAAGACCTGAAGCAGCTCGAATGTCTCTTCGCCGAGACCGACCATGACGCCCGACTTGGTTACCCCTTCGGGCCGCAGAGCCTTGGCCGATCGCAACAACTCAAGCGAACGCTCGTAGCGCGCGCCTGAGCGGACAACGCGATAGAGGCGCGGCACGCTCTCTGTATTGTGGTTGAGGACTTCAGGGCGGGCTTCGACGACGATCCGGATTGCTTCTTCGTTGCCTTGAAAGTCCGGGATGAGCACCTCGACACGGCAGCCAGGTGCCTGGCGGCGAATCTCGTCAATGACCATCGCGAATGCGCGTGCGCCGCCGATGTTGTCGTCGTCGCGATTCACGCTCGTGATCACTGCGTGTTCAAGTCCGAGCGTCGCCACGGCCTGGGCTACGCGGCGCGGTTCATCAAATTCGATCGGCTCTGGCCTGCCCTTGGGCACCGCGCAAAAGCCACAGCGCCGCGTGCAAAGGTTGCCGAGCATCATGAAGGTCGCAGTTTTGTGGTGCCAGCATTCGCCAATATTGGGGCAATGAGCGCTCTCGCAAACGGTGTGCAGGTTCAGAGAGCGAGCCAGGCGCTTGAGATCGTGATAATTCTCTCCCACAGGGGCGCGCGCCTTGAGCCATTCCGGCTTGGCAGCCGGAATTCTTCGTGCGGGCTCAATTTGAACGAGTTCCATCTCGATTCCATTGTAGCGGCTCTGCAATCGGGCCGGAACAAGAAGCGGATTCTGTTCCTCAAGTCCAAACCTTTCACCCCAATCAGGCATCTTTTTCATATATTGGCACGCGTGGGAAGACGGGGGCGGGAGCCCATTGCCCACGGAGTACGCAGCGCAGATACGGTATCGAAAAGGAGAAACCTATGAAACCCGACCGACCTTTGATAGGAGCCGTGGTCTTTTTGGCAACCGGAGTGGCTTTGATCTTGAGATATTGCCAGGGGACGACCGCGTTTAATGTCGCCTATCCCTTCTCCGGTTCCACACTGCACATCGACCTCACCACAACAGGGCCGGCAGTACTAGGCGGTCTATTCCTGATTGCCATCGGCGTGTTATTCCTGCTGTGGTCATTGGTCGCCGCGATCGTTCATCAGATCAGCCTCGTAGCTGTCCGTGAAGAGCGGATGGAAACCATTATCGGCAGACGCCGTGAACACGCATACGAATCAGACAACTACCCCGGTCCCACGATCACCATGGCGGAGCGTAAGAACGAAGGATAGTGAGCGATTCATCGCCGCGCTTGAATTCGCGTCGAAGGGGGTGGTTCCAGGAAGGAGGGGCGATCTTTTGTTCTCAGGAAATGCGACCAGAAGAGCATAACTGCTTGCGCTCGTAGGTTCGAAGCCGAGAAACGTTGTTAGTGCAGCTTTTGGCGCAAGTCACCGCGCACTAAATAGAGGAAGAAGAATAGATTGAGCAGGCCTTGCACCAGGTTGGGATACAGGTGCTGGGCGGAGAATCCCCAAAGGAACATTCCCGCCAGCAGCGCCACTCCGGCGAGCGTGAGCGCCCAGGCCCAGCGGAGCAGCAGCATCAAGCCCAATGCGCCAGCGATAAAGAGCACCGAGAAGATGAGATAGACGGGGCGAACATGGCCGCGGACGACGTAGAAAACAACGATTCCAGCGTTGAGCAGCATGTAAAGCCCAATCGCGATCAGCCCCGGGAACTGCAACAGCACCGGCTTCTTCTTCCGAGTCGTGCGGATCGGTGCCCTGCCGACTGCTGACGCGGTTGTTTTTGATTCAGGGCTCATAGAGTGTGCAAGTAGGCGAGAAGATCGCTGAGCTGCTCATCGCTAAGTGCTGTGCCGGGCATCATCCCCCTGCCGTTGATCATCACATTCGTCAATCGCTCGTCGGTTGGTGGAGCTCCCGAAGGCATAGCTTTCACCTTGGTAATCGCCTGCAGTCCAGGTCCGTGCAAGGGCTGCGTTGTCGTCGGATAGTGGCAGCGGGCGCACTTGACTTGAAAAACTGCTGCACCGTTTGCTTCCTGAGGAGTCCACTCAGAGGCCGGCTTTGAGGGCGGCAACGAGTGGCAGCCGGTAAGACCGCTAATAAAGCCAATCGCGCAAACGAGCAAAGAAGTGAAGGCAAGCAAATGACGCGCGCGCATGTGCCTTTAATGATACAGCCGGGCCAATACAGTTCAGTGAATCCAGTTCATGAGGGTTACCTGTTGTGTAACTTCGAACTTGCGAACGACATTGATCGAATCGAACAACGGGTCGTGCGCAATTAATCCGCTGCGGCGATGGCTTCGGCAATCCGGTTGATGGCCTCGTTTTCGGAATCGCTGTCCGGGCGGCGCCCATTCACCAGAATTGAAAACGCCAACGTTCTGCCACTGGCTGCCGTCAGGTAGCCGGAGAGCGCGTTCACTTCGTCCAGCGTCCCGGTCTTGGCCCACATCTTGCCCTTCAGCGGCGATTCCCTGAAGCGATTGTCTAGCGTGCCATCAACGCCGGCCACCGGTAGCGTATTGCGCCACTCCGCGCCCCACGATTGGCGCGATGCATACGACAAGAGACGCGTGAATGCGCGGGGGGTAATTTGATCGTCGGGGCTCACGCCCGAGCCGTCGTAAGAAAAGAAGTCAGTATCTTCGATGCCCGCGCCGGCCATGAACTCGCGCACCACGCGCGCGCCCTGCTCAAAGCTGCCGTCGGTCCCATAGAGCTTGCCGAGCAGGCGCAGCAGCAATTCGGCGTGAAGATTCTGGCTGGTCTTGTTGGTGACGGCGATGTCCTCGGCCACGGGCACGGAGATGTGAGCGCCAAGCACGCGCCGGCCTTCAGCGGGGGCAACAACTGTCGTGAATGCGGCGGGAACAAGCTTAAGCGGCATCGCACGCTCGCTTGCAAAGTCACCGGTGCCGGTTTGGTATTTGTGGCGCGCTTCGGCGCCGCCGGTCACTTTGATTCCGCGAAGCATAAGAGCCTGCCTGAATGCCGCCGCCGTAAACTGCGCAGGATCGTCGACTGCCATGTTGACATGGAGGCCGGCGGCGGGCGCAGTGCCCCAGGCGCGAACGAGGAGAGAACCGGGGCGGCGTTCGATGCCTGGATGGGCCAATTCGCCGGCCGCAACGGGCGTCATTCGGTTGTCGACAGTGTAGTAGTCCACGTCCGGAAGCCACGCGGTTTGCGTTGCGTTGGGCGCAGAAGTATCTGCGGTGATGGTTAGTTGGTCGGCGTTGTCGTTAAACGTAAGAGCGGAGACGGGCGCGCCGTAGCTCCATTGCAAGTCGTTCCAGGCCCATCCCTGCCCAAGAGGCTCATCGAGAAAGAAAGTGTCGTCGCCTACGATATCGCCATCGACAGTGCGCACGCCGGCTTGCTCCACTTGCTGTGCAAGCAGATCGAGCACGGCCATCACTTGGGGTACAACCGCAGCGCGCGAGGCCGGGTTGGAATCAGCGTCAGACGAGGTTGAGGTCGCGGCCGGCGCTGAGCCGGGCTCGACATACGGATAATGGCGCGCGCTGAGTGTAGGATCGCCGACGCCGAGGAGGGCGATGTCACCGTGCACGGTGCCTGCGACGTCCACATCGCCATCCGCCACTACGAGAGTTGTCCAGGTGAGTGTATCGACGGGCAGAAGCGCAAATGCAGCAGCCGTGGTCGTGAGTTTGGCATTAGAGGCGGGAGTGAAAAGCCTAGCCTCGTTGAGACCGTAGAGCGATTGACCGTCGAGCGTGGTCACGCTAATGCCGAACTGGGTGTGACTGAGTGCGGGGTCAGTGAGGATGGTCTGGATACGGTCGGCGAGCGGACCAGTTGATGGCGTGGGACGAGCGGTGTGATGGGCCGGCGTTTGCCCGCTCAAGAGCAACGTGCAAGCCAGGAGACCGCTCAACGCAGTCGTCCGTCGAAAGGTAGTCATGCCCGGAGTTTAAGGCATTTGCAAGGAATCTGCGGATGTTTGGCGTCAAGCAAGGTCGTCGCTGAAGGGCTCACGGCTGCCATCCTTGGTTTTCGGCGATTCGTCTTTGAAAGTGCAGTCGCAGGGGCGAACGCGCTCCGGCGTACCATCGAAAATGGGAATCTATGAGGAGCATTGCGAACTGGCGTTTGCGCACGCGCGCGCTCAAACTGGGCCAGAGCACGCTTGTGATGGGCGTGGTGAATGTTACACCCGACTCGTTCAGTGATGGCGGCGCTTTTCTTGCTCCCGAAGCAGCGGTTGCCCGCTGCATCGAATGCCTGGACGAGGGGGCCGACCTGCTCGATTTGGGCGCGGAGAGTACGCGGCCGGGCTCGCAGGCGGGCGGAGGGATGCCGGCGGTGAGCGCAGAGCAGGAGCAGGCGCGCCTTTTGCCTGTTCTCGAAGGACTGCTGAGGGCCGTCCCCGACGCAGTGGTCTCAGTGGATACATATAAAGCGGAAACGGCGCGGGCTGCGCTCCAGGGGGGCGCGGAGATTATCAACGACGTGAGCGGCTTCATGTGGGATCCTGCGATTGCTCAGGTGTGCGCGGAATTTGGCGCCGGAGTGGTGCTGACGCATACGCGCGGGCGACCGGAAGAGTGGCGAACGCAGAGGCAACTGGAGCCTGACGTGCTGATGGCGACGGTCCGCGAAGGTCTGGCCGAAAGGCTCGTGATTGCCGGGGCGGCCGGGGTTCTCCCCGATTCGGTCATTCTCGATCCCGGCTACGGATTTGGAAAGCGCTTCAATGAGAATCACGCGCTCCTGGCGCGTCAGGCAGAGCTGCTGACACTTGGGAGGCCAATCCTGGCGGGTGTTAGCCGCAAATCGTTTTTAGGGCATACGCTGGCGCCGCTCTTTGGGGGGAAAGAAGCACCAGTGGATCAGCGCGAAAATGCCAGCGTGGCCGCATTGACCGCCGCAATTCTTCACGGAGCTTCAATTGTGCGCGTTCACGCAGTGCGGCCGGCCGTTGAGGCGGTCCGGATTGCCGACGCGATTCTTGCCGCGTCGTAGGCTGGTCCTACCATTAGAATGGTTACGAGGAATTCTGCGGGAGCGAGCCGTTCCCTGACCAACCATGAAAACCCGCTTCGCGTTTGGCAAACACGGCATTGACGTTGCGGTCCCGGAAGGGTTCGACTGCCAGGTAGTTCGCAGCCGCGATGCTGATTCGGTCCGCGATTTGGCCCGCGCTCTAGATGTGGCGCTCGACAGACCCATCGGCTGCGAGGCACTGGGGAAGATTGCCGCAGGGAAGCACTCCGCTGCGATCTCGGTGTGCGACATTACGCGGCCCGCGCCGAATCGTTTGACCCTGCCGCCGCTGCTCAAGCGGCTGCATGACGCTGGTATCCGGCCTGAAGGCGTGACGATTTTGATTGCCACGGGACTGCACCGCGCAGCGACTAAGGAAGAGCTCGATGTGATTCTCGGGCCGGAGATCGCCGCCACGTATCGTGTGGCGAGCCACGATGCGCGCGATTTTGCCGGGCACCGCGCGCTCGGGACCACACGGCGCGGGACGCCGGTTTATATCGACGAGCGTTTCATGGCAGCAGATTTGCATATTACTCTCGGTTTCGTTGAGCCGCACCTAATGCTTGGTTTCAGCGGCGGGCGCAAGCTGATTGCGCCAGGGCAGGCCGCGCAGGAGACCATCAAGGTGCTTCACTCGCCGCGGTTCATTCGCGAGCCGTTGGCGACCGAGGGATCGATCAAAGGCAATCCGCTGCACGAGGAGCTGCTGGAGATTGCCGCGATGGCGCGGCAGGACTTCATCCTCGACGTAACACTGACGATGGAGCGGGAGATTTCCGGAGTGTTCGCCGGCGATCCGGTGAAGGCGCACGCTGCGGCCGTGAGTTTTCTTGAGAGCACGTCACTGGAATCCCTCGACACGCTCGCCGATGCTGCAATCACGTCGGCTGCCGGATATCCACTGGACATGACGTTCTATCAAAGCGTGAAGGGGCTCACCGCTGCGCAACATGTTGTGAAGCCGGGCGGCAGAATTCTAGTGCTGGGCGAGTGCTCCGAGGGGATCGGATCCCCCGAGTTTGCACGAATGCTGAAGGCCTACCCGGGACACGCGAAGTTTCTCGAAGAGATTCGGGATACAAAGGTCGAGGTCGACCAGTGGCAACTTGAGAAGCTGGCACTGACGGGCATCGAACATGAACTGCTGTTCTATACGCCGGGCGCAGCGAAGGAAGAGCTTGGCTGCCTGGGCACACAGGCATTCAGCGATCTGGATGAGGCGGTTGCGGCACTGCTGAGCGGGCTGCCCTCCGGAGCTCGTGTCGTACTCCTGCCGGAGGGTCCGTATACCTACGCACGTGCAATTCCCGCATTTGCTTAGGTGGCGCACTTTTCGCGAGATCCCACCCTTGCCGCAAAAAACATGGCGGCGAAGATGGGGCACCCCAAAGCTACACGCTGATGCCGACCTTGTAGCGAGGCCAAAGCGGCCGCTCCGCTGCGTGATCGACGATTGGCTCTCCGTCGCACTCCACTTCAATGACCGAGGCGGGCTGGTCAGGCGCGGCCATCGGAAGGCCCGTGAGCCGGAAGCTGAACTCGTCTTGCGTGAACTCGACCTTTTGCCCGGTCTTGAGAACGCGCGCGGATAGAACCTTTGGCTTGAGCCCGCCAATGGCGACGACTACTTCGGGCTTGTAAAAGTCGAGCCATTCAGCAGCGGGCGTGTGGCCCGGCCAGCCATGCACGTGAACATAGAGCGTGTTGCCCTTGCGCGAGTAGTTGCAACTAGCGTTGGGAACGAGCGAGCCGCGCTCAGAGCCGTAGATTGCCGTGCCGTTGGTGTCGAGCCACTTGCCAACCGTTGAAAGAATCTCAACGGATTCGGGCGGAATTGAGCCGTCGGGCTCAGGGCCGATGTTGAGCAGATAGTTGCCGCCGCCACGCGCGCAGGTCGTCAGGTTGTCGACGATGGTCTTGGGCGTCTTCCACGCATCGTCGGCGCGATTGAATCCCCAACTGTTGTTCAGCGTCATGCACGATTCCCATGCGCGGCCTACTGCTGAAGCTTCGATGCGCTGTTCCGGCGTGGCAAAGTCGCCTTCGATGCCATTGCGGTTGTTCACAATGATGTCGGGCTGTAACTCAAACACCATCTCGTTCATGCGCTCCGACTCCCACCCCGCGGCATTCAGCGGCCATGAAACGTCGTACCAGAGAACGTCGATCTTGCCGTAATTGGTCAGCAACTCGCGGATCAGGCCGTGCGTGTAGTCGACAAATCGCCTGCGTGCCGCTTCGTCCGACTTGCAGGTGGCGCCGTCGGGGTGGTGCCAGTCCATGAGCGAGTAGTAGAAGCCAACACGCAACCCTTCGGCGCGGGCCGCTTCAACATATTCGCGAACCAGATCGCGGCCGGGCCCCTGCTGCATTGCGTTATAGTCGGTGAGCTTTGTATCCCAGTTGCAGAAGCCCTCGTGATGCTTGGTGGTCATCACCATGTATTTCTGGCCGGCACGCTTGGCCAGGCGCGCCCAGTCACGGGCGGCATTTGGTTTTGGATGGTGGTGCTTCGCGAGCAACTCGTACTGGGGAATCGGTACGCCTTCGTGTTCTTTCACCCACTCGTACTGGCCGATGATGCTGTAGAGGCCCCAGTGGATGAACATGCCGAATTTGGCCTCATGCCACCATTTCATCCGCTCTTCGCGCGTGGCAGCCTGCTTCAGGTCGGTGGCGGTTGGCGCGGATTGCGCAGGGGG
Source organism: uncultured Occallatibacter sp. (assembly GCA_964552975.1). Taxonomy (GTDB): domain Bacteria; phylum Acidobacteriota; class Terriglobia; order Terriglobales; family Acidobacteriaceae; genus Telmatobacter. The sequence continues at coordinate 40 of CAZKJB010000160.1, read as the reverse complement.
AGCCTGCGCTGCAGCGGCCGGCATTGCCAGTCCGTCAGCG
>CAZKJB010000159.1:1659-9047 GCA_964552975.1 uncultured Occallatibacter sp. | reverse complement strand
ATTCGAGCTTCTCCGCCGCTATGCCGATGCCTGTGTCCCTCACCGTGAAATGGAGAGTAGATGACCGGTCTTCGAGAAACTTGGCGTGAACTTTAATGACCACCTCGCCCTTCTCGGTGAACTTCAGGGCATTGCCGATCAGATTGAGAATGATTTGGCGGAGGCGGTTTGGGTCACCCACAATAAATGGCGGCACTTCAGGAGAAATCTCGCACAGAAGCTCGAGGCCTTTCTCATCCGCTCGTAAGGCGAGGGTTTTGAGCGCGCCTTCCACGCACTCATAGAGGTCAAAGTCCACTCGTTCAAGATCAACTCTGCCAGCTTCGATTTTGGAGAAATCGAGAATGTCGTTGATGATCGCGAGCAGAGAGTCGGCGGAAAGCTTTACGGTCTCGAGGTAATCGCGCTGTTCGCGTGTAAGCTCGGTCTCCAGCGCGAGGTCCGTCATTCCGATGATCCCATTCAGCGGCGTTCGAATCTCGTGGCTCATATTGGCGAGAAACTCGCTCTTCGCCTTGGTGCGGAATTCCGCACTGAGCGCGCGCTCACGCTCGAGATCAAGGTGGTGACGCTGCTCGGCGAGCGCCATCTGCATGGCGTTCAGCGATAGCTTTCGGTCCAGCATCGCCGAGATGTAAACGAAGATGAGAATAAACGCCGTGGTTGAACCGATACCGGCGAGGCCGAGATAGGAGATGCCGATCGCATGACTGAGGCTGCTCGGATCGAGTGGCATGGACGTAAAGGTGACCGCGGCCATTCCAACATAGTGCATGACGGGGATTGCCAGCCCCATGACAACTGCGCAAATTGATTTGCGCCAACTGAATGATTCGGCCTGTTCGCGATTCGAGAACGTAAGTAATAACGCAATAAAGGAGATGACGATTGCCAGGACAACAGAAAGAGCAACAACTTTCAGGTTGTATTGGCACATGGCAGGAAGCCGCATCGCCTCCATGCCCACATAGTGCATGGTCGCAATTCCCGAGCCCATGAAAATACTGCCGACGCCGGCAGTTAAAACGCTCATCTTGTTGCGGCTGACTATGAAGAGCGCAAGGCCCGATGCTGCGATAGCAGCGAACAGGGAAAGGAAAACTGTGGGCCAATCATAGAGAACGGGGACGGGAAGGAGAAAGGCCTCCATGCCGATGTAGTGCATCGACCAGATACCGAGCCCAAGCGCAAACGCTCCGCCGACCAGCCAGAGAGACCGTGCGAATCCTCGAGAAGCTGTGACGCGGCCAGCTAAGTCGAGAGCAGCATAGGCCGCAAGCAGCGCGATGAAGACTGAAATGGCGACTAGGCGATAGTCATACGAGCCTGCGAGCGTGGCCGAGTGATCCATAGATGTCCCTTGTTGAGAGCTCGTAACCTAGAGTATCGGTTACTCGAGAGTGAATGCTGTAACACCTTTGGGTTAATGCACACTCGCTTCAGTATGAGCGGGGTCGCGGACCTTGAGATGGCCGCCCAGAGATGCCGTTCTTGGAATGGCGCCAAAAGGTCAAAGCGCTCATCGATCCCGGCGAACACGGGTCGTATCACCTGGACAGGCGAATCGCGAATTGGACTACGCGCGGATCGGTGACCGTGCTGGTGATGCTGCCGAATGCGGCGGAGCCGAGGGAACCGCTGGGCTGCGCGAATTCGGGGGTGTTGAGGATGTCGAAGATTTCTCCACGGAATTCCATGTCCGTTTCGCCAGGCAGCGTGGTGTGCTTGACCAGGGCGAAGTCCAGGTCGCGATAAGCGGGTCCGCGCGCAGGATTGCGCGAGGCAGTACCGATCACGAACTGCGGAGCGGTGGAGAAGGCCCCGGCGTTGATGAAGTGCGCGGGGTTGCGCTGACCGGGCGGGAGGTTGGGCACCCCGATTAGATTGGGGCGCTGCAGCGCGAATCCCGCGAAAGCGTTGTTGTTGGTGGCCTGCGTGATGGTCACAGGCATGCCCGATTGCACAGTGAGGATCGAGTTGAGCGCCCAGCCGCCGAGGAACGTGCTGCCGAGATTTGACGAAGCGAAATGGTGGCCGATGCCGGCGGGCAGGTCGTTGATGCCGCTGAAGGTGGTGATGTTGGGCATGTCGCCGCTGGATACGTCGCGCTCGAGCCAGGGGCGGAAGGTATCCGCGGCAATGAGGCTGCTTGAGTTTGGAGAGGACAAGACAGTGGTCGAGAAGACCGAGGACGCATCGTCGATGAGGCGGGAGTGGGTGTACCCGAACAGCAGCGCGAATCCATGAGAGAAGCGCTGTTCGACCTTTACCTCGCCAGCGTTGTAGTTGGTCTCGCCGCTGTTGTTGCGGTACGTGGCCACATTTTGGAAGCGCGGGTAGGCCTTGAGCAACTGTGCCTCGCTGACGGTTTTGCCGCCGATGGAGCTTGAGACCGGCAGTTGCCCGTAGTAGGGATTCGTGACCGTGGCCAATAGCGGCGCGCCCATGGCGAGCTGGGCCGTCGTGAGCTGGTTAAGGTTTGAATCGGGGATGCCGACGTGGACGACGTGCGAGCCGACGTAGGCGAACTCGACAGACAGATCGTTGGTTATCTCGCGCTGCACGGCCAGGTTCCACTGCTGAACGTAGCCGGAACCCGCGGTCCGATTGGCGGTGTAGACACTTTGCCCAAGGCCCGCGTTGACAGTGAGGGGAATGGGCGCAACCGAGGGCCCGGCAGAGAGCGTGAATGCGGCATTGATGCTGTCGAGAGTTTTTTGTTGAACGTTCTGAATGAAGGGGAATTGTGGGGTGGTAAAGGGCGTAGTGATGCCGGATTGATCGAAGAAGACGATGCCGAATCCGGAGCGGACTACTGTTTTGGGCGTGAGCAGATAAGAGAAGCCGATGCGTGGAGCAACGTTGCCCCAGTGCAGTTCGCGGGCGCTGCGGCTATTGCCATTGACGCCGAGGTAGTCAAGCAACTGCGTCTGGAGATTGAAGACGGCTCCCTGATTGTTCTTCTCGACCGAAGGAAAGTGGAGAGTCCAGCGTGCGCCAATGTTGGCAGTGAAACGGTTGGAGAGCTTCCAGTCATCCTGGGCGAAATACTCTTCGATGTGATCGCGTGGGCGCATCTTGTTTTCCTGAAGGTCGATGGAGAAGGTGTCGACCTGGCCGAGAAGAAAACTGGCAACCGAGTTGCCACTGTTGGTGACGCCCTGTTGATCGGTGCCCGTGGTGGTGAAAGCAAAGGAGCCAGTGGGACTGGGCGGGGCAACGGCGTTCAGCTGATACCAGCGCATGTCGACGCCGGCCTTGAAGTTGTGCCGGCCGCGGGAATATATGAGACTGTCGACGAGCTGCCAGACGCCGGTCTGGTATTGGGAAAAGGTACTGGCGGACGGGCCGAGCTGCTGGAAACCGGTGAATGTGAACAGCGGGAGAGCATTGTTGAATGCGGCGTTGGTGGGAATGCCTGGAATGCCGAGAGCCGCCGATGCCGTGCCGGCGAGATTCGTGCCGCTGATGGTGTTGCCGCGGCGGGTGTAGCCGGCGCGAAGATCGTTGAGGAAATGGACCGTGAAGGTGTGGGTTTCATCGGCGACGGCTTGCTGGCCGAGCACGTTGGAGAGGCCCGCAACGCCCCCAGTCCCAAGAACCGATCCGGTGATGGCGCCGCTTCCGTCGGGGAGCGGGGTGACCGGCTGTTCCACCTCGTTGTAATAGGTGTAACGGCCAAAGGCGCGATCGCGGTTGCGGAAGGCCCCGTCGACGCGCGTGTCGAATTGGCTCTGATGGTCAGCGTCGTTGGCTGTTCGCGTGTAGTTGTTGGCGGCGGCTGTGAGATTGGTGGGGGTGGGGAAGCGCGCCAGCAGCGCGAGCGCGGCGGAGTCAAATGGCGTGTTGATGGTGTCGTTAGGAAATTCCTGTCGAACGTAGACGCCTCCCACGACCGTGGTGGTGGCCGGGTTGAAGATCTTCGAAACGCCGGTAAAGATCCCTTTGCGCTCGTTCAGAGTGGGAATCGTTGAGGTGCGGGTGACGCCGATGAGTTGGCGAACCCCCTGAAAGTCGCCAAAGAAAAAGAGCCGGTCGTGCAGGATGGGACTGCCGATGGTTGCGCCGTAAAGATTGCGGCGGTACTCAGGTTTGGGTCCGGTGGTGGCGAAGTAGTTGCGGGCGTTGAGATCTTCGTTGCGGAGATACTCGAAGAGGCTGGCGTGCAGTGCATTTGAGCCGGCGCGTGTGGCAACGTTGACCACTCCACCGTTGAAGCGCCCAAACTCAGCCGGAACGTTATTCGATTCGACGGTGAATTCCTGGATGTCGTCGAGGATGGGAAAGTAAGCGACCTGGCCCGGCTCGGGCTGAAGGGCGGAGATGCCGTCGTAGAGATATTCGTTGGTTCGTGGCCTGCCACCGTCAATGCGCGGAAGCAGAGTGCCGGGCGGCAGTTCAATTCCAGGAGCCAACGTGGCCAACTGCACAAAGTTTCTTGTGTTCAGCGGCATTGCGATGACCGTGGGATGAGAGACATTGGTTTCGATATTGCTGTTTGCCGATTGCATCAGCGGCAAGTCGCTCGAGACCGTCACCGTTTGCTTGTCTGTGCCAAGGCTTAGGGTCAGGTCGGCGTTCACGGTCTGGCCCGTGATTAACTCAATCCTGGTGCGGGTCAAATGCTGGAAGCCAATTGCGCCGACATCGATTTTATAAGTGCCCGGCGAGAGATTGATGAAGATATAGTCCCCGGAACTCGTGGCGCGTGTCTTCTGCTGCAAGCCGGTGGAAGACTCCGTTAGCTCAACCTGAGCATTTGGGATAGCGCGGCCCGATAAATCGAGGATGCGCCCAGTCAACGCTCCTGCAATCTGTGCCGATGCACCTGTACCACCTGCAAGGGCAATCCACAGGGCTACCCAAAGCGCAAAGCGAGGTCTCATGACGCGGCTCTCCGAAAACCATCAATAGCCTCCCGATAAGGACGGCTTCTCAACTCGGAATTGTTCTGATTGGCAGGGCGTGACCAGTTCGCCGCAAAAGCGCATTGAACCGCCATGTGCGATTCTAGACGTTTCTAATCGTATGGTCAATCAGTTCAACTCTAAGGGAAAGATGCGCTCCTGTGATGCGTCCGGAGTTGAAAAGCGCCCCGCTGATCTGATTAGCAGATATCGTCAAGCCGCTCGATCATCACATCTGTTGATTTGACGAGAGCAGCTGCAGTGTCTCCCTTTTTCAATTGAAGTTCGCGCACGGCGTTCGCAGTGATTATGGCGGTCATACGCACGTCGCCGATGGCGAGCACGACTTCGGCGAGCAATCCTTCGACCCGGATGCTGACGACTTTACCGGCAAGCTGGTTGCGGCCACTCACCCGGCGGTATCGCTCGCGGGACTGGGCGGCAGGCTTCAGTTTGTCCCTATTGATGTAAGGTTTTAGCGCAGCCTCGGCGATCCGGTGATGTCCGCCAGGTGTCCGGCTAGTCTTCAGCTTGCCGGTCAGAATCCATTGCTTGATCGTGGGATAGCTGACCCCGATAAGGCGGGCAGCTTCCCGAGGCGTCAAAAGAGTGCTCATTCCGCTCATGAGCTCTATTATTAGCACCGTCCAAAGCTAATCTTGTTCCGTATTTATTCTTTTCAAGCCACTCGCAGAAAAGTCCCCTTTCGCCCGGACTGCTCCGGCCTCTTCGGAAGCAAATAGACGACCGGAGATGGCCCATTCGGCGGAGTCCCAAGAGCGCAGGTTCGTCAAGAAGCGTGATGCCTGCATGAGGGACGCCTGCTGGTTTCACAATCCTTTCATTGACTTTTGACGGGAAGATTCTTACAGTCTATTCATCTAGAGTTGTCCCGGTGCATTGCAAGTTCTTCCGAAGTTCATTGCATCTCCTACCCGTTTTTGGGGAATGACAGGACAAGAGCCTTTCCAGTCAGCGCCTGACCAGCCAGAGCTTCACCAGCCAGAGCCTGTGAATTCCGGTTCCCCGCGGCGGGGCTGGCGCAGTCGTTTTTTCAAAAGTACGAACATCATGTTGCAAGTTTTTGAGGCCGAACGCTCACGAAGCGCAGCCGGCGCAAGACCATTTCATTTGAAGGGGGCTTAACTATGAAACGCACTCAGATCGGCGCGAACTGTTTGAAATCGATGGAATTCTTAGCCAACGCAAAACCCTATAGAACGCTGCTTCTGCTGATGAGCGTTCTGGCAATCATGATCGCTCCTGCTGTGCACGGCCAGGCCACGGGCAGCTTTTCAGGCAATGTCCTCGATAAATCCGGATCCGGTCTCCCTGGAGCAAACGTCAAGGTGACCTCGCAGGCGACAGGCTTTGAACGCGATGCGAAAACGGACAGCGCCGGGCATTATCTGGTCCCGCTCCTGCCTGACGCGACATACAACGTCCGCGTCGATGCGACCGGCTTTCAAAGCGCTGAGTCAAAAGATCTGCATCTTCAGGTTGACGAAGCCCGCGAATTGAACTTCACGCTGGTGCCGGCAACCGTGGTGACCACGGTGGCGGTTACAGCCGATGCAGTTGCCGTTGAAACAGCCAGCCCCTCTCTCGGCCAGGTGATCACTTCGCAACAGGTAACGCAACTGCCTCTGAATGGCCGCGACTTCGTTCAGTTGGCCACGCTTACGGCCGGCGCGACCGCGGAGACCAATCCCAACAGCTTTTTCACCCAAGGCAGCGACAGCGAAGTAGCTGCGCGCGGGTCGTTCTCTTTGTCGGTTGGCGGCTCACGCCCAAACAGCACGGACTGGTTGCTGGATGGCGTAGACAATAATGAGCTGACAGCGGGCGGTATCGGCGTGTTTTCATCGATCGACGACATCGCGGAATTCAAGGTCCTCACCTATACCTACTCTGCCGAGTTCGGGACGCGCGCCGGACCCACTGTTCTGGTGACGACGAAATCGGGGACGAATGACCTGCATGGATCGCTCTTCGAGTTCGTCCGCAATACCGACCTCGATGCGAGGGGCGACTTTGACACGTCAACACCGAAGTTCAATCTGAACCAGTTTGGCGGCTCGGTCGGCGGACCCATCCGCAAGAACAAGACCTTCTTCTTTGTGGATGGCGAGCAGAAGTATCAGCGCGAGGGAATTACCTTTACGGGCCTGATTCCTTCGCTGGCCATGCGCGGCGGCGATTTTTCCGCTGATCCGTTCGGCAATTCGCTTTCGGGAATCGGGGCGTCTTTCACTCCGGTGATTGCCAACCCGAACATGGTTGGTGCGTCGTCGAATCCGGCCGTCTACCCGAACGTTTACTTCCAGTGCAGTGCGACCGGCGTTCCGCTTGCCGCCAATGCCCAGGGCCTGCAGCCGAAGGGAGTGAACTGCAACAAGATTCCCGCGAACCTGATCAACAGCGTTGGGCAGGCCATGATCAATATCTATCCCACGCCCAACGTGAACCTGGGCAGTACCA
>CAZKJB010000159.1:0-1559 GCA_964552975.1 uncultured Occallatibacter sp. | reverse complement strand
GGGCAGGCCATGATCAATATCTATCCCACGCCCAACGTGAACCTGGGCAGTACCAGCGCGAGCTATAACTACGTCAACGAGCCTGTCCGCGTTCTGAATGAAACGAAATTCGACGCACGAGTGGACCAGACGCTGACTGCCTCGGACAATCTTTTTGCGCGGTTCAGCTACGACCAGGCATTCTCTTTTGTTCCGGGCGGCGCGCCGGGGCTTGCCGAATCCAACGCATTCGGCAGCAATGAGAACCTGATCAACCACGGACGCAACATCGGCATCGGCTGGAGCCACGTGTTCTCGCCCACCACGCTCAACCAGGCCACAGTTGGCTACGACCGCATCTTCGACTACATTGCCTCGCTGGGCAACTTCACGTGCGAGTCGGCCATCCTGGGAATTCCCAACGCCGATCTGGGTTGTTCGGCCACCGGTACCCCAATTTCCGGCGGCTCCTACAGTCAAGGTCTGGTTTCAACTGAAGTTGAGGGAGGCTATTGGTCGCTCGGCGATCGCGGCTACTCTCCATTTCAGGGCGGCACAAACATTTATTCGTTCAAAGACGATCTCGATCTGATTCGCGGCAAGCATGAGATCCACGCAGGCATCGATTTCCGCGGCAACCAGATGAACGTCGGCACTGAAGCCTTTCAGGACGGCTTCTGGATCGTTGGCCTCTTCGGAAACTTCACCGGCGTAGGCCTGGCCCCCGGCAATGGCGAGGCGGACCTGCTGATGGGAATGACCGGATTGGGCGTCCATGATCAGACGTACGACGGCGCCGTTACCGGCCGCCGCTGGAAGATCTACCGGCCGTTCGTCGAGGACGATTGGCGCGTTACCCCGTCGCTGACCTTCAATCTCGGCCTTGCGTGGGATATGACGACGCCCGTCACCGAGATCCATAACCGCATGGCGAACTACATTCCTTCAACGGGGCAGCTTCTCATCGCCGGCAAGAACGGAGTCAGCGACGCGGCGGGCATCAATATGTATTGGGGCGCATACGAACCGCGCGTCGGCCTTACCTGGAAGATTCTCGGCAGCGACAAGACCGTGCTTCGGCTCGGCTTTGGCATTTATCACGATTCGTCCTGGAACCAGGGCGCGCAAGGCCTGTGGCAAAATCCACCCAACCTCGGTGAGTCCGATCAACTGCCCGCTACATTTTCAACGGGCTGCGCGTTTGCAACTTCATACTGCGCCACCGTACTCCACAAGACACCCGAGTTGAACTTTACTCTCTCCACCGGCTTTCCAGCCCTTCCCACGCCGCAAAATGTGGCCAGCTTCGTCGGCACCTACAACTACCAGCCAACGAACTTCCAGCCCGGCAGAGTTCACCAATACAACGCGAACATTGAACGTGAGCTGCCCGGCAACGTTCTACTCACCGCGGGCTATGCCGGATCGGTGGGCGGCCATCTGCTGGTGATCGGCAACGACCTGAATGTCGACAGCCCCTCGGGTTGCGGGACGATTTCCGGCTATACGCTCGGCTGCCTGCCTGGCGGCGCTCCCTACTTCTATCCGTACGGTCCTCCGAATTTCAATGGGATCCTGCT
>CAZKJB010000158.1:0-9103 GCA_964552975.1 uncultured Occallatibacter sp. | reverse complement strand
GGCCATTGCCAGATACCAGTCGCCAAGCTGATCGTGAAGGAACTTCATGTAACGGCCATAGGCCCGCGTCGATTTCTCAGGGTCGAATCGTTCGTCGACGTAGGCGTCACGCTTAAGGCCATAGAACGGATCGGGCATGAATTGCCACATTCCCCCGGCGCGGGAACGGCGATTGACGGCATGTGGCTGGAAGCCCGATTCGGCGACCGCGAGGTAAATCAGGTCCTGCGGCACGCCTTCTTCAGCCAGAACGCGCTGAATCATCCCTTTGTAAAGTCCGGAGCGCTCAAAAGAATGCAGCAGTGTGTTGTGTCCCTTTTGGGTATTGGCGAAGAAGTTGATGAACGTGGCGACGTAGTCGTTGACGACGAGGGGAAGGTCGGACTTGGTGGTGGCCAGGTCGGCCGTGGCCTTGGCGACGAGGTTCGGGTCCGCAGCGAAGGTGACGTCGCTGGCCGCTTCAGCCGGAGTGATTTCTTCTTTGGGCACAAAGCCGTTGCCCTGCTTGAGCGCTTCCATCTCAAGGGCGTTGACCTGGTCGACGATTTTGTCGAACTCATCCTGCAGCTGCGGATTGGATTTGATGTCGATGCCGCTGGATAGCATGAGATCCACGGCGCGATCGAATTCGACTTTGGCTTCGGCCAACATTCCTTTGTGGTAATCCGCATCGCCACGCGCATAAGCAGCGTCGACCTGTACGATGAGCGCGCGGGTGAACTGTTGCAGAGCTGCAGGTGCGGGAGGCTGAGGTGGGGCAGCGACCTGAGGGGGTGGCGGTGGAGGCAGCGCCGGCGCAGTCGCCTGCATGGCAACCGGCGCGGCGAACGTCTCAGAAGGACAACCTGCCAGCGGCAGGGCCGTGAGGGCACAACCGGTTAACAAGAGCAGGCGATTCCAAGAGTTACGCATAGAAAGCGCGCGCGCCGAAGCCTCGGTGAGGCGACTGCAGGCACTATGCCGATGATAAGCTATGCCATGGAGGCCCGCAGCAGCGGGCGCGCATAAACGCTCCAAAACCCCTCCTCCGAAAGCAGCATGGACGCCCGTTTTCTTCGCAACTTTGCAATCATCGCGCACATTGACCACGGCAAGTCGACTCTTAGCGACCGGCTGCTGGAATTGACGGGTTCGGTGACCGGTCGCGAGATGCAGGCCCAGATCCTGGACGATATGGATCTGGAGCGCGAGCGCGGGATCACTATAAAAGCGCATGCCGTGCGGATGATGTACAAGGCGCGCGACGGAAATACCTACCAACTGAACTTGATCGACACGCCGGGGCACGTGGACTTCAGCTACGAGGTTTCGCGGTCGCTGGCATCGTGCGAGGGAGCGCTGCTGGTGGTTGACGCGAGCCAGGGAGTGGAAGCGCAGACCCTGGCGAATGCCTACCTGGCGATCAACCATGGCCTGGAAATCATTCCGGTGATTAACAAGATCGATTTGCCTTCGGCCGACATTCTGCGCACGCAGGAGGCGATTGAGAAGGCGGTCGGGCTGGACGCGACCGACGCAATTCCGGTAAGCGCCAAGACCGGGCAGGGCGTGGACGATGTGCTGGAAGCGATTGTGCATCGACTTCCGCCGCCCACGGGAGATCCGGCCGCGCCTCTGCAGGCTCTGATCTTCGACTCGTGGTTCGACGCGTATCGCGGCGTGATTGTACTGGTGCGCGTGATGCAGGGAACGATGCGCAAGGGCCAGCGGATTCGGATGATGTCGAACGGGAAGGCGTTCGATATCGAGTCGATGGGCGTGTTGATGCCGAAGCCCGTGGAGATTGGCGAGCTGATTGCCGGCGAGGTGGGTTTCTTTGCGGCCACCATCAAGAACGTAGGCGACACCAAGATTGGCGACACGGTGACCCACGATGGGCGCCCAGCGGCAGCAGCGCTGCCGGGGTTTGAAGACATCAAACCGATGGTTTTTTCGGGACTCTACACGGTGGACTCGCACGAACATACTCTGCTGCGCGACGCGCTGGAAAAACTGCGGCTGAACGATTCTTCGTTCTTCTTTGAACCGGAGAGCTCAGTGGCGCTGGGTTTCGGATTTCGCTGCGGGTTCCTGGGGCTACTGCATATGGAGATCATCCAGGAACGGCTGGAGCGCGAGTACGAACTGGACCTAATTACGACAGCACCCGGCGTGCGCTACCACATCAAACTGACGGATGGAAGCGAGATCGAGGTGGACAATCCCTCGCGATGGCCCGAGCCGCAGAGCATCGACACGATTCGCGAGCCGGTGATTACCGCGAAGATTCTGACGAACGATGAGTATGTCGGTGGGATTTTCAAGCTGGTGGAAGAGAAGCGCGGCAAACAGCTCAACTTTGAATATGTAACACCGACGCGCGTGTTGCTGACCTACGAATTGCCGCTGAACGAGATCGTGCTGGATTTCTACGACCGGCTGAAGTCGATTTCGCGCGGGTACGCTTCGCTGGATTACCAACTGGCGGGCGAGTGGGAGTCGCCGATGGTGAAACTGGATGTTCTTGTTTCTGGCGAGCCGGTGGACGCGCTCTCAATCATCGTGCATCACGACCATGCTTATGAGCGGGGCCGGGCGCTGGTGTCGAAGATGCGCGAGCTGATTCCGAGGCAGCAGTTCGAAGTGGCGATTCAGGCAGCCATCGGGGCAAAGATTGTGGCGCGTGAGACGGTGAGCCCGCTGCGCAAGAACGTGCTGGCCAAATGCTACGGCGGCGACATCACGCGCAAACGGAAGCTGCTAGAGAAGCAAAAGGAAGGCAAGAAGCGGATGAAGCGCATCGGGAAAGTCGACATCCCGCAAGAAGCATTTCTGGCAGTTTTGCGGGTGGGCGAAGATCAGCAAAAGTAGCAAGTCAGCGGGTCAGCAGTGCGGGGGCGCCGCTCAAACGCCAAAGGCTCAGGCAATTGCCCGAGCCTTTGGCGTTTTCGGCAGTCCAGGGGGAGAGCTGGTTACGGCATGAGAACGGTGTCGACGACCTGAATGACGCCGTTCGATTGATACACGTTAGGAATGGTGATGGCGGCCATGCCGCCTTTGTCATCCGTGATCATGTACTTGCCATCCTTCATCCACGCTGTAAGTGTTCCACCTTCGACGGTTGTGAGCGCGGCCTTGCCGCCGCCATCCTGAATCATCTTCTTCAGGTCGTGCGTGGTGATGTGGCCTGCCACAACGTGATAAGTGAGAACTTTCTTGAGCGTATCGAGGTTTTCAGGCTTGAGCAGAGTGTCGACGGTACCCGCAGGCAGCTTGTCGAAGGCTTCGTTTGTTGGGGCGAAGACCGTGAATGGCCCTGCACCTTCTAGAGTGTCAACGAGGCCGGCGGCCTTGACTGCGGCGACCAGAGTGGTGTGGTCGTTGGAATTCAGCGCGTTCTCAACGATGTTCTTCGACGGAAACATCGCTGCGCCGCCTACCATTGGATCCTGCTGGGCATAGATTGCGGAAGCTGCGCAAAGCAGCGCCGCCGAGAAAAACATACTGACAAACTTTTTCATGGAAATGCTTTTCCTTTCGGGAATGGTTTTGAGTGGAGTCGATGATCGGAGGCGATCCGGCTCTGCCTTAGCTCGACCGGCTGGGGAATCCCTCCTGCTGCATGTACGACGGGCGGAGCCAATTCGGATTGGTGGGGTGACGTGAAAAATTTTGAGGGTGGATGGAAGGCACATCAAAAGAGCGATGGACAAGTCGACCAACCGGGGTTGCAGAATGATATAAGTGCATGAGGAGTGCGGCTCCGGGCCCGAATCCTCTCCCCAGGTACAATCCAATGAGTCTGTTCACCGCGTATCAACTTGATAGAGGGAGTTTGGCCAATTGACTGCGCCGATGCAGCAACCGCCGGACTCTTCGCTCATCGAGAAAATGATGGCGGGTGACGAGCAGGCGCTTGCGGCAATTTACGATCGATACTCGGGCATGCTGTTCGGCATGCTGAGCCGTATTCTTCAGGATCGGCAGGCCGCCGAAGAAGTGCTGCAAGATCTCTTCATGCAGCTTTGGCACAACGCGGGGCAATTCGATGCGAGCCGCGGTTCACTGCCAGCCTGGCTGATGGTGATCGGCAGAAACCGGGCGATCTCGCGGTTGCGCGGCGGGCGTTTCCGCGAGGTGCTGGAAGAGAATGAAGGCGACTATGCGAGCACCTTCGCCTCGGACCAGAACATTGAGGACGAAGCAGCGCGCTCGGAGTTGGCGAAAAATGTTACGGCTGCACTGGCAACATTGCCGGCCGAGCAGCGGAGCGCGCTGGAGCTTGCTTATTTTGAAGGAATGACACAGAGTGAAATCGCAGCCAAGACCGGGTGCCCACTGGGCACAGTGAAGACCCGGGTGCGGACCGCGATGCAGTCGTTGAGGCAGATATTGGATGCAGGACTCGCACGCTAACGCGGAAGACTTTGACCTCTATGCGCTAGGCGCGCTGGATGGCCAAGAGAAGCAGGTCCTCGAGGCGCATTTACTCGTGTGCCCGGCCTGCCAGAAGGAGCTTGCCCGAGCGAAGCAGCGTGTGCTGCGGCTGGGATTGGCTGCGCCCGCGATGGCTCCGCGGCCGCAGGTGAAATTAGCGCTGATGGAGAAAGTGAAGGCAAAGCGCGCTGCGACGGGAGCGCGGGTTTTCGAGATGAAGCCGCCAAAGAAACGGTGGGGATTGCGCTTCTCATTTGGCTTTGCGATCGCCACAGCGGTGCTGGCATTCGCCACATTCGAATTGGTGAAGATCGATTGGGAGCGCGGAAAGCAGATCAAGGAACTGCAGGCCCAGCTCAACGTGGCGCAGGCAAAAGCGAAGCTGGATGCCCAAGCAATGGAGGCAATGGCCTCGGTGACGGCTGCTCCGGACTCGACGATGATTACGCTTTTGCAGCAGGCGGGTGGTCCTCCGGGGCAGGCGCACGTGGTGTACAACGCACGGATGGGATTGGCTGTGTACTCAGGACAGATCGTTCCTGCGCCGGCAGACAAGAGCTATCAGTTGTGGCTCGTGCCATCGTCTGGCGCGCCCGTTGATGCCGGCCTGGTGGAACCGAATCAGGAGAATGGGGCTGTCGTGGTCCATCTGACACCGGGCCTTGTGGCCAAGGCATTTGCGGTGACGATGGAGCCGGCGGGCGGTCGACCTCAACCCACCGGGCCGAAGGTCTTGGTGGGAGTCGCGAGCAGTTAGCGGCTCGAAGCGCGGGACGCCGTTGGTTGCGGCGCCAAGTTGAGAGGTTTGGCCTAAGGCAGAGCTTAAGCAGTATATTTATCAATACAATACAATCGTGCACCGCGGAGAAATAAAGCGTTCCCCTTGGAAGTGTCTGGGAGTGCAAGTGTTAAGGGAAATTCATGACGGATTGTGGAAAGCGGGCAGGGTTGGTGGCTTCGGGGGAATAAGGATGGCCGGCGTTACGCCTCATGTCATAGCAGCAAATTCCAATTGATAAATAAGAAGTTACACCTTCTATCAGAAAAGAATGGAATCTGACAAGAGGGCAAAACAGTTTTTTTCTGAAGGCTTTCCGAAAGAATTCCACAAAATTTTCCACAGAAATGGACACAATTGGGAGGATTTCTTCCTGTTGGTCTCCAATTGGCCGGAATCGGGGCAATTCGACCAACGCCAAGGCCTCGCGAATGCGAGGCCTCGGGTGAGTGCATCGCCACTGGAACTCAGTGTGAAGTGGGCTTTGGAGTGGAAGTTGCGGGATGAGAGGCAGGCGCTGAAGGCCTTGACGCCGGAGCGGAGGCGGCAGGCTGAGCCGGCGGCGCCGGTATGCCCGACTTTAGGTTGTACGCGTCAATGACCTGTTTGGTGATGTTGGTGCCATCGCTGGCATAGAGGACGGGCGATTGCTGTTGCGAGATGTCGAGAACCAACGTAAGCCCGTGTTCCTCAGCGTAGGCCTCCATCACATCATTCACTTTGGAAGCCAGGGTATTGAAGATGTCCTGCATGTCCTGCTGGCCGCTATCGCGCAGATCAGTGGTTTCGCGATCCAATTGCTTCTTCTTGTCGTCAATTGTCTTGGCCTTGGAAGCGCGCTCGGCTTCAGGAAGGGTTGCGCCCTGGGTCTGCAACTGCTTTGTCAGGCCGTCGATTTCATCGCTGAGGGACTTGAGGGATGCTTCCTTGGGAGCGTACTTCCTTTGCAAGTCGGCAAAGTCGCGTTGGCCTTCGTTGGTTTGGGCCACGGCCAACTGAAAAGCGATGACGGCAATTTTGGCTGGACCAGCGGCGGGTGCAGGGGCGGGTGTCGTGCCCGGCGCGGGCAACGATTGAGCGGCAGCGCTCAGGACCACGCCTGAGGCCAGCAAGACAAAGAGTGCAAGCGAACGCTTCATTTGAGTCGAAAACTCCTTCAAAATTCCTGAGCGGCTCTTGACTTAGACGTGAAACGAAGCACTGCGTCCTCAAGAATCCTCACGGCTCGTTTCCACCCCGGCTTTTTTGCGGGAACTCCGCACCGGACGGCGCGGAAGCTGAAAAGGACGCAAACGGAGACGTCAGCAGGAACTAGATGGATTATACAGGGTGACGTGGGCAGTGAACAGGGGACCGAGAACGAGAAGGATCAGGGAAGAGATCAGGGGCCAAAGCTAACGGACAGGGTTAACGGGCGGGAACGATGGGCGGCTCGAGGTGTTGAGCCGCCACCGGTCGATCGAAAAATCAGTTCGCAAAAAATCAGAAGGCAAGTACCGGTTATCAGTGTGCGGGCGCCGGCTGGGGCGCATCAACGGCAGGTTGGGCGGGTTGTCCTTCCGCCGCTTGCGGAGGCGGGGCAGGAATGCCGGACTTGGTATTGTAGGCGTCGATTATTGCCTTGGTGATATTGGTCGAATCAATTGCGTAGAGCACAATTGCACTCTGCTGGTCGCCGGCATCGAGCACAAGCGTGAAGCCGTGCTTCTCTGCATAGTCGGTCAAGACCGCGCCGACTTTGCCGGCAACTCCGTTGAGGATCTGCTGCAAGTCAGTTTGGAAGTCGCTCTGGGCATCCTGCGAATCGCGATCCAACTTCTTTTTCTTCTCGTCGAGATCACGGGCTTTGCTAACTCGCTCGGCATCGCTCATCTGCGCGTCCTGCGTCTGCAACTGTTTGGTGAGCGCATCAACCTGGTCGCTGAGAGTCTTGAGTTCGACGCGCCGGGGATCGTATTTCTTCTGGAGGTCGGCGAAGTCGCGCTGGAATTCGTTGGTCTGGCTTACTGCGGCCTGGAAAGCGATGACTGCGACCTTGGAAGGACCGGAAGGGGCTGCGGTGGCAGGCTTTTGCGCGGCCGGTGCAGCGGGTGCCTGGCCAACAGCCGCTACGGCAGACGCCAAGGCCAGTAAAAGGGCGAAAGAGGGCAAGCGCTTCATACGAGTAAACAGCTCCTTTGAAGTTCCCGCGCGCCGGTCCCGTCAACGAATCGGTTCCTGCCGCTAGGCGAATCGGGCCCTCAAAAGAGCTCCGTCCGGCGTGATCCTGCACAGAAGAAGGCGCTCGGAGGCATCGCCGGGAACTAGAGGGATTATACAGGGAACAAGAGGCAGCGAACAGTGATGAGGGATCAGATAAAACAAGCCGCACCCACGGTGGCGCTGCGGCTTGCATTCCCATTATTCTGGAACTT
Organism: uncultured Occallatibacter sp.; assembly: GCA_964552975.1. Taxonomy (GTDB): domain Bacteria; phylum Acidobacteriota; class Terriglobia; order Terriglobales; family Acidobacteriaceae; genus Telmatobacter. The sequence continues at coordinate 1,495 of CAZKJB010000158.1, read as the reverse complement.
CTTAGAAGGTAGTAGAGACGGTGAGACGGAAGGTCTTACGCGGTTCGCGGAAGACATACTGCGATCCATAGGATTGAATCGCTTCCTGGTAGGTGTAGTCGCCCGCGCCGCCCGGCGGGAACATGGCGCGGGTGATCAACTCGGCCGAGCAGCTGAATTGCTTTTGGCCGAGGATGACATCGTTGCAGTAAGGCCGCTCATAGAGACGGAGAGGGTTGTAAGCGTAGTAGAGGCGGAAAGGCGCATTGATGATCGGCATGAACACCGAGATCTCAGCGCCAGTGGACATGCGGGGAACGAGGTTGGTCCCGGACACTGGGCGAATATCCTTGCGGAAGCCGACCTGAGAACCCGAAATGCCGCCCTGGCAGGAGCCGTTGTTGTAAACGGGGCAGCCATAGAGGGGAGCGGTGAGAGAAGCAAATCCCTCGGGGCTCTGGATCAACTGCCCGTGATTGACCGCCGCGTCAATGCCGAAGTCGTCGAACAGCTTGAAGTCGAAGGGCCCGACGACGGGAATACGATACTCGAGGTTGGTGGTCAGGTTGGTGTCGCCGCCGATGGAGGCGATGCCGTAGATGGGGAGCGGGACCTGAATGCACTGATTGTCCTGCGGGTTAGTGGGGTCACGCGGAACGCAACTGCCATCGGGGTTTGTCAACTGGAAGTTGACCCGAGTGGGCACATAGCCGTAGGGCGTGGCGCCGCGCACGTCGAATCCGCGCAACTCCTGTTCGCCGCCCGAATAGAAGCGATTGTTGGGCGGAGCGACGTCGCCGCTAAGCCCCTGGATGTAGCCCAGTTGCACTCGCACACCGAGCACATTACGACCGTCTCTGGACGGGATGAGGTAATGCATGGGCATGAAGCGCTTGTAGGAAACCACAGGATTGATATAGCGCACGCTGCCCCAGATTCCAGCTGCCTGGAGATATGCAGTGTAAGACTTGCCCTCACGGGGACGCAGCGGATTACTGACCGTGTCGTAGGCGTAGCTGAGGCCGATGGAGCTGTTGACGATGCCAGACAGGGGGTTCGACCCCTGCACGCCTGAGCGAAACGCGATGGTCTGGAAAAAGGTCTGAGAGGCCGTGCTGAAGGCCGTAATGTTTGACTTGGTGAGCGAATAGGTGAGGCCCACGCGCTGAAATGCATGCCGCTTCAGCGGATAACTGACGGAGAAGTTCACGCCATCGGAACCGACGTTGTAGTTCTGCGTGAGCGATTTTTCAGCATTCGACAGATTAAGCGAGGCGCCGGTAGTGGCCTGGTAGTTCTTTTGCGCGTTGTAGTCCTGCTTGTTGTTGAAGATCTGGAAACCGACGTTGATGGGGCGGTTCCTGATATACGGCTGAGTGAAGCCGAAGAGAAACGTGCGGCTGATGCTGCCCAGGTTGGCCTGTACGCTGAGGGTTTCGCCCAAACCGAGGAAGTTGTTGGTTTGATAGTTCACGCCAAGGAATGCGCCTGAATAGCCGCTGACGCCGCCATTCAT
>CAZKJB010000157.1:0-9230 GCA_964552975.1 uncultured Occallatibacter sp. | reverse complement strand
GCGCGCGACACGCGGCACGAACGGTCGGCGCAGACGGTGTATCTGGACGCGCCGGACGAGGAAACGGGAACGACTCCGGACGTGGCGGATGACGAACTCTCGGCGGAAGAGCAGATGATGCGCAATGAGCGCATGGCTGCGATTCGCCGTCATGTGATGGCGCTGCCGGAACGGCAAAGAACGGCAGTGTTGATGCATAAGTACCAGGGGATGGACTACCGGCAGATCGGGGAAGTGCTCAAGTTGAGTGAATCGGCAACCAAGTCGCTGCTCTTTCGCGCCTACCAGACGCTGCGGGACAAGTTGAAGGATTTTGTGTGAGTAGAAAGAAGCCGGACTGAACCGGCAGATTGTGGGGTAGCAAGCCATGAAACAGACGAATACAAATTGCACTGGAACCGACTTGAAGCTGGCTGAGTTGCTGCTCGATTCGCGCCCGGTGCCTGCCAAGGTTCAAGCGCATGTTGCGGAGTGTGCCCGCTGCCAGAGCGAGCTCGATGAGCTCAAGGCAACCATGCACTTGCTCGATACCTGGGAGGCTCCCGAGCCGAGTCCCTACTTCCTTACCCGGCTCGGCGCCAGGATGCGCGAGGAACGCGCTTCCGCGCCGGCTGGCTGGCTGGCCACGAGGATTGCTCGCCTGCGCGCCAGCATTGCCTACGGACCCGGGTTGCATGCCCGCCCGCTGGCGGCAATGGCGCTTACCGTGATGCTGCTTGTGGGCGGCGGAACTTACCTGGGTGTGACGGACTGGATGCAGCCCGCCCAGCAACCGGGACCGAATGCCGCGGTGGTGCACGATTTGCAAACGCTCGATAGCAATGCCCAGGTGCTGGATGAGATGGAATCGATGACCACGAACAACAACGGAGGCGGAGACTAAATTTTTCGCACCTTTTTTCGCATCTTTTTTCGAATCTAGGCCGGATGCCGGGAAGACGACTCGTGAACTGGATCTCAAACGCGGAAAGAATGCGTCCGGCGGTGATTGCCGCAACGGTCCTGAGTTTCTGTCTGTCTCAAGCGTTCGCGCTCGGCCAGCGTAATAATCCTCCTCCACAGCGGCCGCGTTTTGCTCAGCGCCAGGCTGCCCGGCAAGCGGCGCGGCCGCAATTCCAAAATCAGCAGCGTCCGTACCAGAATCAAAATCGGCCCATGCAGAACCTGCAGCGCCCCTACCAGGGCTTGCCGCAGAACAACGGAGCTTATCGTCAGGCTCCTGGATATGCGCCCCGGCCCGGCGCCGCAGGTCCGGGATACAACCAGCCGGTGAATCCAGGCGCGCGCCCTGCATACAACTATCCCGGCGCGGCCAACCCCGGGCACCTGGGTGACTGGCTGAACCAGCATCGCAATCTCCCAGTACAGGACCAGGAGCGGCTGCTGCGCAACGATCCCAACTTCAACCGGCTACCCGCGGCTACCCAGCAACGCCTCACGCAGCAGCTGCAACAGGTAAATCAGTTGCCGGAGGAGCAGCGGGAACGCCGCCTGGCGCGGAGCGAGATGCTGGAGCGCATGTCTCCGCAACAACAGATGCAGATCCGCGAATCCGGCCGCCGGCTTTCTGCTTTACAGCCGGATCGCCAGGTGATGGTGAAGCGAGCTTTTCAGGATTTGCGTTCGGTGCCGCTCGATCAACGCGAAACCGTGCTCAACTCCGCGCGCTATCAGAACACTTTCTCCCCGGATGAGCGGGATATTCTGACGAACCTGCTGCGCGTTGAACCCTACGAGCCGGCACACTAGAAACCGTTCAGCGTGATCCCGCCGCCGCTCCGGCCGCGGCCTTGCTTCTGAAAAATTCCAGCGACTTCTTGAGCCCTTGCCTGAGCTCGATGCGCGGCTCCCACTCCAGCAGCGTGCGCGCTTTGGTGATGTCGGGACGGCGGCGCGTGGGATCGTCCTGCGGCAAAGCCACAAACCGCAGTTCGCTTTTCGAGCCGGTCACCTCCAGCACTTCCTGCGCACATTCCAGAATCGTGAACTCATTCGGGTTGCCGATGTTCACGGGAAGATGTTCCTCACTGGCCGACAGCCTCACGATCCCTTCGATCAGGTCGTCGACATAACAGAAACTGCGCGTCTGGCAGCCGTCGCCGTAGATTGTCAGCGGCTCGCCGCGCAAAGCCTGCATCATAAAGTTCGAAATCACGCGGCCGTCGCCGGGATGCAAGCGCGGGCCATAGGTGTTGAAGATGCGCACCATATGCGTGTCGACGCCGCGCGAACGATGGTAGGCCATCACCAGCGCTTCGGCGAATCGTTTGGACTCATCGTAAACAGAGCGCGGGCCGATCGGATTCACGTTGCCCCAATAGCTCTCAGTTTGCGGATGTTCGAGGGGGTCGCCGTAGCATTCCGAGGTGGAGGTATGAAGGTAACCGGCGCCGTAACGGGCAGCAATCTGGAGCGTATGTTCGACGCCAACCGAACCGACTCTCAAAGTCTCGATGCCCAGGCGCAGATATTCCGGCGGGCTGGCCGGCGACGCCAGATTGAAGACGTAATCGACAGGGCCCGGATCGAAGGGCTCGCAAATGTCGAGTTCCTCAAACTGAAACCGCGGCTCCCTTGCGAGATGGGCGATGTTTTCCCTGGCGCCTGTCGAAAGATTATCGACTCCGAAAACGGTGTGGCCTTCGCTCAGTAACCGGTCGGTGAGGTTGGATCCTAAGAACCCGGCGGCGCCGGTTACAAGTACACGCATCGTCAAAAAGTCTTCTCCTCAGTTCCAAAAGGATCAAAACGGACAGTTGCTCGGTTCGAATCAGTGCCTGCTTACAGGATTGCCTTCCGCGGCTTGCCTTCTTGCGCCTGGTAACTTGCCTGCCTGCCTACGCTCACGTAAGTAAAGCCATGGCTCTGCACGTCTTGCGGCTTATAGAGGTTGCGGCCGTCAATGATGATCGGGAAGCGCACGGCACGGTTGAGCCGCGCCATGTCCATCGCGGCAAATTCCTTCCAGTCAGTCAAAATCAAAACGGCATTCGCGTCCTGCGCAGCCGAGTAGAGGTCCTCAGCATATTTCATATTCGCAGCTGGCGGCAGCACTTCCTTGGCGCGCGCCATCGCTGCCGGATCGTAAGCCGTCACGATGGCTCCAGCCTGCAACAGCTTTCTAACGATCTCGATGGCCGGGGAATCGCGAATATCGTCGGTATCGCACTTGAACGCGAGGCCCAGCACGGCCAGCCGTTTGCCGCGGAGGGTCCACAACACCGAACGAACCTTGTTGAAGAAGACCTCTCTCTGCGTGTCGTTGATTTTGCGGATTTCCTGAAGCAGTTGAAAATCAACGCCCCGTTCCTGCGCAACCCAGTGGAATGCGGCGACGTCTTTGGGGAAACACGAACCGCCGTAGCCAAGACCTGCGCGCAGAAACTTGGGACCGATGCGACTGTCGAGGCCGATTCCCGCGGCGATGTCTTCAATGTCGGCGTCAACCGCTTCAGCCAGGTTGGCCACCGCGTTGATGAACGAGATCTTCATCGCCAAGAATGCGTTGGATGCGTGCTTGATAATCTCCGCGCTCTGCGTCGAGGTGATGAGCAGGCGCGCCGGCTGTTCTTTGCTGCAAGCTCCGGGTATGGCGCCGGATTGCGTGTAATAGCCGCCTTCTGTCAGCGGTCCATAGATGCGGCGCAGCACCGCTGCGGAGCGCTCGTTGCTGGCGCCCACCACGATGCGATCGGGATGAAGAAAATCGGCAACAGCGGTGCCTTCGCGAAGGAACTCAGGGTTCGAGACCACATCGAAGAGCTCCGAATCGATTCCATGCCGGAACAGCACGCGCTGGATCCAATCATTCGTGTAGACGGGAACCGTGCTCTTCTCAACGATGACCTTGTAGCTGTTAATGCTTCGGGCAATTTCTGCCACTACGGCTTCAACATAAGACAGGTCGGCGGCTCCGGTGTCACCCTGCGGCGTTCCAACAGCAATAAACACCGCCTCGCTCTGCTCCACTGCCTGGCCCAAATCTGAGGTGAAGGTTACGCTGCTGCCCCGGTGCTTCGCCAAAAGCTCAGGCAGGTGCTTTTCAAAGATCGGCACACCACCGCCCTGCAGAAGCTTTACCCGAGCCTCATCGTTGTCGACGCAGATCACGCGGTGGCCAACCTCGGCAAAGCACGCTGCAGCCACGAGGCCCACATAACCGGAGCCGATCACACAGATTTGCACTTGATTGGTCATTCGCTGGTGCTGTCTCCCTTCAATATTTCACGGGAACGCCGGAGGAATCGCAATTCCCTTTCAGTTGTATGAGATGAAACGGGCGAATCCCGGCATTTTCCAGCTTTTCGGCAACCTTCCAGCTTTTCGCCTGGATAAACACATTCTATCTTGCGTTCGGTCGCGCCCCATTTGCCAATGTGATCCGGCAGCGGATTGGGAACCATGGTCAGCTACAATCAATAGAAGGGCTTATGCCAGATTTCATTGCGCATCGCCCGCAATTCAGCAGGGAGCAGCAACATCTATGGCGATTCCCGCCACTCAACTTCGTCCGGGCATGATCATCAAGCACAACGAGCAGCTTCACCTCGTCTTCAAAGTGGAGCACCGCACCCCCGGCAACCTGCGCGCCTTTATCCAGGCCAAACTGCGCAACCTGAAGTCCGGCGCCATGTTTGAGCATCGCTTCCGCTCCGCCGACGCAATCGAGAAAGTCGTTGTGGACGAAGTCCCCATGGAGTTTCTCTACGCCGACGGTGACGACTACTACTTCATGAATCCGGTGGATTACGAACAGACCGTGCTGAAAAGATCGACGCTCGGCGACGCTGTGGAATACCTGACCGCCAATTTGCAGATTATGGTGAGTTATTACGATGGGCAGCCGGTGGGAATTGAATTGCCTCAGACGGTGGACCTCCAGGTTGTGGAAACCGAGCCGGGCCTGAAGTCGGCAACCGCCTCGAGCGTTACCAAACCGGCAAAGACTGAAACCGGTCTTGTGGTCCAGGTGCCGCCCTTCATCAACGAGGGCGAAAAGATCCGCGTCGATACCAGCGAAGGCGCCTACATGAGCCGCGCGTAACCTTCTGTCCCCAAAGCTAGAGGAGGTCCCATGCCTGTTCCCGCAGTCATTGCGAACGCCGCCGAAAACTATCGCTTCAACTCCGGCTTCCTTACAAAGATGGTCAGCGACATCCCGCATGAGGAATGGCATCGCCATCCCGACGGCCAATGCAATCACATTGCGTGGATCGTGGGACACGTAATCTGGACGCGCAAGGCGTTGCTCGGCCGCCTGGGCACTGAGTGGTCGCAACCCTGGCTCGGCTTGTTCGCACGCGGCACAAAGTGCGAAGACGCAGGCTCCTATCCGTCGCCTGACGCGCTGCTTGAAGCATGGCGCGACGTCTCCGAGGTTTTGGCCGCCGCTCTGGAGAACGCCTCGGACGAGGCAATGGCGCAGCCCGCCACGAAAGGCCCTCCCAGCCTGGACGGCAAGGAGAGCGGCATTGTCAGCTTCCTCGCGATCCACGAAACTTACCATCTGGGCCAGGCGTCTTATCTGCGTGGCTGGCTGGGACACAAGGGCTTGATGGGTTAATGCGCCGAGCGGTTTGGATTCGGATTGCAATTTGATGCAAGGTTGGCCAGTGGCTGCGTTCTTCGGTTGCGGGGGCCGTTTGTCTGGCCCTTCGCTATCGGGAGGCTCGCATGAGGCTGCTACTCACCGCTCTTTTGTGCCTGGTTACCGTTCCTACCATCGCCGCTGCCCAAACGGGTGTCAGCCCAGACTCTGCAAAGACCGCTCCCGCCGCCAATCCTGATCAAGCTCGTGACCAGGCCGCGGCCGTCGCGGGCAGCAATGCATTCGCGGTCGATCTCTACGGCCAGTTGCATTCGCAGCAGGGCAATCTTTTCTTTTCGCCTGAGAGCATCTCCACCGCGTTCGCCATGGCCTACGCGGGAGCGCGCGGCGAAACGGCCAGTTCAATGGCCACGGTTCTTCATTTCACCCTGCCGCCCGGTCGCCTGCACCCCGCGATGGGCGCGCTGCTCGCTGCAATGAATGCCAAGCACGAGGGCTACGAGTTGCACGTGGCCGACGCGCTCTGGGCCGAGCAGGATACCACCTTCCTCGACAGCTATCTCAAGCTCACCCAATCGAACTATGGCGCGGGGTTTCACAAAGTCAACTTCAAAGCATCGCCTGAAACTGTGCGCGGCACCATCAACCAGTGGGTCGAGCAGCAGACAAACAATAAAATTCAGAACCTGATCCAGCCCGGCGTGCTCACTGCATCCACGAAGCTCGTGCTGACCAACGCCATTTACTTTAAGGGAGACTGGGTCGCACAGTTCGATAAAGCATCGACCGAAGACGCGGACTTTCATCTCGACACTGCGCGAACTTTGAAAGCGCCGTTGATGCATCGCATGGGCAGCTATCACTACTACGACGGCGGCACATTCCAGGCGCTGGAACTGCCGTACAAAGGCAACGGGCTCTCGATGGTGGTGCTGCTGCCGAACGATACAGCAGGCCTGCCCACGCTCGAGAAGTCACTGACCGCCGCGGCTCTGAATCAATGGATTGCGGAGCTCCAGTTCGCGCCGAAAGTGATTCTAACGCTTCCGCGCTTCACCATGACGCAGCAATTCGAACTCAGCGGGGCGCTGTCGAAGTTGGGCATGCCGCAGGCCTTCAGCGGTTCGGCGGATTTCTCGGGCATGACCGGGAAGCCCGACTTCACCATCTCCGCGGCGATTCACAAAGCGTTTGTCGATGTGAACGAAACGGGCACTGAGGCCGCGGCGGCAACAGCGGTCGTAATGACGGCGACGGCCATGCGCGCCAACGTGCCAGAGCCACCACCCATCGTCTTCCGCGCGGACCATCCTTTCGTGTTCCTGATCCGGGACACCAATACCGGCGGCATTCTCTTCATGGGGCGTGTCGCCGACCCGACGAAGTGACGACGTGCAGGCGAACGAATCGGTTGATATGAAGCGGAAAAATATCTTGCAATCTTAATGTGCAATTTCGAAAGCCCGCGAAGCGGGCGCAACATGTTAGCCCCAGGCGTAAGCCCGGGGTATAAAGTCAAAGATTGGGGTCATAGCCCTGTAGGGGCGTAAGAATGGCGCACACTTATACCAATCTCTTGACGCACGCAGTTTTCTCCACGTCAGGCCGTATACCGCTCCTTGTGGATGCGATCCGCGCAGATGTGCATTCCTATCTTGGAGGAATTTTGAGGGAATTGCGGGCCATCCCGATCATGATCGGCGGAACGGCAGACCACGTTCATTTGTTCGCGCGGTTGCCGGCGGATCTTGCGGTTGCAGATTGCATGCGCGTCTTAAAAGCGAACTCCACGCGTTGGATCAAGGAGAGTTGGCCGGAGCGCCGCTCATTCGCCTGGCAGGGCGGTTATGCAGCCTTTGGTGTAAGCGAATCCAGCCGGAAAACTGTGATCCACTATATACAGAATCAGGCAGAGCATCACCAGCGAATCTCGTTTCAGGATGAATTCCTCGCGTTGCTTAGAAAGCATGGCGTGGACTTCGACGAGCGTTACGTGTGGAAGTAGTTTCTTTCGCCCGCTAAAGCAGGCTGGGCATTCACACCGCATTTTCCCCCCAGGCTTGCGCCATGGGGCTACCGTATCTCGTCCGCTACGCGGGCTAAGAACGCAGAGGATCGGGTCAATGGCAGGCGGGCGCACGCCGGCAACCGATTCCGCGCCGAGTTCGGGCTGCAGTGGCTCCCGTTCATCGTCCATTGGTTTGGCCTTAAATCCACAGCCAACCGAAAATCCGCCCCTTGACAACCTCACCTTCCCGTGTGTTACATTTTGTAGCGTTATGAGACGTAACACTAATCCCGATCATGATCCGGCCGAACTGGGCGGACTGCAACGCGACATTCTCTCGATTGTTTTGCGGCTGGGCGGAGCGACGGCAGACCAGGTGCGCCAGGAACTCGACAGGCCGCTCAAGGATTCAACCGTGCGGACAGTATTGCGCCGCCTCGAAGAAAAAGGCTACCTGGAGCACTCGATCGACAACCGGACATTCCGCTATCATCCCGCGGAATCGCGCCAGCGCATGGCGGGCCGCGCCGTGAAGCGTATCGTCGACTCCTTCTGCGAAGGTTCGGTGGAAGCTCTGCTGGTGGGCATGGTTGACTCAAAGGTTTTGGATCACGCCGAGTTGCAGCGGTTGGCCGCGCGCATCGCGGAAGCGGAACTCGAAGACAAAGGAAAGAAGCTGAGCAAGAGCACCAGGGAGGACAAGTGATGATTGCAACAATTCTGGATGCGGCGCTGCGGTCTTTGCTCCTGGCTATTCTGGTTTGGTCAGGGTTGCGCATTTTTCGCGTTCGCAGCGTGCTTGCCGAACGGGCCGCGTGGGCTGCCGTGCTCGCCGGTTCCCTGCTCATGCCCGCTGCGCTTCCGCTCTCTGCGCGTTGGAGCGTGTTCCCTTCTCAGACGCTTGTGATTCCATCGAGCCTGGTTCAGATGCAATCGTCGGTTCCGCAGGACCAGCAATCAACCTCGACTGAAAACCCCGCTGAGCCTGGCGGCGCGCCCCCACCCGTTTTGCCTGAGAACCCCGCGCCAACTCCAAACGATTTTGCCGCGCCGGTTCAACCACCCGCCCCTGCGACTTCAAGCGGATTCAGGTCCGCCGCTACTTCTCTCGATCCTTCTCTGGTCGAACGACTCCGCAATGTTCCACGGGCAGTGTGGGTGAATATCGCGATCGGTCTGTATGTCATAGTTGCCGCCGCATTCTTGATCCGGCTCCTTTGCGGCCTGGCTTCAATCTTGCGTCTCTGGCATGGGTCCATGCCCATCGCGCCCGCAGTCCTCGGTGACACTGCCGGCCAGCACGCAGATGTCAAAGTCCGCTTCAGCCGCAGCGTTCTATCTCCCTTAGCTGTCGGTTCGGGCGTTCTGTTGCCAGAGGACTATGCGGAATGGGATCAGGAAAAACTTCGTGTCGTTCTCGCTCATGAGCGCGCCCATGTTTTCCATCGCGATTTCTACTGGCAGTTGCTGGCATCGCTCTACGCTGCACTCACCTGGTTCAGTCCACTGGGATGGTGGTTGAAGCGCAAGCTCTCCGACCTGGGTGAAGCGATCAGCGACCACGCCGGCCTCGAAGAGGCTCGAAACCGTTCGGCCTACGCGCGAATCCTGCTTGAATTCGCGGCAACGCCGCACCCCAACTTCATAGGAGTTGCTATGGCTCGCAAAAGCAAT
>CAZKJB010000156.1:0-9233 GCA_964552975.1 uncultured Occallatibacter sp. | reverse complement strand
TATGCGACCACGGCGCGTAGCAGATGGCAAGACCGATGTACAAGCGCAACACGACTCGCAAGAACAATTCGATGCGCTCAAGCCAACGGGGAATGCGATGTGGCGGGTGCGATGCGGAGGACGAGTCCGGAGCATGAGCCGATTCCGGCACAGACAAGGGAGCCGGACTCACGCTGAGCGTAGACGATGACGATTCCGGCTGCTGGTGCATTCGTTTGCTTCTACCCGCTGTCCCCGATGTCTCTGCATCGCAATCACTTGCCAGCCATCGCCGCCATCTGAAGCCAAACGCGACGAGCCAAGCCCCGCACGCAGATACCTTATTGAAACGGTAACACAGCGGTGGCGCGAATCCGTTAGAACCGGAAGTATGCGCCGAGGACAGGCTCCGCTGTATGTGTAAACGCATTGGTCGAGGTGTAGAGCCTGCTGACATCGGGAGCTTTATAAAGGTTACCGCGATATTGAAAACGAATTCCAAGGTGCGGCAATAGTCCCCAATCGAGCCCCGCGCCGTAGACAAATACACCCGTATCAGAACTGGTGGCGTTGGTTTGACCGCTGGCGGGTTCGTTCAAGAGCAGACCGACACCAAGCAGCGCGAACGGCCTGAGATTCGAGACATGCACAGAAGCAACCCAGTCGCCGGTGATTTCGTGCGCATCTGCCCTGACCGCTGCCGCGGTCGTGGGCACGCAAGTGACGTTTGCTCCGCAAGACGTTGTGTAAACCTGATTGGCGCGGTTGTAGGAGTACGTGGCTTCCCATCCGACGAGGGGGTTGGAAATATGACGCAGCTCAATTAAACCGCCCGCGGAATTGGATGGACTCTCTGCAACTCCGTTTCCCTTCGTAGCACCGCTGAATGCGCCATAGACACTCGCGGCTACGTCAGTCTCCGCATGGATCGCGGTTACGGTTAACGAGGCCAGAGCCAAGATCGCCGCTTGCATTCGCATATGCATAATTGCCTCCTGCTGGAATTGATATGTCTAAGAAAGCAGTCCGCCCGACTAGACGGCATCCGACATCCTTTTTGGACGCGGAGAGGCGGAGAATGGATGGACTGCGATTGGCCGAAAACGTGATCGAGGTAATCGGAACCGTATCCTGGCCGCTTACGCGATCGCGGGAAGGCCCGCGAGCGCCATGGCGATTTCTTCCGCCGGATATTCGTAGTTCTCCAGTTTGCCGGCCTGGTAGTCAATGTAGGACTGCATGTCAAAGTGACCATGGCCGCTGAGATTGAAGAGGATTGTGCGTGGCTTGCCTTCCGCTTTGGCTTCGATGGCCTGGCGGATAGCCTCGGCGACCGCGTGATTGGCTTCGGGTGCCGGAACGATTCCTTCAGCGCGGGCAAACTGAATGCCGGCCGCGAAAGCGTCGAGTTGTTGCACGGTAACGGCGTCGGCCAGCCCGAGATCGATGACATGCGACACCAGCGGCGCCATGCCATGGTAGCGAAGGCCGCCAGCGTGAATTCCTGGAGGGATAAACGTACTGCCGAGTGTGTGCATCTTGACGAGCGGGGTGAGATGCCCGGTGTCACCGAAGTCGTAAGTGAATCGGCCCTTGGTGAGGCTCGGACACGCTGCAGGCTCAACGGCGATCATGCGGGCATGACATTTGCCTTTGAGCCTGCGCCCCAGGAAAGGCATCACAAGGCCTGCAAAGTTGGATCCGCCGCCGGTGCAGCCAATGATGACGTCGGGCTCGTCGCCGGCCAAGGCCATCTGCTCGATCGCTTCCAGGCCGATAACCGTCTGGTGCAGGAGGACGTGATTCAAAACGCTGCCGAGCGCATACTTGGTTTGAGGATCTTTGGCGGCCACTTCGACGGCCTCGGAGATGGCGATTCCAAGCGAGCCGTTCGAGTGCGGATGCTCCGCAAGAACGGCGCGCCCTGACTCCGTCTCTGTGCTGGGGCTAGCGGTGACCGACGCTCCGAATGCTTCCATGAGAGCGCGGCGATACGGCTTCTGGTCGTAACTGACGCGGACCATAAAAACGCGGCAATGCAGGCCGAGGAAAGAGCAGGCCATGGATAGCGCAGAGCCCCACTGGCCAGCGCCGGTTTCGGTGGAAAGGTGCGTGACGCCTTCCTGCTGGTTGTAATACGCCTGCGCAACCGCAGTATTCAGTTTGTGCGAGCCAGCCGGACTGACGCCTTCGTACTTGTAATAAATTCGCGCAGGCGTGTCGAGAGACTTTTCGAGGCGGCGCGCACGAATGAGTGGCGAAGGACGCCATTGCGCGTAGATCTGCCGCACCTGCTCGGGAATCTCGATTTCCCGTTCCGTACTGACTTCCTGGAGTATCAGGCTCATGGGAAATAGCGGAGCCAGATCGGCGGGGCCGATCGGCTGCAGAGTGCCGGGATGCAGGACCGGCGCCAATGGCTTGGGCAGATCGGCTTGGATGTTGTACCAGGCCTGCGGAATACTGCTTTGCGTCAGATTGTATTGAACGGTCTCCATGCGCAACATTCTACAGGGAGTATTAAGGATCCGATTGTGTGGCGCACTGCGCGACCCGTCGAACCGACTGTGTGCTAGATCACAGCCGAAGACAGCTGGCGCGCGTAAGCTCTTGAGCAAAGTTGGAATGGGAATTGTGAGGCAATCCAGTGGTCGAGATTTCTGTGCAGGACGAAACCGCGATTCAGAATCTTTTGGTCGCCTTTCAAGATGAAACCAACGCTCAGGCCAAGTACCTCGCCTTTGCCGCACAAGCAGATGCCGAGCAAATGCACGGCGCCGCAAGTCTATGCCGTGCCGCGGCCTGGTCTGAGCATATCCATGCTTCAAGTCACGCCCGGGCGATCAAGCAGCTTGGCGTGGAACCATGGGGCGCGCTGCAGCAAGTCGAAGTAAAGAACACCCTCGCGAACATGAAGAACGCGCTCGAAGGCGAGCAGCACGAGATCGATCACATGTATCCTGAGGTCCTGGAAGAAGCCAGAAAGCGTCGGAATAAGACAGTAATTCGCGCCTTTGTTGGCGCATTGGAATCAGAAAAGGTGCACGCACGCCTCTACGCGGAGGCGGTTGCATTGATTGAATCCGGAAAGAAAGATTCCTGGATTGGGGCCGCTCGGGAGTTCTTTGTTTGCCCTGTTTGCGGTTACACTTCGAAGACTCATGATGAAGATGAAAGCTGTCCAGTTTGCAGTTGCTCTCAAGAGCGGTTTGAAGCGATCCGGTAGCGACGCGCCCGGAAACGGTGGCCAGATCCACACTCGTCATCGATCGGCGCGATAGGATCTGGCTATCTCTGACTGAGTTCACCCCCCGCGACCTTTTGATTGAACTCCGCCGACCGGTTCCGCGGCACGCTCAGCGATTTCCAATGGTCCCATGCGAAATGCTTTGCGAGCAGAACGATTTGCCCCACATGATGCGGATAATGCGCCAACTGCCGATTGATGCCTTGCATCACGGAGTGAGGTTCGCCACGAATCGTAATAGCACGGGCAAGATCGGCCTCGGTGAGAGGCTCAAGCGCTGAAAAAAGGCGCGCCCAGCCGTTCTCCCAATCCGCAAGCAGCGCCCCGCGTGTCGCGGGAGGATCGACAAACTCGCTATCGCGATTCCGGGACGGCTTCTCCCCGGCTGTGGTCAGGAAGTCGCTCCAACGCGAACGCATGTTGCCTGCCATGTGTTTCACGATGATCGCGATCGAGTTAGCCTCTTGATCGAGTACGGCGAAAAGCTGCTCGTCGGTTACCTGCTCCATCGCGCGCTCGGCAAGCCCCTTGTAGTAGCGGAATAGCGAGAGGGCGTCCGTGATGTATGAGGTCGTGAATTCAAGCGTCATAGAGACAGGTTATCTGAGTTTGACACGGCTGAGTGCGGCCTCATCTCTGAACCAATCGCGCGATTCACGGCTCATCGTTATAAATGTGAACTTCAATTTTGCCGTCCTCAGCCATTCGAGCGCGAAACATGCCGGAGGTATTGAAGCTCCAGGCGAGCTGGCCGTCAGGAGTGATCGCGATGACACCGCCGTCTCCGTGAATGGGGGCGAGCCTCTTGTGGATGACCTCGTCAGTGGCTTGTTGCAAGGAGAGCCCCTTGTATTGCACCAGCGCGCAAACCTCGCGCGCGACGGTATAGCGGATGAAATACTCGCCTATCCCGGTGCCAGACACAGCGCAGGATTGGTTGGAGGCGAAGGTGCCCGCGCCAATGAGGGGAGAATCGCCCACGCGCCCGGGCAACTTGCCCTGCAAGCCACCTGTCGATGTTCCCGCAGCGATGTTGCCGCTCCGGTCGAGCGCTACGACGCCCACCGTTCCGTAACGATGAGTATCCGCAGACTCCTGAAGCTGTGCGACAGGCACCACTGCACCTAACGGGGGCGCGCCGGCGGGACGAGGCGGCACGGGTTTGCCTTCCTTCTCGAGTTGCTTGACCAGCGACTGCCAGCGGCTCTCCGAAAAGAAATAGCTCGGATCGACTTGCTCCATCCCGGATTGAATCGAAAAGGCGTCAGCGCCGGGACCAACCATGAGAACGTAGGGCGTCTTCTCCATGACCGCACGAGCCAGAGTAATGGGGTAACGAGTATGGGTGACGTCGGCAACGGCGCCCGCATGGAGTGTTGCGCCGTCCATGATGGCGGCGTCGAGCTCGGTCGTACCCGCTGCCGTGAAGACCGCTCCACGTGCAGAATTGAAGAGTGGATCGTCCTCGAAAACGCGGATCGCGGCTTCAACAGCATCGAGTGACGAGCCTCCGCGATCCAGAACCGCAGCTCCCACATGCACAACTTTGGCAAGCGCCGTGCGATAGGCTGCATCACCGGCCGTGCCCAGCTTCGCGCGGTCGATGTCGCCTGCGCCGCCATGAATCACAATGGCCCAGCGACCACCCGACGCCTTGGTTTGCTGCGCCACAGCACCTGTCACAACCGCCAATGCCAACAGGATGCAAACCGAGATTCCCTTTGCAATCCGCACACGCTGGTCCCCTTCCCTCACATACTATCGCCGATTCAATAAGTAGTTTCCAGTTCCCCGCTCGGTCGGCCACGTATCTCGAGTACTATCTGAATCAATGACGAAGCGCGAACTGTTTCTTTCTCCACTTCTTCTGCTAGTGGCCTTTGCCAATGCGGCGGTTTGCCAACAGCGAACCATACCGGTAAAGGTCGTCGTGTTGGCGATGTTCGAAGTCGGTGCCGACGCCGGAGACGCACCCGGCGAATTGCAATATTGGGTGGAACGCGATCACTTGGACCGGATTTATCCGCTGCCCGCCGGCTACCACGCGGTGCGCATGAACGATCAAGGCGAGATGGCTGTGCTTACCGGGCAAGGCACCGCTCATGCTGCTTCGACAGTAATGGCTGTCGGACTCGACCCGCGCTTTGACTTCAGTCACGCGTACTGGATCGTCGCTGGCATCGCAGGTGGTTGTCCCGATCAGGTTTCTTTAGGATCAGCAGTCTGGGCGCGTTGGATCGTCGACGGCGACCTGGGCTATGAGATCGATGCGCGAGAAATACCGCAGGATTGGTCGACCGGGTATCTGCCGCTGCGTAAGAAGCTGCCCTTCGAGACCCCCGCGGATCCACTGGATGGTCAAGCCTACAAATTGAATGCGGGTCTAGCCAACTGGGCTTTCAATCTGACAAGCGCGACGCCGCTCGACGATTCGGACAAGCTGAAAGAGATTCGAAGTCATTTTGATGGAGCCGCCGCGCAGCGACCGCCGTCTGTCGCCATGGGTGACGAGATTTCGTCGTCTACCTACTTTCACGGCAAGCTTATGGACGCTTGGGCCGCGCAATGGGTCCCTTATTTCACGGGCGGCAAAGGCGTATTTGCGACTACGGCCATGGAGGACACCGGAACTTTGCAGTCGATTGAATTCCTGGCACGGGCGGGGCGCGTGGACATCAATCGCGTCTTGGTGTTACGTGCAGTGAGCAACTATGACCGTCAGCCGGTGGGCCTGAGCGCATCCGAGAGCCTGGCCAGGCAGAGGATCGGCGCGTACGCGGCCTATTTGCCGGCGCTTGAGGCCGCATATCGTGTGGGGCATGAAGTGGTGAGCGAGTTGCTGGCCCATTGGACGCGGTATGAAGGAACGATTCCGACGACGGAACCGACACCGGCGAAACAGTGATCCGAGAAGACCGATCCGTTGGGCAGCGGCGCTATGCGGTAGGTGCGGGATTCGTTGTGCGCTGAGCTTTTGCCCATTCTCTCGTTCCGTGAAATCTGCAGGACTCGGCGGCGATTGCTGCCGCTTCGGCCAAGGCCTCAACGAATCCGCGGCCATTTAGGGCAAAAAAACAAAACGCTCCGTGAAAGACGTCTCCAGCGCCCATGGTGTCGACGACTTCGACCTCGGGGATACGCAACGTCCCAGAAGAGCTTCCGGAAAGGAAATGAATAGGTTCGGCCCCGTCAGTAATTGCAATGTTTGCGACTCCGGAATTCCTGAGCGATTGGATAACATCGTCTTTGGAAGCACATCCAGGTGGCCGGAAGTCGGCCGAACAAATCGCGATGCTCACATCCTTGAGGAGCTCGTCGGTGCCATCTTTCCAACTCCCTCCGTCGAAGACAACCGGATTTTTGCGATCGCGCATAGCCTTGGCCCAAGCCTGGCACGCCTGCATGTAGTGACCGTCGACAAGCACGATTCCCGCCTGTTCAAGAAGAGACGTATCGATTGCAGCGGGCGGCGTGACAATTCTGGTTCCGTTGGCGGAGACTACGTTGCGATTCCCGCCACGGTCAACGGAAACGGAGGAGATGACAGGGACCGAATCAAATGCGGGATTGAGATCGACGAGTTGGATGGCGTTCAGTTTGAGCTCGTCCTTGATGACGTGAGTAAGTGAATGACACCCAACTGCGGTGACCAAGGAGGCCCGGCCCCCAAGGGAGGCGAAAGCGATTGATGCGTTGGTGGCGGGACCGCTGACAAAGACATCCTGGGTATTGGCAGTGATCTTTACGTTGCCCGAAGAAAACTCGTCAACGCTATAAACAATGTCGATCGTCGAGAGTCCAACAAAAACTCCTTGAGTCATGGTCCTTCTCCTGCTAAATTCTCCACCACTATTGAACCGCGCCGCCAAAAAGTCTACTCATGCACCGCCTGTTGCAGGAATTACAGAGGCCGGTCGGCCTGTTCCTCTGAGGGTATCGGTTCCAGAGCGAGCCGATCCAATCGTTACCTCGATTTTGGCCAAGCGGGTATCGACTCATGCACGCCCTTGGCGAAACCTGGCTGGACAGTAGAGAATGCTTGGGTTCCGCAAATTGATTACCTGGCCGTGGTCTGTTCGTTTGATGACCTTGCGATCAGAACGACTCTCATAAGGACGATTGGATGCATTCTGTCTGGTTCGGCGAATTTATGGGCACGCTGGTACTGGTGCTACTCGGCAACGGAGTGAATGCCGGCGTGACGCTGCGAAAGTCTTACGCCGCGGATGCGGGCTGGATGGTCATCACCACCGGTTGGGCGCTAGCCGTTCTGTGCGGTGTGGTAGTCGCGCAGGCGTTTGGCAGCCCTGGCGCCAATTTGAATCCTGCGATCACGCTGGCCAACGCAGTGGCGAGTGGGGACTATGGTCAATTGCTCACTTATTGGTCGGCCCAGATGTTGGGTGCGATGAGTGGCGCCGCGCTAATGACCCTGCATTACGCTCCGCACTGGCGGCTCACGCCCGATCCCGCGGCCAAGCTGGGAATCTTTTGCACTAACGCGGCGGTGCGCAACCCTCTGGCGAACATCTTCAGCGAGCTGTTGGGCACGGCTGTTCTGGTGGTGGTGGCGGGTGCGATTTTCTCACACGGCGTGGCGATGAACGGCCCGGCGGCTGGATTGGGCCCGTGGCTCGTAGGAAGCCTGGTTTGGGGCATCGGGCTCTCGCTCGGTGGCACGACAGGCTATGCCATCAACCCAGCACGTGACTTGGGACCACGACTTGTTCACGCATTGCTTCCGATTCCCGGCAAGGGCGGCTCGAACTGGCGCTATGCGCCAATCCCAATCGTTGGTGATCTCGCTGGGGGGGCGCTCGCGGGACTTATGCTCCACTACGCGCATCTGTGAACCCGTTGAACGAATCGGAATTGCCCCCCGATTTTCCACATCGCGGGTCGGCAGTTGACGGATTCTGATTCAGTCTGATCTGCCGCGATCACTCCAGGCAAGAGGCGATAACCGCAAGCGCGGCGATTGCCGCTGTTTCAGCGCGGACGATGCGCGGGCCGAGCGATGCGGCACGCCAACCGTTGGCGTCGAACAGAGCTTCTTCCTCAGAAGCCCATCCGCCTTCTGGTCCAATAGCGATTTCGAGTGAAGGCATTTCGGCTTTGGCTGCCTCAATGGCTTCCTGGACCGATTGACGCAGTGTTGTAGTGCGCTCCTGCTCTGCAAGCACGATGCGCGTCGACACGGAAGCTTCTCGCACGCGCGCCGATAGCGAAACGGGATCGCGCACCACAGGTACATCGGAGCGTCGCGCCTGCTGTGCCGCCTCGTGCGCAATGCGGCGCCACCGCTCAGCGCGCTTGTCTGCCGCATGAGCCAAATGCTTCTCAGTTCGCCGCGCAACTACGGGTACGAGAGCGGCAACGCCAAGCTCTGTGGCCTTCTCAATCGCCCACTCCATCCGATCGAACTTGTAAATGGCTAACACCAAAGTAACGGGTAGAGCGGGGTCAGCCTGGAGCTCTGCCGCGAGGTTGAACCGGACTTCGCTGGCATCCCCAGCGAGAGTGATCGCGGCCACCTCAGCATGAAAAACGCGGCCGCCTGCGACGACATCCGCTTCCATTCCTGGCTGAGCGCGCAGCACGCGCACCAGATGTTCGGCCTGTCCGCCGACAATCGTCGCGGTGGCTTCATCCCAATGTTCGGCAATCCAACGTCGGCGAGTCATGATTCTCTTCTCGGCTCTCTTTTCATCTGCAGTGTACGGTGTTCAAGAGGCCCGTGATCTGTTCGCACCTATCGAAAACCGCTGGGAGCCGCAATTGGCGCGGGTTTCAAGGGTCTGGAGGAAAATGGGCTCTTCCTGAAACAGGAAATCTGATTCCTCGCGCCAAAACACCAAGGGGGACGCTTTTAAGCGTCCCCCTTTGAGTGTTGCCTTTGGGTTTGTTCGATCAACTACTTTTTCTTGGCGGCCTTCTTGGTGGTCTTCTTGACTGCCTTCTTCGCTGGTTTCTTGGCTGCTTTCTTGGTTGCCATTTGCCTATTCTC
>CAZKJB010000155.1:0-9235 GCA_964552975.1 uncultured Occallatibacter sp. | reverse complement strand
GCTGTCAGCTCATCGATACGCAAGGTAGGTAGTGGAGACAAAGACTCGCCTCTAAATTGCAATTGCTGCTTCCACGCGGGTCCTCAAAGTGTGCCACCGAGCGGCGCCTGCGGAGTTAACTCCCAAATGGAGGCAAAGGGCTGCTCTTCGCGTGAACGACTCTCCGGTTGGGATGAAGTAAGCCAGCAGGCCGGAACCGGGGAGTCCTACCTTCGACCCTATAGCATTTCCCTCAATACTGCAATTGGATGCATTATGCGTGGGTCGTGGCCGCTGGCCTTGTGGAACGGCGATGAATCGGCAAGGCTGACGAAGACCGCCAGCCCCACCGCAAAGCCCTTGAAAAGCGCCGTTCTAGGCGCTCCGGCGGCGGCCCATCGCAGAATCGCGCACCGCGCCAAAGAACAGCGTCCGGTGCAGGGAATCCAGATGCGGCAGCAACTCGGCAACTTCGGCAAGGAAGGGATCGCTCAAAATCGAGGTGACCTCCTCGTCGCGCCGGCTGCGGGCGTCGCGAACCAGCTGGCGCACTTCCACGCCCAGGGCCGTGGCCAACCGCTCCAGCGAACCCAGTGTGGGGATTGCCTTGCCGTTCTCAATTTTGGAGATATAGGTGCGTGGCACCAACATCCGCCCTGCCAGTTGGCGCTGGCTCAAATGGCGCGCCCGGCGCAATTCGCGCACTTGCGCCGCCACTTGCAGCCCAGCTTCCTGAACGTCCGGTACGGGCTGGCTGATCACCAGCTGTGGAGACAGGTGCACCGGTTCCTCAATATCGAGGGGTTTATGGCACCGTCTGCAAAGAGAGTTGCTGGTCCTATACTGCATTAGTCTGCAGTACTCACACCGAACCACTTCGCGTGTCTCCACGCTCACAATAGATGTAGCCATCCTGGATGTGCGGGAGCGCCAGAGCATTGGGCCCCGAGGTGCAATCTGCACCGAGATTGGTGCTACTTTCAATCATGGAACCATAATTGTCAAGTAGAAATTTAGGGACAAACCGAAGATTCACAAGCAACTCCCAACGAATCCCCAGGAAACGCGAACCAAGTTGATCAACACGAGGAAAAAATGAGTGCCGCCCCAGCCGGTTTTGGACGCGAAGATGCTTGGCAACTGTTAACGGATTGGACCCAGAGCGAAAGCCTGCGCAAGCACGCGCTGGCGGTCGAGGCTTGCGTTCGGGAGTATGGCGAGCAGGAAGCCGCCCGGCGTGGCCTCGCAGGCGAGGAGCAGACGGCGCTCGTCGAGCTTTATTCCACAACGGCTCTGCTTCACGACTTTGACTACGAACGCCATCCGACGGCGGAGGAGCACCCATTCGTCGGCGTTCGAGAGCTCGAGCGGCTAGGCTGGCCTGAAGAGTTGCGAACTGCGATTCTGGGCCACGCGCAGTATTCCGGTGTGCCGCGCATAACACATCTGGCCAAGGCGCTGTTTGCCTGCGACGAACTGGCTGGATTTCTAACGGCCTGCGCTCTTGTGAAGCCGACGAAGGCGATCGCAGATGTGGAAACGGCCAGCGTGAGAAAGAAGATGAAAGACAAGGCATTCGCTCGCGCCGTTCACCGCGAGGACATCATCCAGGGCGCGCAGGAACTCGGCATCGATCTCGATGCGCACATCGGATTTTGCATTGAGGCGATGAGAAAGCGAGCAGGGGAGCTCGGGCTTTAACGATCAAAAGTGGCGCCGCGGCTGAGGTCAGGCTGCCAAACCACCAAACCAGAGTGAAGTCCGCTTCTCGCACCTTCGGACCCCTACTCCTGACCCCTGTCTTTCCTCCACACCCCGTTCGCAATTGCCTGCGCCGGATCCGGCTTAAACATGTACCGATAAAACCAGCACTCCAATTCGCCGCCTGCAGCCATCTCCACCGTGCGCTGCTCGCGAATGTATTCGCTGGCCTCCGGAGCCTCAGGATCGAAGCCCTCGTAAACGTCGAGCTGGCCGAGGACGCTGGCGTCGTCCGGCAGTTCCATCACGGTCCCAATTATTCTGTTCTCCGAATTGGCGTTGGGCACCGCGCCGGGATAGCCTCCAAGATCGTAGAGCACACCGTAGACGTAACCTTTGCCGACAGTCCGCATCTTCGCGACGATGGGCGCCATCTTCACCGGCACGCAGTGCGGCTGCAGGGTTCCGTAGGCAAAAAGATATTCGCTCATTATGTCGATCCAGGCCAGGAGCCGATCGGACGGAGCCAAAAGCGAAAGTCGAAAAGTTGCAACGACTTCTAGTTCCCTTGTTCCCTTGGTCCCTTGGTCCCTGTTTCTCGCAACTCGGCCACAATCTCCATGGCCGCCTTACGCGCATCGGCTTCCTTGTCAGGCGGAAAGCTGATGGCGCCCACGCGCGCATGCCCACCGCCGCCGTAGCGTTCGCAAATCTGCGCAAGGTTCACCATCTTCGCCGGGTCCATCTTCGTCCACGGGTTCGATCCCACTGCAACCTTCGTACGGAAGCTGGACTTCGACAATCCGATCGAATACGTGGCCTGGGGATGCAAATAGTAAGGGATGAACTTGTTGAATCCCTCGAGGGGATGGTCGGTGATGTCGAAGAAGATGGTTCCATCGCGCTCTTCGCTGCGGCTTCGGATCAATTCCAGAGCTTGCCGGTGGCGTTCAAGCAAAGGCTCGAGCAGCGGGGCCACAAACGGCTGCTTCAGGACTTCGGCGAGTGGCATTTCGGTGAGCAGCGGAATAAGCCGAGGAATAAACTGCGGGTCCTGTGTCGACTCAATAATGAGCGTCAGCTTCATCGCGGGCGCTGCCATCTCCACCGCCGCCTCCGGACTCTCGTACTTCGCGCCGTCCACGATGTCGGCCCAATGAATCAGGTCGGCCACAGGAGCGGTGTTGAAGCCGAAGCGCGTTTGAGCAATGTGCGCCAGAAAACTCGTGCACGAAGTGTAATCGGGGTCGAAAAACTTATGAGCGCCGCAAACAGGGTCGCGCTGGCAGGCCAGAAAATTCTCGTGATCTTCGCGCGTTAGAAATGCCGACTGGTGATGATCGAACCACCAGGTAATCCGCGGCGAGGCCGAGTATTTGAAGTCGACGATCGCATTTTCGTCGCCGGTGAACTCGTTCTCATCGAAGAGTGCTCCGGCGCGATGCACCAGTCCGTGATACTCGTAGCTCGCGTCCGGCGTAATCCGCTCGCGATGGAAGCGCGTGAACAGGGAGGCTGAGCAAGCGCCGTCAAAACATTTGTCGTGATAGAAGACGCGAACCCGCAAAACCGAGGCCCCCTGGTCAGCAAACTGAAAGAACCGGAACTGTACAGCATCAAGGCCCGGGCTCGCTGTGTCAAGGCGCGAAGTGGGACGGTGCTGCGGACTCTTTCATCGAGGAATCCTAGGCCGGACCGCGCGATGCCGCCGTGGTCCGGGTCACAACCGCTGAATCACCCCATCGTTTACTCTCGAATGGGTCTCCCGGAATGCCCACAGAAGCCGCTCAAGCTCGCTACCCGCTCAGCCAGGGCGTCAACCCGTGGCTCGTGACGGTGTCGGTGATGCTGCCTACCTTCATGGAGGTGCTCGACACGGCCATTGCTTCGGTGGCATTGCCGTACATCGCGGGATCGCTTTCCGCCTCGAACTCCGAGGCGACGTGGGTACTCACCAGCTACCTGGTAGCAAACGCAGTGATCCTTCCGGCCTCCAACTGGTTTGCGCGCCGCTTTGGCCGCAAGAGATTTCTGCTCACCTGCGTCATTATTTTTACGGTCGCGTCGTTTTTCTGCGGCGCGGCTCCTTCGCTGGGCGTCATTCTGCTGGCTCGCGTCATGCAGGGCGCGGGCGGCGGGGCATTGCAGCCTCTCTCGCAATCCATCCTGCTTGAAAGCTTCTCGGTCAAAGACCGATCCAAGGCCATGGCCGCATACGGCCTGGGCATCGTTGTCGCTCCTGTGCTCGGTCCAACGCTTGGCGGTTGGCTCACCGATACCTGGAGCTGGCGCTATGCGTTTTACATCAATATTCCCGTCGGCATTCTTGCCGTCATCATGATTACCCGCTTTATCCACGATCCGCCGTACATCAAGAACGCCAAGGTGAGTGCATTCGACAACATTGGCTTCGGCCTGCTCATCGTGTGGACCGGCTGCCTCCAGATCGTCCTCGACAAAGGTCAGGAAGACGATTGGTTCGGCGCGGTGTGGGTTCGCTGGGCGGTGGCCGCTCTCGTTGTCGCGTTCATCGGATGGATCTGGCGATCGTGGGCGAATCCCAAGGGCCTGGTCGATCTGCACGTCATCAAAGACCGCAACTTTCGTACCGGCTTGTTCATGATCGCCATGCTCGGCATGTGCATTTACATCACCATCGCAATTCTTCCGCTCTACTACCAGGAGATTCTTGGTTACACGGCATTCACCGCCGGCCTCGTCGTCGGCCCGCGCGGCATCGGATCGTTTGTTGGTTCGCCGATCATCGGCTTTCTCAATTCGCGCGTCGATCCACGCAAACTGCTCTGCCTCGGATTCCTCGGCTTTGCTGTCTGTTCCTTCATCTTCGGCACGGTCAGTCTCGACATTGGTCCCTACACGCTGCTAATTCCCATTCTGGTCACCGGTTTTGCGCTCAGCTTCGTCTTTGTGCCGCTGGCCACCATGGCCACTTCCACCATCTCCCGCAACGACATGGGCAACGCCACCGGCCTCTTCAATATGCTGCGCAACATCGGCGGATCGATCGGCATCGCCATGGCCACGACCGCGCTCATCCGCCGCGCCGATCTCTATCAGAACTACCTCGGCGCCAATCTCACTCCCTCCGGAGCAGTCCTGCAGCAGAAATCCGCGCAAATCGCCGCCTATCTCGGCCATCGCATCGGCCCCGGCGGCGCGCGCCCCGGCTCCTTCGGTTTCATCTACGGACTGATGCAGCAGCAGGCCGCCTTGAGGGCCTACGTCGATGTCTTCCGCTGGACTGCTGTCCTGGCGCTGATTTGCGCGGCGGCAACCTGGCTGTTCAAAAAACAGCCCAAGAACGCTGCGCCGCCACCGGGAGCACACTAAAGCGTCATGAGATGATTGATTCTTTGATCTTCTCAAATTGTTTCTTGAAGAGAATTGATCTTGAGATCGCTGCAGCGGCCCGATATTGCAGTTCGCCTTTTTTAGCCCACGCTCATCGGGCAACCGCCCCATCAAAACCCAACTCCAATCTGGGCAGCGCAATGGCCTGCTTTCCGCTTGCCGAGGCGCAAAACGTTCAGGCAAGGGCGGGAGTTTTCGCGATTTCCCTCTCTCGCCGGCGGCGAAGGAGAATTTCAATGGCAGCCGCCGGACCTTGCCTGCACACGCCGCATCTCTTGCGTCAACCTTGTTATGCAACCGTTTAGCTCGATCTGGCTTCATATGTCTTATGCAGCGACGCGAGTCGCAGGGTGGGCCAGGTCTTGCACACCTTAGTTAGAAAACAAAACCAACATCGCTGTTTTTCAGATGTTGGACCGCTCGTACGCCTTTCGTATGCCCGTCGATCGCGCTGATTCGGTCGCACGTGAGTTGACCGCAAGCAAACTCTCAGCAAGCCATTACAAGCACGACATCGCAAGCAGAAAGCCGCTCGGCCATTTAATCTCCGGAGTTGATCATGGTGCGTCTTACCCCTGAACGCGTGCAAGCCGAAGCCGCAATTCACAGCGTTATTCAACATCTCATCGATAGTCAGGAAGCTCTCGTCGAAATCGGAGAAAATCTCCAGAACCTGACTTTGCGGCGTTTCTTCTTTGTCGAATCGCTGAAGCGCGCGGAGTTTCGCGGCGAACTTGGAGCCATTCTCAATCAGGAAGGCGTCAGCGATATGCGCGATAGCGGGACCGCCGTTGGAGCCGTGCGGCGCGCGTGGGCCGAACTGAAGGCCAAATTGCGCGCCGGCGATCACGCGCTTCTGGCCACCGCTGCCGAGGCCGAAGATGAAGCCGAAGAAGCGTATATCAAAGCGATTGACACGTCTTTGCCTCTGCCCGTACGCGAGGTGCTCACCGCACAGGCTGCGCAAATTCATCACTCGTACGAATACGTAAAGTCCGCGCTCCTCCGCACCAGAGCAACGGCCGCCTGACTGCCGCACCTCGAAGTCGAACGCCGCCGGTTCCTGCGTCGATCGAACTCGTTTGGAAATCCTATGCGGCGAAGCTCCGTCACCTTCGCACGGCCCGCGAAATATTGGGCTGAACTTGCCCCGGCACCCGACGCTGATCGGTCACAGCGCCCCAAAATGAATGCTGTTTCAACATGCCCGCCTCGCGGTATATTGGCGGCATGCCTGCACGGTGTTCATGGGTCCCCTGCATCAAGATTCTGTTTGTTGTTGGCGCCGCCTTGGCCCTCGCGGGGCAGGTGCGTGCCGCTTCCGCCCCGGCTCCGAACACGCTGGTCATCGATAACCTCGGCAAAGGCGCGGTGCCGCTCGACGGTCCATGGCAGTTCCACCTTGGCGACGACCCCGCCTGGGCATCGCCAAGCTACGACGACTCCCATTGGGAGCAGCTCACGGCCGACAAAGGCTGGGGCGCGCAAACCCATCCGAGCTACACCGGCTTTGCCTGGTATCGCCGCACCATCAGCGTGACGCCCGCGCCCGGCGCCGGCCCTGACTTCGCCCTCCTCATCCGCGACATCGACGACGGATACGAACTCTACTGGAACGGCGTCGAAGTCGGGCATCTCGGCACTCTGCCGCCTCACCTGGTTCTCTACACTGGCGGTCCTGCCCAAACCTACGGACTTGGACCCATCCGCAACGGCGTCCTTGCTGTTCGCGTCTGGAAGAACGTGCTCGCCTCCAACGACCCAAGCACCCTTGGAGGTTTTGAGACTGCTCCGCTCCTGGGCGACTCCAACACAATCGCCGCAGTCAAGGGCAACCTGGACTTCCGCCACTTGCGCAGTCAACAATTCAATTTCGGCCTCGCGTCGCTCTATACATTGGTCGGCCTGCTCAGCATGATCGCTTGGCTGCGTGACCGCGATCAGTGGCTCCTTTTCTGGGTCAGCGGCTATTCCCTGATGCTCACGGTCGACACGTCGTTCTTGAATGTCTGGCTCGGCCTATCCTCGGCCTTCGTACTTTTGCTGGTCCAGATTTCGATCGCCGTCCGTGAAGCGTCCGGGTGGTTTCTCCTCATCTGGCTCTTGCAACTGCATGAGTACCGCAGGCTCGTCCGCTACACGCGGCTTGCCGCCATCATTGGCATCGCTTCCTCCGCGATCGATGGTTCTTTGGCATATCTCTACCCAAGTGTGATCACCGAGATTCAGGCGCAGGTTGCCGATGCCATCACCACCCTTCCGTCGGTCCTCTTTGAGGGAATTCCAGTCATCCTTGTCGCCTACGCCATCTTCAAGCGCAAGCGCCTCGACTCGGCCCGTTGGATGGTCGCCATCCTTGCCTTCCTCAGCGCCACAGTCTATTGGGTCGAAAATGCTACCGATCAAGGCATCCGCTATACCCATTGGACTCTTGCAGGCAAGATTGAATCATCTCTCTTCGAGCTGAACGGCAACCACTTCAGCCTCAACGTTATTCTTCGTACGCTGCTCTTCTTCTCCATCGTCTACGCGGTCATCCGCTATACCATCGACAGCCGCCGCCGCCAGACTGCGATGGAGCGCGAATTCCAGAACGCGCGCGAGTTGCAGCAGGTTCTCGTCCCGGAGACGATTCCCGCGCTTGCCGGCTTTAGCCTCACCAGCGCCTACCGTCCCGCGCAGGAAGTCGGCGGCGACTTTTTTCAGATCATCCCGCTTGAAGAGGGCGCTACGCTCGTAGTTCTCGGGGATGTCAGCGGCAAAGGCCTCAAGGCCGCGATGGCTGTCTCGTTGATCGTGGGCGCCGTCCGCACTCTGGTTGAAACCACATCAAGCCCCGGCGAAATTCTCGCTGGCCTCAATCGCCGCCTCTTCGGCCGCCTGCAAAACGGGTTTGCAACTGCGGTCGCGCTGCGTCTTGACGGCGACGGTTCCTGCACCATCGCCTGCGCCGGCCATCCCGCGCCGTTCGTCAATGACCAGGAGCTCACCATGCCCGGCACGCTTCCGCTCGGCATTCTGCCCAAGGCTGTCTTTGAAGAAACGCGGCTTCAGCTCAGCGAACGCGACCAGCTCGCTCTTTATACTGACGGCCTGCTTGAGGCCAGGGCACAGAACGGCGACCTCTACAGCTTCGGCCGGCTCAAGACGCTGTTCGCAACGCGTCCCACCGCGGAGCAAGCGGCTCAGGCTGCCGTCAACTTCGGCCAGGACGACGACATTACGGTGCTGACGCTCACGCGCGTCGCAGCGAGTGCGGGAGCGGTTGCGTAACGATCGCCGCGTGTGAACTTGCAGCGCGTTTATTCCGCCAAAGGCGAAAACTTCTTCTGCGCCTCATCGTACTGCTCAATCCGGCCGGTCAAGATGTCGTAGTACCACCCCCACACTGACAACCGCCCCTCCATCACGGCGCGCGCCACCGGCGGCTGCGCGCGCAGATTCCTGAGCTGCGCCACCACGTTGCCGCGGATCAAGGCGGCTAACTCCGCGCTGTCGCCATCGGCGGGATTCAACGGCTGCTGGTAGAGAAATGCTGCCTCGACATGCTCGAGCCACCGCCGCGCCTTGGGTAAATTCACGAGGCTCGTTTTGTTGAGCGCCGCTTTCATCGCGCCGCAGTCCGAGTGGCCGCATACGATCACATGCTTCACCTTCAACACATCTACCGCGTATTCGATGGTCGCCGTCACACCGTCCACATCCTGGCTGGTGACGGGCACAACATTCCCAATGCTGCGCGCAATAAAAAGGTCGCCCGGTTCTGTGCCGAGAATCAAATCCGGCAGCACGCGCGAATCGGCGCAAGTAATGAACAGGCATTCCGGCGATTGCCTTTCCGCCAGCAAATGAAACTGGCTCTTCCGCGCCGGAAAAACTTCGGCAAGAAACCGTTTGTGCCCTTCAATCAGCCTTTGCATTTTCGAACCAGAGCTCCATTCGGCCGCTCGCGGGCCGGCGCTCGACTCGCGACAACCGCAACCCAATCTAATTCAGCCTATCGCACTGGCGCTGCTATATAGTTAGCTCGATGCTTCCACGCAGACGCGTCACGTTGGCATCTGCGTTCCTGACCGCTGCCCGCGCCCCACTTGCAGCCGCCCTCACGCTCGAAAGGATGGTTCTTGTATGACGGCCGTTCTACTTCTGGGCATGGGGTACCCGCTGTTGCATCAGCTCTTTC
>CAZKJB010000154.1:0-9282 GCA_964552975.1 uncultured Occallatibacter sp. | reverse complement strand
TGGAAGGACGCGATTGCCTGCTGGGGAATGAGGAGCTGTTTCGCGAGTATTCGATACCGCTGCCGGCCGGGGATGGCGCAGCGGAGCCGGGAGTGACGCGGATGTGGATGGCACTGGACAACGCGCCCGCGGGATACTTCGACGCGCGTGACGCGCTGCGGCCCGACGCAGTGGAGGCGATTGCTGCGCTTCGGCGCGAGGGGCTGCGGGTGATCATGCTGACGGGCGACTCAGCGGCCGCGGCAGAGCCGATTGCGAGGCAGGCAGGAATTACGGAAGTGGAAGCGGGGCTCGATCCAGCAGGCAAGCTCAAGCGGATTCGCGCGTTGCAGCACTCGGGACTGCGCGTGGCCATGGTGGGCGACGGGATTAACGACGCTGCTGCCCTGGCGCAGGCCGATGCGGGGATCGCAATGGGCACAGGCGCCGATCTGGCACAGGAAGCGGGCGACGTGGTGCTTCTGCGCGCACAGGCCAAGTTGATTCCCGCGGCCCTTGCGTTGGCACGGCAGACGCTGGGCACAATGCGGCAGAACCTGGGGTGGGCCGTGGGCTATAACCTGCTTGGAATTCCTCTGGCCGCTGGTTTGCTTTACCCGGCGTTTCACATTCTGCTGACGCCGTGGCTGGCAGCGGCGGCGATGGCGCTGAGCTCAGTGTGTGTGCTCTTAAACAGCCTGCGGCTGAGAGGGTGGCAGCCCGCAGACTGATCAGGTTGCAGGCTGCCGTGCTTCAGTTCCGGCGATCAATCTCAGTTCTCAGACCGAAAGCCGGGAATCGGGATGATCATTTTGAACCAGAGCTTGTCTCCTCCGAAGCGATTGCTCACCAGTGTTTCATGTTGCCAGTCAGCCATAAAGGTCATGTGGTGCGAATTCGTATAGCCAGCACTGGGCCCAATCGCAAAAACCTCTCCACGGCGTCCACTGTTCCACAGCCCGGGGGCGGCGGGTGCAATCTGGCCGTTGACGGTGTCGTCGGTGGTCTGCGCCAGCGCATAACCTGTCGCTCCGACCATCCAGCGGCCGATGTGTTTCCCGACTGCGTAGTCCGCGTGGAACTCCTGACCCGAGTGGTAATTCGTGGCTGGATTTGTGGTTTTCAGGTTGTACATCAGCTTCGCCGAGGCTTCCCATCCGGACTTTGGCATCAAGCTGAATGCGAGCAGGGGATCGAATCCGTAGTAATTCGCTCCGATGCTCACGCGCCCATCGTTCTGGTCGTAATGCCCGGTCGGCAGAAAGACATCGAGCCCCGTTACGGCATGCCAGGCAGGCCGATGCCAGCCGAGAATGACGGGATTGACGATGATGTCGCCGACGCCCGTGTAAGAAGCAGGGCCATTCAGGTTCACCGACTGGTGCACCACCGGAACGATCACATGTGCTGCGTAATCGGCCCCGAGCAACTTGAGTCTGGTGACCTGAACAAAGCGAAACGCATCGAAGGTCGCGTCGACAGAAGGAGTGGCCCCATTCAGCGAGGCGTCGTGACCAGAACCGTCTTTGAGCTTGCCTGAGTAAAAGCCGAAATAGTTGACATAGTAGGCGCCGGGAGGCGGAGCGGCGCCCGCGAACCAGTTTTCCGCTCCATTGGGGTACTGATCGCCACTTTCTTTCGCATGTGCCAAAGGTAAGAGGCATGCAAAGATACAGAGAAGTGCGAGCCGGTGCTTAGCCACAGAGGCCTCCAAGTTTCGTTGATAATTTGCCCGAGGTCTTTCGATCGCGTTTGCCCGAGATTCGTTCGATCCCGTGCAATCGGACATAAGGACGCTATCGGCATCCTGGCGCGGGACATTAGGGTGGTTTGCGGGAGCATTTGCAAACTTGTTCAGCGGGTGCCGGGGTTGCCGGCTGTAGACAACCGCCCGGCGCCGATGACTGCACGAACACGCTAAACTAACCGGAGAGCCCTATCTGTGCGCATCCTCACCCGCTACATTCTCGGCGAGATTATCTCCCTCACGCTCATCGGCTGCGCGCTCTTCACTTTCATTCTGTTTATGCCTCAGCTACCACACATTCTTGAGGTGGTGGTGCGCAACAGCTCCACGCTGACCGACGTGGCGGAAGTATTTCTTTTCACGCTGCCGAACCTGTTCAAGGTGACCATCCCTATGGCGGTGTTGTGGGGCATTCTGCTGGGCCTGAGCCGTCTGGCCGCGGACAGCGAGATCATCGCGATGCGCGCTTCCGGCCTTGGCATCGGCTACTTTGTTCGCGTCTCGTCGATCGTCGCCATTGCGGGCACGTTATTCGGCTTGGGGAATTCGCTCTTTCTGGCGCCGCGCGCCAACCAGGCCATTATCGATATGGAGCAGTCGCTGGAGAAGTCACAGGCCTCGTATGAGATCCAGCCGGGCGTCTTTTATGAGGATTTCAAAGACCATGTTCTCTATGTTGAGGACGTGCGGTCGGGCGTTGGCGCGGCGAACTGGCGCCAGGTTTTCATGGCCGATGTCAGCGATCCGGCGAACCCGCTGATCACAACCGCCGCGACTGCGACGGTGGTAACTGACAACACCCAGGAGCTGCTGATGCGGTTGCGGGACGGACTGCGCGATGAGACCGTGGCCGATCAGCCGGGGCAATCGAACATCTCGACATTTTCGACCACCGATATGCCGCTGGTCCTGAGCCAGCAGAGCGATGTGCACCTTGGCCGCCTTGACACGAAGCTTTATGCGATGCCGCTGAGCGTGCTGCTTCAGCGGATTCGTGACAGCAGTAATGCTTCCGACGCCAAAGGGCTTCTGATAGAGCTGCACAATCGCTTCGCATATCCCGTTGCCTGCCTGGTGCTGATGCTGGTGGGTGTTCCGCTAGGCGTGGCGTCGCGCCGGGGCGGCAAGAGCTCGGGATTCATTTTTACCATTCTGCTGGTGTTCATTTACTACTTCCTATCGTCGACCGGTGTTGCTCTCGGCCACGAGAGCAGATTGCCTGCATTTGTTGCCGTGTGGTCGGCCAACCTGCTGTTCGCCGCAGCCGGCATTTTCTTGCTTTGGCAGATGGCGAGCGGCGGCATCATCCTTTCTGCCATTGCAGCATGGGTGGCCCGGTCGCCCAAGCCTGCAACTGCGGGCAAATCCAACGGATTCCCGCTGAATGGGTTATTTGACAAATTGCAGCCGCGAGCCAAGCGGAAGAGGCCGCGCAGCGTGTTCCCGCGCATTCTCGACGAGTACATCATGCGCGAGTTCTTGACCATGTTTTGCGTGGTCCTGACCGGGTTTGTGATGCTGATGATCGTCTTCACGTTTTTCGATCTCATCGGCGATATTCTGCGCAATCACCCTGCGATGGCGACGGTTGGCGCGTACCTTGTCAACTTGACGCCCAGCATGCTCTACCAGATCGCTCCGCTGGCGGTGCTGATCGCTGCGCTGGTCAGCTTCAGCGTGCTCAACCGCAATAGCGAGATCGTTGCCATGAAAGCAACCGGCATCAGCCTTTACCGCCTGGTGATTCCGATTGTTTCGATCGCCATGGCGCTGGCCATTGCGCTATTCCTCTTTGGCGAATACTACCTGCCACAGGCCAACCGCCGGCAGGAGGCGCTGCGCAACGTGATCAAAGGGCGTCCGCCGCAGACCTACCTGCACCCCGAACAGAAATGGATCTTCGGCTCGCCAACAAAGGGCGAGTTGCCGCGGATCTTCTATTACCAGTTTTTCGATCCCGACAGGAAAGAGTTCGCCAACCTGTCGGTTTTCGAATTCGATCCATCGAACTTTGCGCTTACCCGGCGCATCTTCGCCGCGCGAGCCGCCTGGGACGATGGATCAAACTCCTGGCGGTTCGAGAACGGGTGGGTGCGCGACATCCAGGGCGCGAATGTGACCCAATATCGCGAATTTCTGAAGACGCTGTTTCCCGAGATTCACGAACCTCCCGACTACTTCCAAAAGGAAGACCTGCAGTCGCAGGAGATGAACTTTGGCCAGCTCGATCACTACATTCGCGACCTTCGCCAAAGCGGATTCGACACCATGCGGCTCAGAATCGCGCTGTGGCACAAGCTGTCGTACCCGCTGATTGCCGTGGTTATGGTTCTGCTTGCGATTCCGTTTGCGCTCTCGATGGGCCGCCGTGGCTCAATCGCCGGCATTGCCGTAGCCATCGGCGTGGCACTCGCATTCTGGGTCGTCGACGGGCTCTTTGGCGCCATGGGCAATGTGAATTACCTGCCGGCCGCGCTTGCCGCATGGTCATCGGACATTCTCTTCGGCCTTGTCGGCGGGTACCTGCTGCTCAGAACACCTACATAAGCCTCGGTGTTGCGCGCGGATCGATACAGAGCAACGAAACCCGTACAATAAAGCCATGCTCGGCGATCTCACTCCGCTTTATAGCTACATGCGCCGCTACCGCTGGGGATACGTGTGGGGAACGCTGGCGTGCGTCGCTACGAACATTATTGCGGTCCAGTTCCCTCGCGTGCTGGGGATGGCGGTTGACCGGATCGAGAAGAGCGCAACGCGCGAGCTGATTCTGATATTTGCCTTGATCCTGGTGGCGATCTCCCTTGTCAAAGGGGTCTTTCTGTATGCGCAGCGCTGGATTCTTATCGGGATCTCGCGGGAGATCGAGTTCGACCTGCGCAACGACCTGTTCAAGAAGCTGGAACTTCAGGACTCGGGGTTCTACCAGCGCTACCGCACCGGCGACATCATGGCCCGCATGACGAACGATTTGAACGCGGTGCGCATGCTGTTGGGCCCGGCGTTGATGTACAGCGCCAACACGATCTTCCTGACGGTTTTCGCCTTGTTTTTCATGTTGCGCATCAGTCCCTACCTCACGCTTGTGGCGCTTGCGCCAATGCCGCTGGCCAGTATCGTTGTACAGTATCTCGGACGCAAGATTCACGACCGTTTCGAACGCATCCAGGCCAGCTTCAGCGACATCTCCGCACAGGCACAGGAGAACTACTCCGGCGTCCGCTTGATCCGGGCCTTTGCGCGAGAAGAGTCACAGATTGGCTTGTTTGAGCGCCTCAACCGCCAATACATTGGCCGTGCCCTGCGGCTGGTGCAGTTGATGGGGATGCTGTGGCCGACGCTCGAATTCATTCTCGGCATTTCGATGATCATCACGCTGCTGGCCGGCGGTCATCAGGTTTTGGCCCACCGCATTTCGGTTGGCCAGTTTGTCGCCTTCAATACCTACATGATTTTGCTCATCTGGCCGATCATCGCCGTGGGCTGGGTGATCAATATTTTTCAGCGTGGCACCGCTTCAGTGAAGCGCATTGACGAACTTCTGAAAGCCGAGCCAGCCATCGACGACAACTCCGCCGATTCGGCGATTGAACCGGAAACGGTCCTCAAGGGGGATATTGAATTTCGCCATCTCGACTTCAGTTACGGCGATGGTCCAAATGCAATTCCAGTGCTGCGTGACGTTTCACTGCATATTCCCGCCGGATCGAGCCTGGCGATCGTAGGCCCAACAGGTTCCGGCAAGTCGACCCTCGTAAATTTAATTACGCGCCTCTACGAAGCTCCCGAAGGATCGCTCGAGATTGACGGCCGTTCCGTACGCGAGTATCCGCTGGCGGTTTTGCGCCGCAACATCGGCATGGTTCCCCAGGAGACATTTCTCTTCAGCGAGACCATACGCGAGAACCTGGCGTTCGGCGCGCCGGAAGCAAGCGCGGAGGAATTGCTGGAAGCGGCCAGCGCGGCGCATATTCGCAGGGAGTTCGAAGAGTTTCCGCAAGGGTTTGAGACTATGGTAGGCGAGCGAGGCGTGACGCTTTCCGGCGGGCAAAAGCAGCGCGCAGCCATCGCACGCGCTTTGTTGCGCCGCCCAGCGATCCTGATTCTCGACGATGCGCTGGCCAGCGTGGACACCTACACCGAAGAACGCATTCTGGGCGGACTGCGCAGCTACACAGCCACCGCAACGACGGTGATGATTTCGCACCGCGTGTCGACGGTGCGGAATGCCGACCGCATCGCCGTACTCGACAAGGGCAGGATCGTGGAGGTGGGCCGCCACGACGAACTGCTTGCACTGGACGGCTACTATGCCAGCCTGTACCAAAAGCAGCAGCTCGAAGAGGAGCTGACGGTTGCGGGATAAGGCAGCGGAGTTGGCGGGGTTAGCGGAGAGAGCGGAGTTAGAAAAACACCAAGTCAGCAAGTCAGTGAGCCGGCCGGCCGGCAATTGAGAAGCCTGGGCAGCCGGGGTTTGTCCGTGGGCGCAGGTGCTCGTGGAGGGCCGAGGTCAGGCGGTCCAGCTTGAGCCGGCAGCGGAGTTAATCGATGGATCGGCATTCATTTCGGGCCCTTTCCGGACGGGCATGGCGACTGCCCGCGATGAAGCCGGATTGGCAGCCGGGGTCTTTGCCACTTCGCGCCAGGCATCGCGGACATTCCTGACGCAATCGATGGCATGCTCAAACTTCGCTTTCGAGGAACCCTGCGAAGCCTGCAGAATCTGCGCAAAGATTGCTGCATAGAATTCGCTCAACGACTGCGCAGGCCGGCCGCCCACATCCATGCGCAGGCGCGCCTGCAGGTGAATGATGATGTCGAGCGCGCGCTTGACAGCAGTCCTGCGAGCGTCGGCATCGCCGCGTTCGACGGCCGCAATAGCCGCATAGAGGAAGCGGATGATGCCGTCGTAAAGCGCGACCACGAGATCGACCGCCGAAGCGCCTTCAAGCGCGTGCTCTCGATAATCTCCCATGTTGATGCAACTCCCGGGCGCGATGAATAGCCGCGCGCTAGCCGTTCGAGTTCTGGTTGTAGCCTGTAATCGCCGAATACAGTTCGTTCATGCCCTGCAACTGTGTTGGCAGCTGCTGCATGATTTCGTTGGCCTGGTTCAGCTCGGTTGTCAGAGCCGCTTGCTGCGCCGTGATGTAGGTCTGTTCCTTGGTGATTTCGGCGTTCAGTTGCGTCTCGATGTTGCTGTTTGAGGTCTGCGCCAATTTGAGGATGCCGGTCGAAGAGCTGGTCCCAGCATTCTGAAGCACGGTGGAGAAGGATTGCCCCCAGCTGCTTGCATTCTGAAAAAATCCGGTGACGCCGCTGTAATCCGTATTCAGGAGAGAATCGAGGGTGCTGGGGTCGAAGGTGAGCGAACCATCGTTATTGACGCTGATGCCCAGCGAGGTGAGGCTATTGATATCCGATGACGTGTTGTAATTCAGGCTTATGGACGTAGGGCTCGATGTGTCGTAGAGGGAGGATCTCACCGTGAGAGCGCCGTTCGCTCCGTTCGTACCCGAGGTCAGCGTCAACCCTGTCCCTGCCTGGTTAACTTGGGCCGAGATTCCGATATTCGCGGTGTTGATCGCGTCCGCCAGTCCGGCGAGCGTATCCGCTGTCGAGGAGTCGCCCACGTTGATGGTCTGTGTCGCTCCTTTTCCGACCTGGATTGTGATATAGCCGCTGAGTGCGTCATTGCTGTTTGGCACGGTTCCGAACGTGCCGGTGTCAGGCGAGGTGCTCGTATAGCCGGTGTCCCGGTAACTGAGCAATGCCGGAGTCGATTCGGTCAGCGCCGAATCGATCGAGAGGGCTGATCCGGCTGTTTGCGAGGTGAATGTCAGCGTGGATTCTCCGTTGCTTGTCGTCACTGCAGCTGTGACGCCGAGGTTTGCGGCATTGATGGCGCCGGCCAATCCGGCGAGGGTGTTAGCGCCGCTTCCGGAGCCCGTATAGATGGTGTTGGCAGGCGCTCCAGAGCTCGGCCCAGGGCCAATTTCAATGGTCTCTGCGGCACCGCTCCCATTCTGAATAGTGATCGATCCCGAAAGCGTGGTACCAGAGGTTGTGGAGACGGAATCCAGATACCCGTTTGGGTTCTGTGTATTCAGGCTGCCCAGGAGTTGTTGCTGCAAGAGCGAGAGCGTGGGAGAGCCGAACAGTGGTTCGGATTTGCCCGAGCTGTCATTGCCCTCCTGCGCATTAAGGGCGCTTATCAGCGAGTTGTAATCGGTGACGAACTGATTGACTGCGGTCTCGACGCCGGAATTGTCGTTGCTGATAACCACCTGCACCGGTTCAGCGTCGCCATTCGAGTCCAGTGTGCTGGGCGCCAGGAGTTGGAAGGTCACGCCCGGAATGAGGTTGGTGACGGTGTTGGATGAACTTGAGAGGGGGACGCCGTCAATGAGTAGGGAGGCGTTCTCGCCGCTGGAGGTCGCGTTGTAGTTCAATGCGCCGGTGGAGTTTTTGGTGGTCATCATTTTTGCGTCGCTAAGGCTCGAGGAGACGGTCAGTTGGCCCGCTGCGCCGGAGGTGTTCGAGACAAGACTGAGGGTTGAGCCGGAAGCATCTGTCAACACGTTCGCCGTGATGCCGAGGTTTGCCGAATTGATGGCAGAGGCAAGGCCGGAGAGTGTATTGACGCCGCTGCCGGTGTAAATGGTGTTCGCTGCAGGCGAACTGGGCGCCGCGCCGATGACCACACTTTCGGTGGTCCCATTAGCTATGTGAATGCTGAGAGATCCCGCGAGGGCGTCGGAGGCATCGGTCACTTCGTCGAGATAGCCGCTCGAGGTTTGGGCAAGGTTTTTCACGACCACGGTGTGCGTGCCGGCAGTGGCTGCGGATGTAGCGGATGTCAGCTCGAGCACGTTCGTGTCGGAACTCGAGCCTTCTTTTTGCGCGAGGGCTCCCTGAAAGTTGGTCAAGGAGTTAATGTCGGTCGAAAGAGTGGAGAAGAGCGAGCCGAGGTTGGAGATGACCGTGTCCTGGCTCTGAAGCGTCGTAAGCTGGTTTTTCCATGGCGTCTCAACGTTTTGGAGATTGGCCACGATTTCGGAGACGGTTGAGCTTACGTCGAATCCTGCGCCACTGGTCGGCGATCCAAAGCTTAGACCGACTGTACCCATCGCGCCCTCCGTAGTTTTATTGGAGCAGGCTTCGAACCAACCGCGCTAAAGCTAGATTGAAAGATTCTCATGGTTGCTTTATGCGGAAGAATCAAAGAAGGGCGCCCGCGCGGACGCCCTTCTTTGCTGGTGAAATTGCGGGGGACTACTGAAGCAGCTTGGTAACTTCCTGCTGCACGCTGTTGGCCTGGGCCAATGCCGAGATGCCGGTCTGGCTCAGGATTTCGTATTTCGACATGTTGGAGCTGGCCTGTGCATAGTCGGTGGCCTGGACTGCGTTTTGGGCCGACTGCACATTTTCTTGTTGCGTGGAGATGACCTGGCTGACGGCGTTGAGGGTGTTGATCTGCGCGCCGACATAGCCATCCTGCGCGGCAACATCGGTGATAGCCGTGTTGAGAGCGGTCAGCGCCGCTTCAGCATCGG
>CAZKJB010000153.1:0-9332 GCA_964552975.1 uncultured Occallatibacter sp. | reverse complement strand
TGACCGGCACATACTTCAGCGTATCTTCCGGTGTCGGCTTCCTGGCGCTCTTTGGCGTGTCGGTTCAGACGGGCGTCATCATGCTTGAATACATCAACCAATTGAGAGTCCGTGGCTACACCGTTGCAGATGCCGCTGTTGAGGGAGCAGTCTTGCGGCTGCGACCCATCATGATGACGATGCTGGTAGCTACCCTGGGACTTCTTCCTGCCGCAACGTCCCACGCCATTGGTTCCGACTCGCAGCGTCCATTTGCCATTGTCATTGTGGGGGGACTCGTGGCAGCTCTCGCGTTAAGTATCTTCCTGCTGCCCACGTTGTATGTCTGGATCGCACGAGAGGATGATACGTTGCCGAAACCGGAAGCGGAGGCGTCCTTTGAACACTAAACACACTTTATTGCCGATGCTGATCCGAATCGTGAAGCGGCAGGCGAGGATATTTGTTTGGGGGTTTGCGCTGGCGCAGACATTCTTACCGGCAGCATTTGCCCAACAACCACTGGAGTGGGATCAGATCAGAGCGAGATTCATCGCCAACAATCCCGCGTTGAAAGCCGATGCCGACAACGTGGATGAAATGAAGGCAGAGGAAATCACGGCCTATCTTCGTCCCAATCCGCAGTTCACTTTGTCAGCAGACGGCAGCCAGGCCGCTCCACACAATGGGGTCTGGACTCCCTTCAAAGGCACGACAGAACAGCCCAACGTCAGTTACCTGCACGAGCGTGAACATAAGCGCGAATTGCGCCTTGAGAGCGCCCAGGAAGGCACGCGCATCACGCAATCGCAGCATGAGGACCTGGAGCGGAACATGGTGTTTGATCTGCGCGCGGCCTTCGTGGCGACACTCCAAGCCAAGTTCGTGCTGGACTTGGCCAAGGCCGACCTCGACTACTACGACAAGATCATCGATATCTCTCAGAACCGTTACAAGGCCGGCGATCTGGCACAGATCGATCTCGATCGGATCGAATTGCAGCGCGTCCAATACGAGTCGGAAATCGAAACCGCGGTCGTCAACCTCCGCACCGCCAAAATTCAGCTTCTGCAATTGATCAACGACCGCACACCCGTCGACCACTTCGACGTCACGGGGCCCTTCGACTTCAGGGAGGCCCTGGAGCCTTTGGAGACATTCCGGGACGCTGCTCTGGCGGCCCGGCCCGACCTCCAAGCCGCGCTTCAGACAATTCAGCAGTCCCAGACCAATTACAAACTGGCGAAGGCGAATGGATCCACTGATCCCACCTTCGCTGGCTGGTTCACGAACAACTCCTCGACCAACAACCCCAATGGCCCCGAGACGATTGGCGCCAGCGTGAGCATTCCGCTCCGCATTTTCGACCGCAATCAAGGCGAAAAGAAGCGCACGCTGATCGACATCGACCGCAGTCAGCAAGCCAGCGAGGCTACGCGAGCACAGGTCTTCAGCGACGTGGACACGGCCTATGAACTCGTGCGCAGTAACATTGCGCTGCTCAAGCCATACAAGGAGAAGTACAATGATCAAGCATTGCGCGTTCGCGACACGGTTACATTTGCCTACGAGCATGGCGGCGCATCCCTCATGGATTTCCTAAATGCGCAGAGCGACTATCGCCAGGTACAACTTTCCTACGCGCAGTTACTCGGCTCCTACCTCACAGCGGTCGGACAGCTGAATCTCGCCGTTGGACGAGAGACGGTCCCATAAAAAGCGAAACCAAATCGTGGATAGGAAGTGATGACGTAAAGTAGCCCAGCGATTGGAATTACCCGGAGGTCGAATCGGAATTATGGAACGAAACGCGGTCAGGATCGGCATCGAAAATACGGGGATCTTCCCCGGCATCCGAGTCAAAACCGCGGATCAGGCGCAGTATGCCGCCGAATCCCTTTACCATGCCGGTATTCCAGTGGCAGAAATCACCATGACTGTACCAGGCGCAATCGGCGTCATCCGAAAACTGGCGCAGAGCTATCCGGAAATGATTGTTGGCGCCGGTACAGTGCTCGATAAGGAAGCCGCACAACGCTGCCTTGACGCGGGTGCCAGGTTTCTTACCAGTACAGGCTTCGTGGCGGAGGTGGTTGAGTCAGCGCTCAGCAGGAATGTCGTTGCCATCCCGGGCGCTCT
This sequence comes from uncultured Occallatibacter sp., assembly GCA_964552975.1. GTDB lineage: Bacteria > Acidobacteriota > Terriglobia > Terriglobales > Acidobacteriaceae > Telmatobacter. The sequence continues at coordinate 7,214 of CAZKJB010000153.1, read as the reverse complement.
AACTCCCACCGAAGTGATTGCCGCATGGAAGTCCGGTGCGGATTTTGTAAAGATCTATCCCACCGCGCCAGTCGGCGGAGATCTTTACATCCGTTCGCTCAAGGTACCGCTCCCACAGGTCAAGCTCATCGCTGCGGGAGGCGTAAACCAGCAAAACGCCACCAAATTCATTGCTGCCGGAGCCAGCGCCCTGGGCGTTGGCGTGGAGTTGCTGCCGAAAGATGCGATACAGCGACGGCAGGATCACCGTATCGAGGAACTTGCCAGAAGGTTTCTTAACTTTGTAAGAGATGGCCGCACACCGGTCTAACACTTCTGTCGTACTTTGTAACTCGCCTCAGTTATAAAGAACCAATAAGCAGAAATAATCCACCCTAATGTTCTTAGATATTGTTCATGCCTTCTTCACCTCGAACAATCGACACTTAATTATGAAGAAGGAGGTTTCTATGATTCGCAAAATACTGGGTGCAGCTTCGCTATTCGTACTAGCCGTTGGTGTCGCATCTGCGCAACCGCAAACTAGCCCGCAATACAGCCACGCCGAACTTCAGAAGATGATTGCGAATGCGCATACGCCACAGCAATATCAGGCGCTCGCCACCTATTTCAGGTCTCAGCAGAAGCTCTTCGAGCAGCAGGCCCAATCGGAAAAGCAGGAGTGGGATCGCCGGAGCCAGATCACTGCCGCCACCTACCAGAAGTATCCCCGGCCCGCGGACTCGTCACGCAATCGTTACGAGTACTTCACTTACGAAGCGCAGCAGATGAGCCAACAAGCGGCGCACTTTGAGAGCCTACTGGTAACAGCTCAGCCATAATCTGCCGCGCATCATCTGCAGAAACATAGGGCCAAAACAACCTCTACCTGAGGGCTCCGTTTTGGCCCTATAGTTTCTTTGTGAATTATTTATGATTTCATGATGCCCTTTCCTGTACTGTCTTTGTACATGCTTCTCAAAGCGGAAATCCTTGGACGCGATGACGATCTCAGATCTTCTCGGCGAGCGGAGGCAGGTGTCCCGGGCGCAATTCGCCGGTGAATGTCTGGCCGGATGCTGGGCCGTCGCGTTGCTGACATTTTCGGGTTATGAGCTCCATTTCAACGCTGCACCGGTCGGATTTCTCTTTTTGCTTGTGGTCGTGTGCACGGCGATTCTTTGTGGATTCTGGCAGGCATCGGTTGTCTCGCTAGTAGCGTGCGCATGCCTGGATTACTTTTTTTACCCACCAGTCAAGCAATTTACCATTTCCGATCCGCAGGATTGGATCGCATTGGGGGCCTTCGAGATCAGCGCTCTTCTCGTCAGCCGGCTTTCATCGCGGGAGAAGTTTCAATCTCGCGAAGCCATGTTGCAGCGCGCGTTCATGGAACAGCTCTTCGAGCTCAGCCGAAGCACGCTCCTGATGAACCTGCACCAGGCTCCCGGGCCGCAACTGGCGCAGCTCATTCAGCGCATCTTCCAGGCAGAAGCAGTCGCAATCTTCAATGCGGAATCAGGCGCATGCGACGCTTCCGGAGTTTGGGCAGCGGACGAGCGTGATTTGGCCAAGGAATGTTACCTGGCGCAGGCAGACGCTGAAGACAAGGCGACGCGGGTATCACGGCGCCTGCTAAGAAGGGGCGTCGACACGATCGGCGCGATTGCCATACGGAGCGATCTGGGCTCGCTGGTGGTTGACGCGTTGGCTTCGCTGACAGCGATCACGCTGGATCGGTGCACCTCATTCCAAAAGGAGAGCCAGATCGAGGCGGCGCATCAGAGCGAACGGCTGCGTGCGGCGGTGTTGGATTCGCTGGCGCACGCTGTCAAGACACCACTTACTGCCATTCAGACCGCAACAGCTGGGCTGAGTGAAGTAGGAGATTTGAACGCGACTCAGCAGGAGCTGGCCGCGCTTATCGATGATGAATCGCGCAAGCTGAGCCAGTTAAGCGCTCGGCTATTGCAGACGGCGAAGCTTGAAGCTCAAGATTTGAGTGTTTCCCATGATGAGATCGTTGTCAGCGAACTGGTGGAGGAAGTAATTGAGGAGCAGCGCGGCCGCCTCGCAGGACATCCGGTGGAAGTGAAGGTTCCGGATGCAAAACTCACTGTGCGCGGCGATCATGAGCTCCTAACGATGGCGTTGACTCAATTTCTCGATAACGCGGCCAAGTACTCCTATGTCGGCGCAACGGTAGAAGTGTCGGCGAGGGAAAGTCACTCGGAGGTTATCATCTCGGTTCACAATTCCGGGCCGGCAATTCCCATTAGCGACAGGGAACGCGTTTTCCAGCGGTTCTTTCGAAGCGAGGGAACCATGCACTTAGCTGCGGGTACGGGCATAGGTCTCTCTACAGCGAAGATGGCTGCAGAAGCCCATCAAGGACATGTATGGGTGATCAGTAATGCAAATGAGGGAACAACATTCTTTCTATCCTTGCCCCAAGATGGAGGACAAAAGTGAGCTCGGAGTCAGGCAACGTTCTGATTGTGGACGATGAGCGGTCGATTCGGCTGTCGCTAAGAACGATTCTTGGAAACTTTGGTTTTGACATTGTGGAAGCGGCTCGCGGAGAAGAGGCGCTCGCGTTGGTACGCACCGAGCCGTTCGACGCGGTTTTGCTTGACATCAATATGCCGGGGATCGGGGGTATCGAAGTCTGTCGCCTGATGCGCAAGGCTTCTCCGCGACTCCCGATTGTGATGCTGACCGTGCAGGGCAGCGAAGACCGCAAAGTCGAAGCCCTGAATGCCGGTGCAGACGACTACATCACGAAGCCCTTTCAATTGCGCGAATTGACAGCGCGCTTGAGGGCTGCCGTACGCCGGAACCGCGTGGCCGATGACGAAGATGCGGCAATTTTGATCGGCGATATTCGACTCGACCCCGGCCGGCATCTGGTTGAGAAACAGGGTCGCGCAGTGCATTTGACTCCCAAGCAATTCGAGCTGCTTCACTACCTCATGGCGCACGCAGGCCGTCCGATTCCCCATGCCAAGTTATTGCGGTCTGTTTGGGGACCCGAATACGGGAACGAGTTAGAGTATCTGCGCACATATATTCGTCAGATCCGCATGAAGATCGAAGATGATCCGGCCGATCCGCGATACCTATTAACCGACTCGCATATCGGCTACCGCTTTAGCGAGTCGACCTAGGAGGCTGAACGCAGTCTTCCGGGATGGGAGACCTGTCCTTCGGAACTTGCCAGACTGGCTTGGTGACGTTATTGGCCGAACTCAATGAAGGGAAAAAGTGCTTGGCGAGTTCTGAATCATGAGGAATGAGAAATAACTTCGGCTTTGAAGGGGTATCCTCGACAGAATTAAATCCGCACGGTTTTCGTGCGTATCTTGACCGCTAACACAATTGGGGGAAGCACTCTTCAATCCGACATCGGCGGAGATTGATTCGGCTGGATTTCGACTGTGTTTTGTCTGGTATAGCCCATTCATGGCCCGATCTCGTTGGCTCTAGCTTCAAATCGTCACGGGATCGAGAATGCCCCGCTTCTCGATCACCTTTGCGCCAGGTAGAACCACTGAAAAAACGGTCCACGATCTTCCCGCGATCACGGCGCTCCTCGCACGAATCTGGCCTCCGTGCTTCTCCACAATTCCGCGGCTGATCCACAGGCCCAACCCATTGCCCGTGTTGCCCTTTGTCGTAAGAAAAGGTTCGAACAGCTTTCGCCGCGCATCTACCGGGATGCCATGTCCATTATCTACGACGGAAATTCGCCAATGACCGCTTCGTGCGGCGCGGACTCGCACTTCAATCTCGCCCCCAATTCCGATTGCATCAATAGCATTGCGGATTAGGTTTGAAAACACTTGACGCATCTCCGCTGACGAGCCGAACACAAGAAGTTGCTGCGCATAATTCTGCCGTATCGAGATATTTTTCTGCGCGAACAAAGGGTTGTTCAGTTCCAGCACGCCATCGAGTACCATCGCTAAATCGAATTCGGCGGGTTTTCCAGTGTCGCGGAAGAACGTGAGACTTCGCTTGGCAAGATTGCTGATGCGATGGATTTCTTCCATCAGCATCCCTGAGTATTGTTTCGCAGAACTGTCCAAAGTCTTATTAGTGTTGATCAGGAATGCGAGGTTGGTCACCGCTTCGAGCGGATTGTTGATCTCGTGCGCAATCGCTGCCGCCATGCGGCCCGTCGCCGCTAGCTTCTCTGACTCGATAAAGGCTTCCTGCATCTTTATCCGCTCTGTAATGTCGCGGGCGATCGTCGATGCACCCACCACCCGCCTTCGCGAATCCAGAAGCGGTGAAATCGTCAGCGAAACTTTGATGCGCGATCCATCCTTTCGCAGTCTTTCCGTCTCGAAATGGTCGAATCGCTTGCCCTCTCGAAGTTTCCGCAAAATCGTCTCTTCCCGGTCCTGAAATTCTGGAGGAATTATATCCAGGATCGAGCGGTCGATCATCTCCTCTGCTTCGTAACCGAACAACCGCTCGGCCGCGGTATTCCAGCTTGTCACATCCCCGTTTCCATCAAGACTCAATATTGCGTCGTCCGAACAATCTACGATCGCTGCTAGCCTCGCTCGGCTGGCGCGAGCCTCACGTAGATTGCGCATAACCACACTGAGCGCAAGACCAAGGGCCGAGAAAAAGATCGTCTTCACAACGATCACGGCCAGCGTGGAACGATGCCACGATGAGGGGAAAAAGAAAACGTCAAGCAGCGCGACCGACGAGGACAGAGCGAGAATACTAGCTCTGAAATCCACGTACCGCGCCACTATCCCGATAGCCCAGAGAAACAGAAAGGGAACCAGAGCTGGGAAGTCCGATGAAAATGATCGAAGAGCAATATTTACGCAAGCCGCCAATGCCACAAGCAACATGGCTACGCTATACTTCTTCATTTCGGTGACGACCTCATCCGAAGGTGCAAATCGGGGATCCTGGACAAACAATATTGCTGTGTATCCAAGGATATTCCATGGTTCTTTCCACGTTTTCCATCCCTGAAAAGATGTACGCCCAGCCTATTCTCCGATTTTCCCATGATTTCCCTGGCTTCTCTCACCTTCGCGCCGATTCCTGTTAACTTAGCCGATTCCCAACGGTTTTAGCGCCAACCGAACAGAACCGCACAACGCCGTCATTCCGGGCCTAGAAGTTTCCCGTGGCAATGTCCTGCAGCACCAGATTGTCCAGGCTCAGCTTTGAAGAGGCTAAGAAGTGGTACGCCATCTACGGGGCGCAAGACAACGTGGGGTTCCTGGTGGGACCCGGCTGGCGCAGTATGCCTCTTGTCAGTCGGGAGGCGGTCTACCGGTGGATGATTCGCTGGATCAAGAATAGCCGGGTAAATTTCCACGAACAGCCGGTGAGGCTGTATACCGAAAATGAACTGCGGGTAACGCCAAGTGGCAATGTCGAAGAAGAAGCGGGCAGCCGAAAGCACTACCAGCTATTGGTAGCCGACTTCCACGCCAAGCAACACCGGGGAACAATTCCCGAGCTTACAGCCAAGCTCCGGGATTTTAGAATTCCAACTGATGGCTCTGCGCCGGGCAATGGGGGACCGGCAGGTCATGTGGACGGATCCAACCAATTGGATGCGCCGAACTGTTGCTCTCGGGCCGCCCTTTCAATATCGGTACGTGCTCGGAGACTCTACCGATCTGGCCAACGAACAGAATGACGCGTATCTCAGCCAATTCCTTCATTAGTTTGTGGCCTCGGATGTTGTTTCGCTTGGCAGGAACCGGCACATACTCAGTCATTAAACAACCAACTCGCTCCGTCTGGTTGAATATGAAGGGGGCAGACTAAATGAAAGCATTGGTGAAAAGTCGGGCTGAGCGTGGTCTTTGTTTGGAGGATATTCCCGAACCGACCATTGGAATCAATGATGTTCTGATCCGCGTGCGGTATACGGGTATATGCGGGACCGACGTCCATATCTACCAGTGGGACGATTGGTCACAGAAGACAATCGCGGTTCCAATGACAATCGGCCATGAGTTCGTTGGACAGATTGTCGAAGTAGGCGCAAACGTGAATGATTTTCGTCCGGGCGATATTGTGAGTGGCGAGGGGCATGTCGTGTGCGGCCGTTGCCGCAACTGCTTGGCCGGACGCCGCCATCTATGCGCCCACACACTTGGAGTTGGGGTCAATCGTCCGGGTGCATTTGCAGAGTTGATTTCGTTGCCGATGACCAACATATGGCGCCATGATGAAGGCATCAATCAAGAAGTAGCCGCAATTTTTGATCCGTTCGGTAATGCTGTCCACACAGCTCTGTCATTCCCGGTGCTCGGAGAAGACGTGCTTATTACGGGTGCGGGCCCGATTGGTCTAATGGCAATTCCGGTATTGAAGCATGCTGGCGCGAGACACGTAGTGGCTACAGATGTGAATCCATTCCGGCTTGACCTGGCAAGAAAGATGGGTGCGACATTGGCAGTGAACCCCACTGAGATGTCGATTCCCGAAGTGCAGAGGCACCTTGGCATGCTCGAAGGTTTTGACGTTGGCCTTGAGATGTCGGGAAACCCATCCGCACTTCGCGAAATGATCGCCAATATGAGCCACGGTGGAAAGATTGCAATCCTCGGCATTCCTCCCAACTCGAGCCCGATGGATTGGCGGCCTGTGATCTTCAACATGTTGACAATCAAAGGCATTTACGGACGCGAGATGTATGAGACCTGGTATAAGATGACGGTCTTGATCGCCTCTGGCGTGGATATCACCAAGGTTATTACCCATCGGTTTGCGTATACCGACTTCCTCCTGGGCTTTGATGCGATGATCTCGGGAAATGCGGGGAAAGTGATCCTGGACTGGACAGATCTGACGTAAGCTGCGAATTTTCGCCAGGAGAAGTGCGAGAAGAATCATCCAATCGACGATCTATTACTGACCGAACAATCTAGCCTGATGATGCGGACGCGACAGTTTAGCTTCCGATCGCGATCCTCATCGCAACATCTCCGAGAATTACTCACCTCTGGCGAGGCAAAGTGAAGCCGCCGAAGACGTTTCACGAACGTATTCTTCTCAGCACTCAATCTGGTTCAACGCAAGCCCCGCAAGACTGGTTTCTTTGTACCGCGACTGCATGTCGAGCCCTGTCAAATACATGGTGCGAATCACTTGGTCGAGAGAAACCTTGTGATCTGCCGACTCGTTCAGTGCGATGCGCGAAGCCTGCACCGCTTTCGCCGCGCCCATCGCATTGCGCTCGATGC
>CAZKJB010000152.1:0-9347 GCA_964552975.1 uncultured Occallatibacter sp. | reverse complement strand
CGATGCCAAGCTCCTCCCGGAAGCGCTCGTAGACCTCGTAGGCTCCGCGAAGCATACAGCTGATGTTAGTGCAAACCTGAATATTGAATTCGCCCGCAGGCTTGAACCGAAGCATGGAGTAGTAGGTGGCGACGTTGCGCACTTCGAGCTCGGTAATGCCGATGCGGGAAGCGATTTCCGCGACCACTTTGTCGGAGAGATACCCGACCTCATCCTGCGCGTAGAGGAGCATGGGAATCAGAGCAGAGCGCTTGGCCGGATATTTCTGTTCCAATGCGTCAAACCGCGCAGTAAGCTCCGCCGAAAAGACTGATTTGGACTCGGGGGCCTTCTTCCTCGGGCTCATCGCATCATCTCCGTTCGGTGGTCTTGCATCAGCTCTCGTGCCCAGGCTTCGGCCGCCAGATCCATTTCTTCTTCGCCTTTGGGGCCGCGCAAACGGCCGTGATCGGTCAATTCCAAAGTTCCGCTTGTACCATTCTCTCGCGTCCAGGTTACGATTGCGTGGCTGCGCTCGATCGCCAGCCATTTTTTGCCGTGACGCGCGGTGATTTTCAGCTCGCTCAGCTCGATTTTGGCTTCGCGATTACCGTGGAGGCCGTGCGCCGCGGTGTAGCTGCGGAGCAGGGAAGCAAGCGAAGACCAAAGCTCGCTCCAGAGCGACTCCAGCGAGTGAATCGGCGAAGCGCTCAACGGTCGATCTCTCCTAAGACAATATCGATTGAACCGATGACGGCGACGAGGTCGGCGATCAATCGGCCTTTGCACATGGTTTCGACGGCCTGCAAGGTGGCAAACGACGGATAGCGCATGTGAACGCGGTAGGGTTTGGCCGTGCCATCGGAGACCACGTAATAGCCCATCTGACCGTGTCCGCATTCGATTCCCTGGTACACCTCGCCAGCGGGAACGGCAAACCCTTCTGTCACGATTTTGAAGTGATGGATCAGGGCCTCCATCTGGGTCTTCATCTTTTCGCGATCGGGCAGGACGATCTTTGGCGCATCGGCCTTCACCGGGCCTCCGGGCATACCATCAAGAGCCTGCTGAATGATCTTCACGCTTTCGCGCATTTCGACCAATCGCACTTCATATCGCGCCCAGGTATCGCCGACGGTCGATACAGGCACGTGGAACTGGAACCGGTCGTAGCTTGAGTAAGGCATGTCGCGGCGGAGGTCGATGTCGACCCCGGAAGCGCGCAGTGGAGGGCCAGTTACACCGAGCGCAACCGCATCGGCTGCAGATAGATAGCCGACACCTTTCAAGCGATTCATGAAGATTGGGTTGCCCGTCAAGAGGTTCGAATATTCGTCGATCTTCTCGGGAAATGTCTGGATGAATGACTGCACGCGATCGAAGAAATCGAGCGGCGGTTCCATGGCGAGGCCGCCAATGCGGAAGTAGCTGGTCATCATGCGCTGTCCGGCCACTGCTTCGAATAGGCGCAGAATTTCTTCGCGTTCCCGGAAAGTATAGAGAAACACCGTGAGCGCTCCGATATCCATGGCATGCGTACCGAGCCAGATGAGATGCGAATTAAGGCGGCTGAGCTCAGTGAGCAAAACACGAATCCACTGGGCGCGCTCGGGAATCTCGAGCGAGAGGAGTTTTTCAACAGCGAGGCAGTAGCAGAGATTGTTGGAAAGCGGATCGAGATAGTTGATGCGGTCGGTGAGCGGGACGACCTGCTGATAGAACTTGGCTTCACAAGTTTTCTCGATGCCAGTGTGCAGGTACCCAACTTCAGGGCGAACGCTGACGATGACCTCGCCATCAATCTCGACCACCAACCGCAAAACGCCGTGCGTGGCCGGATGCTGTGGGCCCATGTTCAGGATCATGCGGCGGTCGCCGCCGCTTTCGGAGGCAGGAAGTTCGAGGACGGGCGCGCCTGGCTTCTCACTCATCAGCGGTAGCCCTCCACGGGATAGTCCTTGCGCAAAGGGTGGCCTTTCCAATCGTCGGGCATCATGATGCGGCGCAGGTCAGGATGTCCGGCAAAGTGAATGCCGAAGAGATCAAATACTTCGCGCTCATAGTAATTGGCGCCGGCCCATACGGGGACAATGGAATCGACCGAGAGATCGGGCTCATCGATCATCACGTGAAGGCGGATGCGGTCTTTCAACTCGTGAGAAAGCAGGTGATAGCTCAACTGGAAGCGCGGCGATGCGGGAAACCAGTCGACCGCGGTCATATCCTCAAAGAAGTTGTAGCCGGCAGCCTCAAGAGCGGCACACGCCCCGCGAATTTCTTCGGGCGCGATGGTCATCGTGAGTTCGCCGAAGTCGAATTTGGCGTCGGTGAGGGCTTGAGCTTTCCACGCCAGGATGGCCTTGATCGCAGAGTGATCGGGCAGTCCCTGGAGGACGGCTTCTTTGCCGAATAAGGTGGGGGACTGAATTGTCATTCTATAGATCCGCTTTGTCCTGGCTCCAATTAAGGATTCCTTTGCGCACGATGTAGAAGAGACCGACGCCGACGAAGCCGAGGTAGACAAGCATCTCCCAAAAGCCAAAGAGGCGCGATCCGGTAATGTGCGGAAGCTGCCGGTAGATCACGGCCCAGGGCATCATAAAGACTGCTTCCACGTCGAAGAGGATGAAGATGACGGCGACGAGGTAAAAACGCACACTGAAGCGGCCTCGGGCGTCCCCAACAGCCTGAATGCCGCACTCATAAGCGGCCAGTTTGACCTGCGTATTGCGATGGCGGCCGACGAACCAAGAAGCTGTGACCATGCCCACGCCAAGAAGAATGGCGGCAAGAACCTGCATCAAGAGCGGGAGATATTGCCAGTCATAGGGAACCATCGCCGCCTCAAATAATAGAAACCAGATATGATTGTGTCCATTCCGCCTGGACGGAAGATCTGTCGGGCAGACGGAGAACCTGGTTTGAGATTAGGTTTTCAGCCTGCTCACGTCAAGGTACCGATCAGGATGCGGTAGAAGATTCACAGGAAGCTGTGGAAGAATCATTTGACAAAGACGGCGGCGAGTTCTAATTTTGGTGGTCTAGGTTAGGCTTCATTCTTTAATTAAGCTGTGTGACATTCGTCACCGGATTCCCCCCAATCCGATTCGTCATAACTGTGCGTGTACTGTTTCAGGACATTGTGTCCTCTTTCGAGACAGTACCTCGGTTATCTGTCGAACGGAGCGCGCAGCGCCGAAGAAGCAGGTGAGGATAAACTACATGGCAGCCTCTTCAACGACCACTGGATTTGGGGTACGTGCGGCGACGCCTGCAACGTCTCCTGCGGCGGCTTTCGCGCACGTCCGTGCGCACCGGCGCAGAATTTCGCCGCAGGCCGGCCGTGCGCTCGAGATTCTTGGCCACGCGATTGACTACCTGAGCGACGAGTTTGTCCATGCGGGCGGCTCGTTGTCGGCACACGACGGGCAAGTGGAGGCAGTACAACTGCTGATGGGGATTAACCGGCAGATATACTTCGATTGTCCTGAGATTCCCACATTTGGCGAGCGCTGCCGCGCGTTGTTGCACCGGGGCAAAGTCTAAGCGGAAGGCAACTGCGCGTTCTTGACCGTTTGTTTATTTTCGCGGGAGCCGGCCGTCCGGGTTATCACGGCAACCTTCTGCAAGCAGGAAAAGTGAGCACCCTTGGATTGGCCGGGAAAGCCCGCACCGCTTGCCTTATTGCCCCAGCGTTAGAATCGCAAACAATATGAGCCATGCGAAGCCCATGGTGTGCCAGAACCATGCCGTCGCGTCGACAGCGATCTGGCGGGCTTCAATGCGCCGGAGCCTGGAGAGAGCAAAGAGGCACACAAACAGAGCCAGTACGCCAAAGAGCAGATGGGCGGCGTGCAACCCCGTAATCAAATAAAAAAAGTAGCTGGCTGGCGTGGCGTGTTGCCCGAAGGCGAATCCTTGCGCCGTCAACTGGCGCCAAGCGATGAACTGCCCAGTGAGAAACACGAGACCCAAAAAGAGTGTCGCAGCAAGCCACGGCAATGTGCGGCGAAGCGCAGGCCTGCCCAGGCCGAGCCATTCCTCGAGAACGTCGAACTCGCGGAAGATGTGCCGGCGAGCCAACTCCATGGTGACGCTGCTCAGCAGCAGGACTGCTGTATTGATGAAAAGGATTTTGGGCAACAGGATCGGATGCCAGTCGCCGATCTGCTGGAGCGTGCGAGGATCCATGCGGGTGCTCATCTGCCGCGCGTAGAAGGCCACAACGAGCACGACAAAGAACATCATATCGCCGGCCAAGGCACAGAAGACAAACGCGCGCGTGCGATAGAGCAGCTCCCGGGGACCGCGGCGAGAATTCTTCCAGTCGTCGTCGCCGCCTCCGCCGCCTCCGCCGGTAGGCCGACGGTCGACAGGCGGTTTGCCGCCCGTTCCCGGTGCTTTGCGCTCAGTCTCTGACGGGATGGGCGTGAAGATCGATGGCATAACGACCCCGTGAAGATTAGATTATTCTCACACTTTCTTGGACGCATCCACAATCGGAAGAGTGGGCCGCTTTCGAGCAAAGAAGAATCGAACGCAATTTAACGAAGGGACTGCCTCAAAAAGGGTGCATTCCGTTGAATCCTCCGCGGCATCTCCAAATGGAGCAGTTGAACAAGTGCCGCATGCCGGGTGCCCCATGCCTTGCCGTGCAACTCTAGGAAGACACGAAGCTCATGCGCGCGAACAGCGAATGGCTGCCTGACCGCAGGTTGGTTACCAGCCGCGGGTCTGCAGCAGTTGCGACTCTTCAATGGCTGCGGCGGCAAGGCCCTTCATCGTTCCGGTGACTTGCTCGCTGACCTCTGCCAAAATTTTGGGATCGTTGAAATGCGTTGTCGCCATCACGATGGCCTTGGCGCGGGAGACGGCCTCGGCCCGCTCTTTAGCATCGTTCTCGACATCGAGGGGCGTGGCGCGCTCTTTCATAAAGATTCCTGAGCCAACGAAGATGGCTTCTGCGCCGAGCTGCATCATGAGCGCTGCGTCAGCAGGAGTCGCGATCCCGCCGGCGGAAAAGTTCGGCACGGGAAGCTTGCCGCTCCGGGCGACGATGCGTACAAGCTCGTAGGGCGCCTGGTGCTCTTTGGCGGCGGCATAAAGCTCTTGCTCGCTGAGGACGGTAAGCGCACGCATTTCGCGCGTGATCTGGCGCATGTGCTGAACGGCGTGCACCACGTCGCCTGTGCCTGCCTCACCTTTGGTGCGGATCATGGCTGCGCCTTCTGCGATGCGCCGGAGAGCCTCTCCGAGATTCCTGGCGCCGCAGACGAACGGCGTGGTGAAGGCGTGCTTGTCGATGTGGTGAGCCTCGTCGGCGGGTGTCAAAACTTCGCTCTCGTCGATGAAGTCCACACCGAGCGCCTGAAGAATCTGGGCCTCGGCTGTGTGCCCGATGCGGGCCTTGGCCATGACAGGAATGGACACCGCCTGGGTGATCTGCTTGATAAGAGCGGGCCGGGCCATGCGGGCCACACCGCCCTCGGCGCGGATCATGGCGGGTACGCGCTCGAGCGCCATGACCGAAACTGCACCAGCCTCTTCGGCGATGCGGGCCTGCTCGACGCTCATCACATCCATGATGACGCCACCCTTGAGCATCTCCGCCAGACCGACCTTCAAGCGCAGGCTGGTTTGGGGACGGCCCGTGTTGTCGTTTGCTTCAGGCATTTTCGTCGACCTCTATTGGAAGCGATTTCGATACGGAAGCGGTCCGGCATCCGCTGCGGGACGGGTGAAACCGCGAAATGTCGCCACTATCCAGTGTAGCAGCGAAATGAATCGAGCGTCGTGTCCGCTCAAGGCCGCGAAGAGGGCTGAGATCTCAATTAAATTCTTGCAATCTGTACGTCCGCCCCTTGGTTCTGTTTCTGCAGGGGTTTGGGTGGCATGGCAGCACCTCAAACACTGCAGGCGACAGTTGTCGATCCCGCGCGCGGAAGCACTCCGGCAGCGGCAGGGACAGATCCGGGACGGGCTTTGGTTACTGTTCCCCCGCCTCTCGAAGAAGACGAAGCGGCTCGGTTTAGCGGGCCGGTGGCTCGATTGCCGGTCGAGCTGGATATTTCTGTGCCGGTGCGTGAGTTTCGCGTACGCGATCTGCTGGCGCTCGAGCCGGGGCGCTTAATCGAGTCGCGGTGGGGACATGGAAACGACGTTCCGCTGGCCGCGGGCGACGTGCAACTGGCGCAGTGCGAATTTGAAGTGGCGGAAACGTGGATGGCAGTGCGAATTACGCGGCTGGCCTGAGTGCGAACGGGGGACGGGAAGTGGCGGGAAGAATGAAATCGCGGCCGGAGCAGCCGGCGGGCGGACTCGGGTTTGCGGGATTCCGGATCGGCGGAATCGCAGGGTGGCTCCTCAGCCGGCTCCGTGGGCGCGAGCGGGAGCATGCGCGCCTGGAACTTGTGGAACGCATCGCACTTGCACCCCGGCAATCGCTGGTATTGATTGAGGCCGAAGGGCGGCGGATTCTCGTGGCAACTTCGGCTGAAGGCTCACCGGCGTTCTATCCGCTCGATCACAGAAGCAACACGCGCATACCGGCAGAGCGCCGTCCCGGAATCTCGCCGAGGGTCTCATGGTGACGATCCTGATTGTGCGATTGGCCTCAGCCGCTCCGGGCTCCGTGCCGCTGCTACCCGATCTCAACACAAAGCTGCACCCTTCCGATTCCATACCCTGGACGATTCTCTTTGTTCTGACGCTGGTCACGCTGTTGCCCGCGATCCTGATGGCCATGACGCCGATGGTGCGGCTGCTGGTGGTCTTTCACTTTCTGCGCCAGGCGCTGGGCACGCAGACGGCGCCATCCAATCCCACGCTGATGGGACTGGCATTGATGATGACCTGGTTTCTGATGACGCCGGTTCTCAATCAAGTCGATCAACAGGCCGTCACGCCGTATCAGGCCGGCCAGATCACAGGCATGGAGGCGATCGATCGCGGCGCGCAGCCGGTAAAGCATTTTTTGCTGAAGTATGCGCGCGAAAAAGATCTAGCACTATTTGCCGCCGCCGGGCAGATTCGCCGTCCCAACACTCCGGACGATCTGCCCATGCAGGTCGTGGTTCCCGCTTACATGCTTTCTGAATTGAAAGCAGGCTTCGCTATCGGTGCGGTCCTGTTTCTGCCTTTTCTCCTGATCGATATGGTTACGGCCGCGATCACCACCTCAATCGGCATGTTCCAACTGCCGCCGGTGGTCGTATCGACGCCGTTGAAGATTCTGCTTTTCGTGATGGTGGACGGATGGAATCTGCTGGCCACTTCGTTGCTGAAGAGTTTTTGAGAGGAGAACGATGACTCCCGATCTTGTGGCCGAACTCATGCGCCAGCTGATGAAGGAAGCGATGATTGTGGCCGCGCCGCTGTTGATTGCCGCTGTGCTGCTGAGCTTTGTGCTGAGCCTGGTGCAGACTTTGACCGGCCTGCAGGAACAGTCTCTGACCTCTGTGCCGCGACTGGCGGCAATCGCCATGATTCTGCTAGTCGGGATGCCGTGGTTCCTCGAAAGGCTGGCGACGTACACGCGCCTTCTGCTTGGCGACTTTCGGCGCTACCTGGGATGAGAAGCAGCTTCCAGCTACCAGGTTCTCGCTCGGAATCGTGGGTGCAAGGCGCATCGGGGCGAAACAGACAGAGGCTAGCAGCTGGGAGCTAGAGGCTAGAAGCTTATATGCCTGACTGGACTGAATTTCTAAGCGTGATGACGCTCGCTCTGGTGCGGTTGGGCGGCATGGTGGCTTTCGCTCCGTTCTTCTCGTCTACGGCGTTGCCGATGCGCGTGAAAGCGGTGTTTGTTGGAGCGGTGGCGCTGCTTCTCGCGCCACTGGTGGCTACGTTGCCCAATGCGCAGCCAACGATCAGCTTCTCGGCGTTGCTTGGCGAACTGGCTGTTGGGCTGGTGTACGGGCTTTCACTGGCGTTGCTGAGCGAGATGCTCCTGTTCGCCGGGCAGATCGCGGGACTGCAGTTCAGCTTTTCGCTGGTGAATCTGATGGACCCGGCCTCGTCGATTCAAACGCCTCTTCTGGGCGACTTGTTCCAACTGCTCGGCACACTGGTGGTGATCGCGGCGGGACTGGACCGGATTCTGCTGGCGTCCGTAGTGCGCAGCTTTCGCGTGGTGCCGCTCGGCGCTTATGCATTTGGCGCGCCTGCAGCCACGGCCATTGTGCGTGCCGCGGGGGGAATCTTTCTGGCGGCGCTTGAACTGGCCGCGCCGGTTCTCGCGGCAACGATGCTGGTCGAGATTGCGGTCGCTCTTTTGGGCAGGCTGAGCCCGCAGTTGCCGGTGATGTCCCTGACCGTGCCGCTAAAGACGCTGACCGGTTTCGCGATTCTGATTGGCTCGCTGGCACTGTGGCCGCGCTTTGTCGAGGCCCGTTTTGCGGGATTGCTCGACATGGCCGAGCGCCTGATCTCTGTTTCGAGCGCCGCGTCCGGCTCCGGGACCGGGGGCTAGACGATGGCAGGGGAACGCACCGAACAGGCAACCCAGCGCCGGCGCGAGAAGGCGCGCAAGGAAGGCGACATCCTGCACAGCCGGGAACTGACGGCTGCTGCGGGAACTCTGGCAGGCGTGATGACGCTCGGCGCGCTGGGCCGGCGAATGATGGAAGCGTGGCTCGGAACATACTCCGGATTTCTCGCGCTGGGAGCCTCGGCGCGCTGGGAGCCGGCAACAATCGCGCCAACATTGGCAGCCATGCGGCGGCTGATCTTAGCGGTCCTGGGGCCGCCGGCAATGGTGATGGCGATGGTGGCCGTGGGGGCGCTCGGTGCGGGCATCGCCCAGACCGGCGGATTGACCGTGCACGCGAGCGCCATCGGATTCAAGCCGGAGCGCATCAATCCTGTCTCGAACATTAGGAACCTCTTCTCGCTGCGCGCCGCTGCGCGACTGGGAAAGTCGCTTATCCCGGCAGCTTTCCTTGCTGTCTTTGCCGCGCAACGCATCGGCCGGCAGTTGACGATCCCGCCGTTCTCTTCGGAACGCCTCGAGACGCTCGGATCGGACGTTTACGGATTACTGGTCGCCGCGGCATGGCTGCTCTTCGCCTGGTCGGCGATTGATTACCTCGTGGAATGGCAAAGCCGCGAGTCGCGGTTGAAGATGAGCCGCCAGGATCTGCGCGACGAGTTCAAGGAAACCGAGGGCAGCCCCCAGATCCGCGGCCGCATTCGCAGCCTGCAGCGCCAGATGCGACGGCGGCGCGTGAAGGCCGACGTGGCGAAGGCCGCCGTGGTGCTGACCAACCCCACGCACTATGCCGTGGCACTGGGATTCGACTTCGCGACCATGGAAGCTCCCAAGGTGCTGGCCAAGGGCCGCAACCTGCTGGCCGAGGAGATCAAGGCCG
>CAZKJB010000151.1:0-9432 GCA_964552975.1 uncultured Occallatibacter sp. | reverse complement strand
CAGGTTTGCCGTCGACAAACTTCGGACCGGTCCAGCCCTTGGGCGTGCGCATGATAAGCATGGGCCAGGCAGGCCGGTCCGTCGAACCTTCTTCGCGCGCAGCTTTCTGGATTGCGTCGATGCGATCGAAGATGGTATCGAAGATGGCCGCAGCCTCCTGATGCATTTTGTCAGGATCGTCGCCAGCGAGCGTGAAGGGCTCGTAGCCATAGCCGCGCATCAATTCCTCAAGTTCGGCATGCGGAATGCGTGCGAGTATGGTTGGATTCGCGATCTTATAGCCGTTGAGATGAAGGATGGGAAGCACCGCGCCGTCGGTTGCTGGATTCAGAAACTTGTTGGAGTGCCAGCTCGTGGCCAGCGGACCAGTTTCCGCTTCGCCGTCGCCCACTACGCAGGCGACAATCAGATTCGGATTGTCGAAAGCCGCACCGTTGGCGTGCACCAGCGAATAGCCGAGCTCGCCGCCCTCATGGATCGAGCCGGGAGTCTCTGGCGCGACGTGGCTCGGAATGCCATAGGGCCAGCTGAATTGGCGGAAGAGGCGCTTGATGCCGTCAGCGTTCTGTTCGATGTGTGGGTAGATTTCAGAGTACGAGCCTTCGAGATAGGTGTTCGCCACAAGGCCGGGACCGCCGTGGCCGGGACCGATCACGAAGATCATGTTCAGCCCGCGCTCGCAGATGAGCCGGTTCCAGTGGACATAAAGGAAATTCAGTCCCGGTGTCGTGCCCCAGTGACCGAGCAGGCGCGGCTTCACGTCCTCGAGTGTGAGAGGCCGTTCGAGAAGAGGGTTGTCTTTAAGGTAAATCTGGCCGACGGAGAGGTAGTTGGCCGCCCGCCAATAGGCGTTCATTTTCGTAAGCATTTCCACGCTCAGGGGGCCTAGGCTCGTGGCTTCGCTCGTGGCGTTCTCGATCATCGCGCACCTCGCAAAAGGGGAGATTTGCGTGCTGAGTCAAGCGTAGCAGCCGGTCGCCGGGCGGTGGGTGACTCGCGTCACATACACGGAGAATTCACACTGCTATCTCACGACTATGCGACCAAGGCGTAAACTTGAGCGCGCTGGATCTGTGAGGATTAGGATTGGCACAACGGGATATCGGCGATTTGCTTGTTGAATCCTGATGTCGCAGTGGCTAGTCTGGAATTGACGCTGCCGAAGTAAGCGAAATCGAAAGGGGCCCAAAGGGTGAATGCCCTAATCTGGATTGCCCAAATTCTATTGGCCTGCCTCTTTTTCTACGCCGGATTGGTGAAGCTCCTCGCGTTCAAGGAGCTTGTTGAGACCTTGGAAAGCCGGACCCCCGTTCCGATCAAAATGACGCGGTTGCAAGGCAAGATTGTGGGCCTGCTTGAGATCGCGGGGGCAACTGGTGTGATCATTCCGCCTGTCATCACTCCTGGAATTCTAGGCGTTGATCATTTACTAATCCGCTTGGCGGCCGGCGGGCTGGCACTCTTAATGGTGGTTGCTGCAATTTATCATCTTCGCCGCAACGAGTCGGCAGCGCCCGCGATTGCAGGCGGTCTCCTTGCCACGTTCGTGATTATCGGCCGCTGGCCGGCATAGCAAGAGATCGAGGAGCCCCGGCCAAGGCAAGAACCAGGACAAGTTATTTCGATGGCGGTGCAGCCGGCGCCGGTGCAGGCGCGGAATTGGCCGCCGGCGGAGGCGCGGGTGCCGCGGGAAGTTTGGCGACAACAGCGATAGGCAGTTCCAGGGCCCCCACATTGTCTGTGGTGCGGTCGCGCATCCCGAGCCGTAGGTAGAACTCGCCCTTGGCGGGTACGCTGATCTGCTGGTGGAACGTGAGCCGGCGATTCAGTAGAGAAGCATAGTCCGCGGCAGAAAAGTTTGCGTTGACGCCATCGGTTTGCATATTAATGAGAGTGCCGTCGGGATCGTAAACGAAGGTAAGAAAATCCAAAGCGCAGTGGTGCACGCCATCCGGCGTTGTGGGGCAATTTACTTCGGCGGGATTGGTGATGAAGCTGACATTGTAGCGGCGGAAGGGGCCGGAGATCTTTTTCACCGGCTGATTTCCCGGCGCCGCTGATGGTTCGGAATCGCCGGTGGCGGGACGGACATTCGCCAGAAAAATGAGCTCGGTCGGATCAGGCCCGCCGCGCAACATAGCGGTCCGCAGGGCACTGTATCGCGTTGGATCGGGCGTCGTGCTCCCCGGTTGGTTGCGGTGTGCGGATTTTTCGGGGTCGTTTGCGAAGTAGCCGCGGCGATAGGCAAGTGAGACCCCGGGCTGATCGAGCTTGACCTGGATCTTGCGATAGTTGCCGTTCCAGTCGCGATTGGTGGGTGTGTACGCCACTGTGTAGTAATTCGAGCCGGTTTCGATGGCTTTCTCGACAGCTTCCTTCAAGCCGTTGGTGTTGACAAAGGATTTTCCCCCAGTTGCATCCGCCATCTGGTTCATCGTGCCATGCTCGTCAGCGGTATTCTGAAAAAACTTCGTATTGGCCTTGGCAAAGTTGCCGGGATTCCGCGCCATGGTTGACCCACTCTGGCTCGCGTCCAGCATCGGCGCCGTCATGAGTCCCCGGGCATCAATGGGGTAGACGGCAACCTGGCTCCGCGTGAGAAGGTCGACGGTCTCTTTAAATTCATCCTCAGCAGAAGCGACGATGGCACAGGGATTCTGCAAGTCAGGATCAGGCAGGATGTTAATTGGGAATGAACCGGAAAACCAGATGAGATTCTTGCGTCCCGGCAGCATGCTCATGTAACGGGCAAGCTGGTTCATGGCGTCGAGCGTATAGCGCTGGCGGAGTTGAATTTGGAAGGCCTGCTGTTCGGCTTCGAATTGTTGCAGATCGGCGAGAATCGTGGCGGCGTCTGGATCGTTGCCAAGGGCATCGTTCGCCGCATCCATCATAGGGTCGTCGGCACCGGGCTGGTCTCCCCGCATTTGGTCGGTCATCAGCGGTGAACCGCCGGCATTGCCTTTCTGTCCTTGAACGAGCGCGCGCAGCAACTCGGGGTTCGACGTGAATCCCTGTAAAAGGCTGAGCCGCGTAGTAAGCGTAAAAATCGCAACGCGCGTGCCAGGCTGAATCTCCTTGAGAAACTTCAAGACCTGGTCGCGCACCACGGCCTGAGCGTTCATGGGCGTATTGAGCTTGTCAAAGAGGAGTATGTTGAGGGTGCCATTGGCGGGGACAGGCGAGTAGTTAGTGAACGTACCGGGATCGAGCTTTGGCAGCGCCGGCAACTGCATAGTCGGAGCTGCGGAATGCTCTTCAAATACCTTGAGCGTTTGCGGCTTGCCATCTTCGAGGATGGTGAAATTGTTGGCTGTTAGATGATGCACGGCGTTCTGCCGGGCGTCGGTCGCTACCACATCGACAACGACGAGATCGGTATTGGTGTGGATGGTGGCGGCGGCCTGATTCGATGCTGCGGCGGACTGTCCCGCCGCGCAGACCGGAACCGCGCAGGCCGAAACGAAGATCAAGGCAAAAAGAGAACAGCGAATGAAGTTTCGCGACATGGCAGGGTCTCCAACTTTTGGACACTTGAGCATAACGCGGTTGCAGCTCGGAATACCAAGACCTTTATTTGCGTACGGCGGCGGCTTGGCTGACGGAAGATAGCAGGCCATCGAATGTAAAGACGGCGAGAGAGCGGAGCGGATGCACTGGAGATCGGTTTTTTGCGCAGCGATTGTGCCTGTGGCTTCCTGCTGCGCCTGCAGGGCAACTCGGGATGAGTTAGAAATGCCGCTTGAGCTTGAGAATCTGCGACTCGAATCCGTACCAGAGCGCCGCGGCGACTGCCGTCGAGACCGCTAATCGGAATGCCACAACCGTGAAATTGCCGATGATTCCGTAACGGTCCATGCCTCGATCAAACCAGCCAAAGAAGATGAATACCGAGATATGGCTCATATAGAGTCCATAACTGATGCGCCCGTAGAAAGCGAACGGGCCACTTCGCAGTGCGGCGTTTACAGGACTGCGAGCGCCTGTAGAAGCGATCAGAGCCAGGATCATTCCGGCGAAGCCAACCGCGAGGGCGGAATCGAGGTACGCGGTGCCGGCGGCGACGGTGCCGGCAGCCACAAGTCCCAGAAGGAAGCAAACGAGTCCCATCCAGAGCCAAGTGCGGCGGCTTAGTGGGAGCGTGTGCATTCCGACAGCGAGCAGGCTGCCCAGGGCGATGCCATCAAGATGAATAAGCGTGTGCGTCGGCGTAAGCCAGGAGTGATGGCCTTGACGCAAGAGCGGCGAGCCAACCAGAGCAGCAGCCAGAACGGAAGTCAGCATCCATGGGTGGCGGAGAAAGCGCACCAGCGGCGCCCAGAAAAAGTAGTACTGCTCTTCGATGGCAAGCGCCCAGGTGGGACCGATGGCCGGTGGGAGCGCAAGGTGAAAGAGATTCTGCACAAAAAAGATGTAGGCAAGCCAGGGAGCAGACTTGATGGCTTCAGTGACGCTGGGCCCGATGAACCACGGAGCATTGAGATAGACGACCACAAGGAGCAATGCGTATACCGGCCAGATGCGCAGCGCCCGCCGTGCATGAAAGTTGTGAAAGTAATTCGGCTTGTCCCGCGTCATGAGCAGGATGGAAGTAATCAGAAATCCTGAAAGGATGAAGAAGAGGATGACTCCTGCCCATCCCCAGATGGAGATGTAGTAGATCCAGGTGCCCTGAAGGCGTGGATTGCAGTGATAGAGGACCACCCAGAGAATCGCGAGGCCGCGCACGCCGTCGAGTTCGGGAAGGTATTGTGGAAGCCAGGTTGGGCGTTGGATAGTCAAGTTTGGATGCAGTGCTTGCTGAGCGAGGTTATCCGGCGGCCAGCTCCTTGGCACGCTCCGTCGCTCGCATCACAGCCTTGATGAGCGTAACGCGCAGGCCGCCTTCTTCCAGCTCGAGGATGCCGTCGATGGTGCAGCCGGCAGGTGTGGTGACGGCGTCTTTAAGGAGCGCCGGATGATAGCCGGTTTCGAGTACCATCTTGGCGGCTCCGTATGCGGTCTGCGCGGCCAGTTGCGTGGCGATATCGCGGGGCAGCCCGACCTTGACGCCTGCTTCGGCGAGCGCCTCAATGATGATGTAGAGATACGCTGGACCGGATCCGGAAAGGCCGGTGACGGCGTCCATGTGCTTTTCGTCGACCAGTACTGTGCGACCGACGGTCTCAAACAGGCGCTGCGCCAGCTCCATTTGCTGGTCAGAGACGAAGCGTCCGCGGCAGAGCGCCGCGGCGCCCGCTCCCAGCGCGGACGGAGTGTTGGGCATTGCCCGAACCACGGCGAGGTCCATGCCTGCCGCCTCTTCAATGGAACGCGTTTTGACCGACGCCGCAAAGGAGACGAGCGTCTTGGCAGGCGTGAGGGCCGGCTTGATCTCCGCAATGAGTTCGGGAACCTGAAAGGGCTTGACCCCAACCAGAATAAGGTCCGATTGACGAACTGCCTCAAGGTTGTTCGTGCTCACGTCAACGCCCCACTGGGTGCTGAGTGCGAGCGCGCGCTCGGCGTGTCCCACTGTGGCGTGAATGCGGTCAGCGGCAAACAGATTCTCTTTGAGGAATGCCTGCAAAAGGATGCCGCCCATTTTGCCCGCGCCGAGGATTGCCACGCGGACAAGGGGCAACTGCGCAGGAATTTCCGGTGCCTCGACGGCGATCTCAGCCATTTTCTCTCTTTTCCTCGATTTCAATGTTGTTGGCGTTCGGGTCGGAACACCATTCCCAAGGATACTCGCATGGTGGCGTATCTGGCTGAATTCAAGTTCCCAGCTTGTGTTGCGCGAAAACAGAAGCGCCGGATCCACAGGAGCTTCTGTGCGAATCCGGCGCCCGGCCGCCTAAGCGAATTCGCTCACCTGCTCAGCTGCGCCCCATTATTCAGAAAGTCCTTCAGCGCGTCTGCCATTTTGTCGTTTCGGTCGGCCTCCGGCCAGGTGGAGTTCCACACAAGGTAGCCGCCCGGCAGGGTGAGGTATTTTTGTCCGCTCGCGACCGCAGTGACCGTGGTGACGACCCATGCATCGGACTCAAGAACGTACGCGATCGGATCTCCTCTTTGCGGGTCCGGCTCGCGAATCTCCGAGATGTGCTCTCCCATATGGACGATCGCTCTTGCCAGAGCTTCGCCCTGCAGCCGATCTGAATTCAATGTGCAATTAAAGAGCACTCCGTCAGGAGAATCCTTCGTGCCAAGCGCCTCATCCCTGTCTGCAGCCTCGTTAGCAGTGCCAGAAATGATACTCACGCCGGAATTGTGATCGTTCTGCTTGCCGTAGGCACCGGCGGCCTTCACCGCTTGATCCTTGGCGGGGCTGGCGCCAAGAGCGGCCGCCAGCTTCTGTGCGAAAGCGATCGACACCCAGGGGTCGCCGCTCGACGGAGGCTGCATGCCGGCATCGCCTTTGGTTGCGTCATCGTTCTTCGAGTAGTCGATCTCCTTCGGCGTAACATCGGCAACCGACTGCAGAACCAGGCGTGCTGGATACGCGTTCATGTTGCCAAACCCGCCAAAGCCGATGATCTTGCCCGCGGAGTCGCGCTTGAAACTTGGGTCAGCGACGGTGTCGAGCCGGCCGATGAGCGTGGCAGTTACCTCGTAACGAGCGCACCCGAGGCACAAGTCGGCGCCCTTCTGGTGTGACTGTGCGAGAAGCGAATCAAACTGCTTGAAGTCTTTGCTCTTGTCGAGCGTCACCGCCGCGCGAGTCGGCGGCGTGTACTTGCCGGCAAAGTTCCGCGCCGGCTGGATCGTCAGCAAGGCCACCGGTCCGGCCTTTCCCTTCGTTCCCTGTGGATAGGAGAGCCAGATGGCGTTGACGGGAAATCCGCAATTTGGATCCGCGACATCCTTAATCGCGAACTCGTCAAAACCCGCGAACACGGTGCCCTTGATCCGAACCATTTTTCCGTCAAATGATTCCGGCTTCTTTATTACGTCGCACACCGTCGTATCCATGACCTGCGCACGCAGGCCGCAAGCCAAGCCGACAAACAACCCGGCAAGAACCAGAACACGCTTCATAAAATCCTCAAATCCTCTCAAACCGCTGTGAAACCAGAGCGGCCGCGAAAATATTGGCGGCGCAAACCGCCCTGAATGGGAACGGACAAGAATATCACGCCCGGGATATTCGTTTCGAACCGGCGAAGTTGATGTTTGCAACCCTCGTTTGCGCCGAAAATGGGGGGATTTGTATCATTTAGTGGGAAAGTGGTGGGAAAAGTGTGTGCGTTATTGCGGGAAAACTCTGGAATT
Source organism: uncultured Occallatibacter sp. (assembly GCA_964552975.1). Taxonomy (GTDB): domain Bacteria; phylum Acidobacteriota; class Terriglobia; order Terriglobales; family Acidobacteriaceae; genus Telmatobacter. The sequence goes on along the minus strand of CAZKJB010000151.1, from coordinate 2,178 downwards.
TTCCGGAGAGATTTGCCCGATTCGTAGGCTCCGAGCCTGACGAATTTCACGGTTTACTCTGGAGAATTCCGGAGAAATGGGCGAAAAGTCAGTTTTGCGCCTGTTTGCTCTGGTTATAAGCCGACAAAATGGCGCGATTTTTCCGGAAAAAACCAGGCCAAAAATTACTGGGCGGGCTTTTGAGACGCGATCCAGGCATCGATGTGCGACTCGAGAACATCGAGCGGCAGGGCACCCGAGTCGAGCACCTGGTCGTGGAACGCGCGGATATCGAATTTGGGGCCAAGAGCCTTCTGAGCGCGGGCCCGCAGCTCCAAAATTTTGAGTTGACCGATCTTGTAGGCCAGAGCCTGGCTCGGCCAGGCGATGTAGCGGTCGACTTCGGACTGGATGCTGGGTTCGTCGATGTTGGAGTGGTCATGGAAATACGCGACCATCTGGTCGCGGGTCCAGCCCTGGGAGTGGACACCGGTATCGACGACGAGGCGGATGGCGCGCCAAACGTCGTTCTCGAGGCGGCCATAATCGGAGTAAGGATCCTGATAAAACCCGACATCTTTGCCCAATTGCTCGGCATAAAGCCCCCAGCCTTCAACGTAGGCCGTATAGCCGCCGAATTTGCGGAAGGTTGGAATGCCGTCGAGCTCCTGCGCGATGGAGATTTGCAGGTGATGGCCGGGAATGCCTTCGTGGTAGGCGATAGCTTCTGCTGCGTAGAGATTACGGTTCGCGGCGTCGTAGGTGTCGATGAATAAACGGCCCGGCCGCTGGCCGTCGGGCGAACCAGGCTGGTAGTAAGCCGGCGCCGAGGATTTCGCAAGATAATCGGGAACCGCGACAACCTCAAACGGGGCCTTGGGAAGACGGCCGAAAAGGTCGGGGAGCTTGGCCCGCATCGGCTGGAGAATGGCGCGGTAGTAGTCGAGCAGCGTATCGGCAGAGGCCGGGTGCATTTTGGGGTTGGTCTTGAGGCTGGCGCGGAAGCTTTTCTGGTCCTGATAGCCGAGCTTTTGCGCGATGGCCAGCATGCCGGCCTCGTCCTTTTGCACCTGGTCGAGACCGATCTGGTGAATCTGCTCGGCGGTCAGATTGGTGGTGGTGGTTCGTCGGATCAGATATTGGTAATACTTTGGGCCATCGGGCAGAGCGCCGATGCCGGGCTGCGCGCGACCTGCAGGAATGTAGGTGACCTCCATGAAGCGCACGAAGCGGAGGTAAGCCGGGAGAACTTCTTTCGCGATGGCGTCGAGAGTTTCGGTCTTGATGCGATCCTGCTCGGCTGGGGAGACGGATGCGGGAAACTTCTTGATCGGCAGGGAGAATGGCGAGTCTTCGGGCTTCTGGTTGGCCAGTTCTTTCACTTCGCCGAGAGTTTTTTCGAGGAGATATTTCGGCGGGACCCGGCCATCGTTCATGCCGATATTCAGGTCCTCGGTGACCTGATCGAACGCCTTGGGGATGGCATGGAGGCGGGCGATCCAGTCGTCGTAGTCCTTGACGGTGTTAAAGCCGAGCAACGGCGCCAACTGCGGGAAGTCGGCGTAGACGCCGCCCATCTGGTTGACCGACATCTCCCACTCTTTGAACTGCGCGCTCTCTTCGTCCATCTCGAACTGGCGCATCAGCAATTCCTGGCTGGTCTTCTCCTCATCGGTGAAGCCGGTGGAGTCGATCGCGGCAAGGCGGAGCATGAAGTTTTGTTCTCGCGCCAACTGGTCGTTGAAGGCGCGCACGCTGTAGTCGGAGATCTGATCGTTATAGCGCAGGTCGCCGATGGTCGAGGCGAACTCGGGATTGTGCTTGAGATAGTCTTCCCAGTAATCGTGGAAGAGGGCGTTGAGCGCCTTGCGCCGGTCGTCGAGAGAAGCGGGGGCCGAAGCCGGGGCCGAGCCGGGGACCTGAGCGTGGAGGGCGGGAAGGGGCGCGAGGAGCGCGACCGTCGAAACCAGGGTCAGAAGTGTGAGTTTTTTCAAGGGAGCGGGTTCCTTCAGCGGAGAATTCTCGTTTTTTTGAGTGTAGAGCAAGAAAGCGGCCGTCAGCGAGTCAGCGGGTTAGCAAGTCAGCCGGTCGGCGGGTCAGCCATCAACTACGACGAAGGCGTGCGGGATATTGACGGAACAGTAACTTCCGAGTAGCCGGTTATTCGCCCAGGTGGATTGGATTAGTAAACACAGGCCG
>CAZKJB010000150.1:0-9436 GCA_964552975.1 uncultured Occallatibacter sp. | reverse complement strand
TCAGCAAGAAGATCTTCCAGGCTCTTGAAGAGAGGTAGACCTGTCTGTTTGCAGAGCTCCTCCGCTGCCGGCGAGGGATCCACGACTCCCGACAAGGAACAGCGGTTGGATTCGCGAATGAGCTCAATGTGGCGCCGTCCAATTAGCCCAGCTCCGACAACGGCGATCTTCATTGACATTTGATTTCGATCTCCATGAACCGATCGCGTTCAGTCAAACACGAATCAAAATAACTGTCAACAGATATTTCCCCCATAGGAACGTATTTCTTCTAATGGAATTCTGCGTCTTTAGAACTTCATTAATCAAATACGCAGATTCTCGAGCGGGATGCCAAGACATTGATACTGCTGTGCTTGAAAAACCTCCGCCCTTTCAAAGTCCGTTAGCCCGACAATTCACGCCGGCACAAGATGTCGGGCAAGGCCTGAACTCTGGACCTTTGTGCAAAAATGGACACAGACCGATATTCCAGGCTCTGAAGCCGTTGAAGGATAGTTGGATTCGCCCCAGGGTGGTGCGTCCAGCGGCATTGAAATGAATCAGAATGAACGACGATACGCAGGCCAAATTGAACGGTAAACGCGGCATTTACCTGGTTGGTTTTAGCGGCACCGGAAAATCAACGATTGCGCGCTTGATTGCCGAAAAGCGGCTTTGGCCCATTTACGACTTAGATCAGATCATTGTTGAACGAAGCGGCATGACTATTCCGCTCATTTTCCAGCGTGAAGGTGAGGAAGGGTTCAGGATCCGGGAAACTGAAGCTCTTCAGGCGGTCTCCGCCCAAGGTCCGTTTGTCATTGCAACAGGCGGCGGTGCCGTTATTCGGGCCGAGAATCGCCAGTTGATGACGCGGCGCGGTTGGATTGTTTGTCTGGAAGGCCGCGCTGAGACGCTGCACGTCCGCATCCAGCAACAGTTGAAAAAAGCAGAATCAGACGCCATCCGGCCGATGCTCGACGCGGTCTATCCATTGGACCAGGTACGCTCGTTGAAGTACAGTCGCCAATCGCTCTATGCTTTGGCAGACTGGATCGTACAAACTGACCGGCTCACTCCGGAACAAGTTGCAGACGAGGTGATCAGGGCTGCAGATCTACTTGAGCAATCAAGTATTGAGTTGACAGATTCTGCGCCGCCCGGATTACCGATCCGTCATTCATTGAACCCAGATTCTCCTCCACCGGTCGTGGTTGCAGCCGGCCCATGGCCTTATTCGGTGATCGTCGGCTGGAATCACCTGTCGACGCTCGGAGAGCAGCTCAAACGACTTCTTCCCCTGGCTCATCGAGCAGCATTACTCACCGACGATAACGCTTGGGCGAGAGTTGGTAAGAAAGTTCTGCATTCTCTTACATCTGCCGGTATTGAGTCTCACGTCAAAAGCATCTCTCCAGATGAGCGAATCAAGACTTCGGAAGAAGTATCTGCCATTTACGACTGGCTGCTCTCCATTCGACTCCGGCGACACGATGTGATCGTAATCATTGGGGGAGGCGCCATCGATGATCTAGGAGGATTTGCCGCGTCGACTTATATGCGCGGTGTTCCTTTGATCAAAGTACCCACGTCGCTGGAAGGTATGGTTGACAGCTCGATCGGGGGGAAAACGGCGCTGAATCATCCGCGGGCTCGCAACCTGGTTGGGACTTTTTATCATCCGCGGTTGGTGCTGTCAGATGTCTCGTTGCTGCTTGAAGAATCTCCACTCGAACTCCGCTCCGCCTGGGCGGAGGTTGTAAAGTACGGCATGCTAGAACGTTCGTTGCTGCGCGACGAGGAAGTCCGAAATCTATTCTTTGACGAACTGGAGCTACGCGCAGAGCAGCTCAAGGAGCTGGACAAGCAGGCTCTCCTTGATGTCGTGGTACGCTGCGTGGCATTGAAGGCTCAGGTAGTGGCAGGAGACGAACGGGACTCAGGCCAATATCGAATCTTGCTTAACTACGGACATACGGTAGCCCATGCGCTTGAGACAATAACGAACTATCAGTTACTCCATGGGGAGGCAGTAGCAATCGGAATGGCAGTGGAAGCGCGGATCGCAGTTCGCATGGGAATAGCTCAACCGGAAGTTGAGGTTCGCCAAAATCGCCTGCTCCAACGATTTGGGCTTCCCACCCGCCTCCCGGCGATTCCTCAAGATGAATTGCTTGATCTGATTCGTCGCGACAAGAAGGTGTTTGGCGAGGCTCCTCGCTGGATACTCCCAATGGAAATTGGCCGCGCCAGAGTTTTGAATAAAGTGAACGACAACGAGATCCTGGCCGCTTTGCGCGAGAATTCGGACTTTAGCGTGAGCGGTGTGCCGCAGCCCTGAAAGACGAACAAGAAATCACGTGTATTTTAATAATGTCGCTGCTATCTGCCTTGCTTCTTGAAGCGGGATCTGGCCTGGGGCGGATGGTTTGTCTCCAACGGCAAAGGCCATGTCGGACCCGTACAGGAAGCCCGCCACACGGGTTATACAGCCCGCTCCGCCCATCGACATAGTACACATAGGAACTGTGGGGAATTTCACACGCGCGGTGAGTGTCAGATTGAGTAATCGTAAGACATCAAATGCGTCGCGGGGCATGCATGCGATCTTAGCGATGTCGGCTCCACTTTCAATCATGGCTCGCACCTTGGCCAGCAGCACTTCATCGTCGGGAGTTCCATCAAAATCGTGGAAGGAGAGAATCACTCGTGCATTGTGTTCTCGCGCCGCAGCGATGACGGGTTTGATCACATCGGGACCGCTGCTGAGTTCCACGTCTACGAGGTCGAATCCATTGGAGTTCAACGCACATCCAATGCACCGGACGCGTTCATCCTTGGCCAATTCCTTATTTCCGCCTTCAGCCTTAGCGCGCAGCGTAAATAACAGCAGTGCGTCCCCCAGAATCGATCGCAAAGCGCCAGCGGCCTCGGAAATGCTGCGTTTGCCTAAATCGCCATAGAAATCTGATCGCCACTCCACCACATCGGGATCTAACGCAGACACCTTCCGTGCCTGCGCTAGCAATTCATCCTGGCTAGCTGCAACCAAGGGAACACAGAAGAGGCCCTCCGGGCCTCCAAATTGCTTCCCACGGATTTTCAGCGGTGTTGGTAAACAGATTCTCATTTCTCTTCCCTGCCTCGTTCCCGAAAACAACAAGATTTGTCAAAGCGGCAGGCGCACTCATCGCCCGTCTCTATCATAGTCTTTGTCAGAAACAATCAATCGCCAGAGTACATTGACTGCCAGGGCCGAATACCATATTCAAAATCTGGTGTGATGCGACGGGGCGACGCTTCAACAAGGTAAGCTCGTCGTCCACAGGACGAAACGAGACTACACCGCGACTTGCCGGCGCCCGCGTGGATGGTTAGCCAGATAATTTCGCGTGTGCTTGCTGACAAGGCGAACATGCTCGTCATAGCCGACACGAGCCACTCGCTCCAGATTGGGGACCTCGACAGAATACGGTACCTCCGGAATGCGATCGAGGATCTGGGCGAGATCGATTTTTCCTTCGCCAGGATCGAGCCTGGCCTCTCGACCGGTTCGAGTCAGTTCTGTCTTCGATTCGGGGATCTCGGCGGGGGCATCGCAAAGGTGGAGCATCCGGAACCAACTTTTCGGTATTGCGTCAAGTTCGCTCAACTTTATTCGTGACCTGTAGAAATGGATGGTATCAACCAAAAGCGCTAAATTCGGATGGTTGACCGCTTGTATGAGCTCCTTTGCGCCCTGCAAATCAGGCAAGTTTGACCACGTAACAAACTCAAGATTCACGATTATCCCGAGACTTGCAGCAAGATCGCAGAGTTCAGTCAACGCTTCTTTCGCATAGGCTTTGTCTGTTGTCCAGACGCTGCTAATAACATTTTCCACCTGGAGCTCAGAAGCTACTTCCAAAGCAGGAAGATAGGTTTTCACGTCAATGCCGTCTTTGATGCGCGCCAATTCCACGTCGAGCACCTTCAAGCCGGTGGAGCGGAGGGCCGCCTTGGTTTCACGCAGCATCACTGGATTCCGAGCTAGTTCATAGTTCGGCTCCCCGGAGAGATCAAGCTGGATGACTCGGAAGCTTACGAAGTCAAAACCCGTTCGATGCGCGAGATGAGTGAGTTCCGGGGGTGGACATCCCAATGCAGTAAGGTGAGCGAGACTGATCTTGCATCGTTCTTGCGATTTCAGATCCATCATCACTCCTACAAGCCGGTTCCGCGAACTGAATGGGCGACGCCGGATAAGTAAATCCCACTGCAATCTATCACTCGCTGAATTGCGCTTCAATTCGAAAACGGTAGCGAACGGTTCATCTGAATTACGCCGCTCGTTGCTGACAATCGATCCATGCCTCGAAGATCCTCGGGGTAACTCTTAAGTCCGTTTCTGTACCCAATGTGCCCCGGCAAACTCTTCCTAAACCGTCTGTCGGAGTTTCCTGGACCCGGATGGCCAATAACTCCACTCACAAGTGATTCTGTGATCCCGCGTGATTAAGTAAGAGGCGGAATTCGCTATTAGGATGAGCTTCGAGCGTATCTGAAAGTTTTGGGCAGTCCCGAATCGGGCACATGGCCAAACATCTCCTGCCCCGGCAGACCTTCTCGAATAATGGCGCGCGCTGCAATCAGTTTCTCGAGGTCAATCCCCGTGCGCAGCCCCATCGATTCAAGTAAAAAGACCAAATCTTCTGTAACGATGTTTCCAGTGGCTCCAGGTGCCGCTGGACACCCGCCGATTCCTCCTTGCGAAGCATCAAACGTGGTCACTCCAGCTTCCAACGCCGCAACCACATTCGCTAATCCCTGTCCGCGCGTATTGTGGAAGTGCGCAGCCCCGGCACTTTCCCCGATCTCTTCCTGAAGTCTCTTGAACATCCTGCGAACCTGAACGGGATTGGCATAACCGACTGAATCCGATAGCCCGATCGAATCAATGCCTGCTTCCGCCAGCGCTCCGGCAATCTGAATGACGTAATCTTCACTTACCTCACCCTGAATCGAGCACCCAAATGCAGTGGCAATGCCCACTTCCAATTCGGTGCTGGCGCCTTCTGCATCCAACCACTTGCGCACGCGCTTCACCTCATCAACCGCCTCCTCTGGCGTCATGCGAACATTTGCCAAACTGTGCTCCCGGGACGCCGATAGCGGCATGGTGACCACATGCACGCCCGCAGCAACAGCCCTCTCTGCTCCCTTGAGATTCGGCGCCAGCGCAAGCACCTTCAGCCCGGGAAGAGTTCTCGCTGCGGCAGCGACCTCGCCAGTGTCACTAAGTTGCGGGAACAGCTTGGGTGAAACAAAGGAACCGACTTCGATCTCAGGCACACCGGCACCGGCGAGCGCATTGATCCACTTGACCTTCAGCTCCGTCGACATCGTTTGCTTGATACTCTGCAAGCCATCGCGAGGCGCCACCTCGCTTACCGTGATATCAATGTTGCTATTGATTTCTTTCAAGACAACCTCTGTCGACCGGGAAGACTCTCGTTACGGTTCGCAGCGATAAATGTCGTTGATGTTCCAATGCCCCGGTGTTGGTGTAGGGACATTCACCATCGGAATGTGGATGAGAGTTGGCTCGTCCGAGTTCAATGCCGCTTCGATGGCCGGGCGTAATTCATCGGCAGCGCTAATTTTCACGCCATTGGCGCCATGGGCCTGGGCCAGCGCCGCATAGTCGATCCGATACGGCCTGCCGTCGCGAAGAAACGTGCAACCGAAGGTTGTATCGTACGTAGACTGCTCGAGGCCGGCAATCACCCCAAATCCGCCGTTGTCCATCACCATCCAAATTGCTGGAATCTTGGCCTCCATTGCTGTGGCAATCACGGTGGGATTGGCCGCGCAGAAGCCACCATCGCCGATCAGAGCTACGGCCGGGCGATCCGGCCGCGCGAGTTTGACGCCCAGAACCGCCGCCGCGCCAAAGCCCATCGTCGCCATTCCACTGGGCGTTATAAAGGTCCCTGGCTGCTTGAAGGGGAACTGCTGCGCGACTCCGTTTTTGTTCCACCCCACATCGGTGACTACATATCCATCATCCGGCAGCGCCGCACGCAGGTCGCTGAGGATCCTTTCCGGACGCATTGGAAATGCGTCGGACGTATAGTGTTCCGCAAAATTAGCGCGGAATTTGTTATGGCTGTCGGCAATTCGTTTCCGAAGGCTTGCGCGCTCACGCGGCTTGATGCTCTTTGCCGCCGTCACCAGTTGTTGCAATGCGAGCTTCGAGTCGGATATAGCGCCAATGAACGTCGGATAATTGCGCCCAATTTCCATCGGATCGATGTCGATGTGAATGAGTCGGGTAGGAGGGATGTTGAAGGTGAATCGCGGATCCCATGAACTTGAATTTGCTTCCGCCAACCGAGTCCCGACGGCAAGAATGTAGTCTGCTTGCCGGCAGAGCTCGTTCGCAATGGGCGTTCCCCAAAATCCAGTCTGACCAGCCAGGAGCGGATGCCCATCCGCCATGCTGCCCTTCCCCATCAGCGAATGCGCTACGGGAACTTCGAGGAGTTCCGCCAACTCGGTAATCAGTGCGGGCGCACCCGCCGCCAGTGACGAAGTTACTCCGCCACCGGCATATAGAACCGGGTTCTCGGCTGTGGCCAGAATCTCGACAACCCTCTCCGCCAGCGCGGGCTCGATGCACGGCCTGGAGACGTACGGCGGCTCCTTGCTGAATGCATCGAAGAACAGATTCGACGAAAAATGGTCCATCGGCACATCAACGAGCACGGGACCGGGACGTCCGGTGACTGCCAGGTGAAATGCACGCTCCACGGCGCGAGGTAAATCTTCGGGACGATCCACGCGGTAGACGCGTTTACAGAATGGACGGCACAGTTCAAACTGCCCGCCGTCCAATGTCATGTTGAATTCCTGATGCGGATGGCGTCCGAAGTAGTAAGAGGGGACGTCTCCAGCAATCACTACCATCGGGATCGAATCGAGTGCCGCATTGGCGATACCAGTAATCGCATTTGTCAACCCTGGGCCAAGGTGGGTCATCAACACGCCCGGTTTTCCGGTGACGCGCGCATAGCCCTCTGCCATATGAGCGGCTACCTGCTCATGGCGCGTCGTAATGTAGCGAATCCTGCTCTTGCCAAGCGCATTCAGCAACCCAATGATGGAGTGCCCGCATAATCCGAAAACAAATTCCACGCCAAGGCGTTCCAAGTACTCGGTGAGCAAATTAGCAGAGATGCGGACTGCAGTCCCTGCGGGACGCCCATAGGCAGCCAGTTCGCCGGCCCGGCCGCCAGCCATAACCAGATCCCCTCGATTGGCGATCTCGACATCGGAGTATGCGCCTGACTTATGAATCAGATTCGACATGCGCATATCCTATTGCAGCGAGTGCACAAACGGGTAGGGTGAAACGGTGCCGAACAGTGCGAGCGTTCAATTGCAAGTCGTCCTACGCTTTGCAGACCATCCCATCTAGCGCGATAACCGGTGCTCGCTTTAATTGACAAGTCTTGCAGTCTCATGAGCATAAGCCGACCCGAACTCAAACTGCTACCGTATCGTAACTGTTTGATCGCAGCCCTTTGACGCGCTCACGTTTAAGCTGGTGGAGCGGAGAACTGCGCGCAAGAGGATATATGGTCCGAGAAATCGCCCCAGAAGAAAAAACCTTTGCTCAAACGCACTTGAAGAATGCGCGTATAGCCATGAAGCAAGTGGAGAATTACACGCAGGAACAGGTCGATCGTGCCTGCCGGGCTTTGGCCTGGGCTTCCGGTAATGAGACCATCGCCATCAAGCTAGCGAACATGAGCGTAGACGAGAGCGGCATGGGCAGCCGTGAACCATTGCGACGGGCCAAGATACTTGGCGTCCTTCGCGACGCGCTCCGTCAGAAAAGTATAGGCGTCATTGAGGAGATTCCTGAGAGAGGAATCGTGAAGTATGCCAAGCCTGCCGGCGTCATCGCCTCGCTAATTCCGGTTACCAGCGCATACGTTACGCCCGCCACGGTGGCTATCTACGCAATCAAGTGCAGGGATGCAGTGATCTTTTCACCGCATCCAGCAAGCAAGAAGACAACCAATGAAGTCGTTCGGGCAATGCGCTGTGCCCTGAAAAAGATCGACTTTCCTGAGGACCTTCTGCAATCGATTGAAAAGCCAAGCATACCACTGGCGCAGGAACTTATGGCGATCTGCGATCTGACAATCGCTACAGGCGGCCCGCAGATGGTTCGCGCTGCTTACAGCTCGGGCAAGCCTGCTTATGGCGTGGGTGCCGGCAATGCCACCATGGTCATTGACGAAACTGCAGACATTCAAGAAGCTGCGCGCAATACAAGAATCAGCAAGACCAACGATTACGGTTCGGGCTGTTCAGCAGACGGCAATTTACTGATTGACTCAACGATTTATGAAGCCATGCTGCGTCAATTGCAGGAGGAAGGCGGCTATTTGGTTTCGGCGGAAGCCAAGACTCGCCTTCGCGAGGCGTACTGGGACGCTGAGGGACACAGAACCGCAGATACAATTGCACGACCTGCCGAAGTCGTCGCAAAAAAAGCGGGTATCAACCTTCCGGATGGCAAGACTTTTATCATCGTCGAAGAAGACAGCATCGGAAAGCAGCACCTTTTTTCTACCGAAAAACTTGGAATCGTCCTTGCCGTCTTCAGGTACCGTGGCTTTGACGATGCCCTCGATAAGGTGGGTCAGATCTTTGAAACAGCTGGCAAGGGCCACTCATGTGGCATTTATTCATTCAATGACGACCATATTCATCGCCTTGCCCTAGTAGCTCCAGTTAGCCGCATTATGGTGCGGCAACCTCAGTCGCGAGCCAACGCGGGCTATTTCACAAACGGCATGCCCATGACCTCCAGCATGGGATGCGGCATCTGGGGCGGGAACATCACGAACGAGAATATCCACCTGAAGCACTATATGAACGTAACCTGGGTCAGCCGGCCCATTCCCGAAGACAGACCGTCAGACCAAGAGCTCCTGGGAGAGTTTTACAATTCCGAGGTCTTTTAAGACCAACCACCGTGGGGATCGCCCTATCTATATGTAGTGCGTTAGAAGACGGCGCGCGACAGCTGTTATCTCAAGCTCAGGCCCGCGAAAGCCCCAGACCTGCGATTCATCCTCACAAACGGTTTTCCCCAGTTGCGGGCCAATTGCAGGTGCATGATATTCCAGTTCGCTGAACGATCCCAGCGCATTGTTTACGTTGCAGGCCTGGAATACGACTCCAGGTTTTTCCGGTTCCTGCCAATGCACATCGACATATTCCCCAGAGGGATTGACATTGAAGTTCCGAATGACCAATGCAGTTTGCTCGCCGACACGGTAGATGTATCCGGCCCGTCCTGTAGTCACTGTGGCGCCAATACCGATTTTCTGCTCGCCCGGCGCTCGCATTTTGTATCGCACAAGCTTGTCGGTAACAATCAGATCTTCCCGAGCAA
>CAZKJB010000149.1:0-9580 GCA_964552975.1 uncultured Occallatibacter sp. | reverse complement strand
CCGGTTGGCTTTTCCTGAGCCCGGGATTCGGGGTTAACTCGGCAGCTTGCCGGGAAGACGGTCCGGCACGAGGCAAGCCGTTCAACGCACGCGTGAGCGATTCGATCGTTGTCGCCTGCTCTGTTCGAGAGCCGGCCTACTGCAGCCCATCGCAGACGATCGTCACCTCGAAGGCTTCGTCATCGAAGCGGTAAGCATGATGCAACTGGAATTCGGGAGCCTGCACATGCAGGTTATAGTCATGACCGGTAATCACCGCGGGAACAGAGAGCCCGCAGTTGGCGGCCAACTCCGGCACTTTGCCCTTCCATGCTCCGGCCAGCATATTGCAGATCTCGCCGATCCCGTCCTTCACCGTGTCGTCGACCGATTGAAATTCCATGCCTGTCATCCGCGCAGCAATCTTGAGGGCTGCCCGGGCACCTGACCGGAAGACACATGCTCCGCTCAGCAACCCTCCAAAACCCACGACTGCGGTGACTGATTCCGTTTCGACGGCGGCGGTGGGGGCATGGCGCCGGCATTCCACCCCGAGCATCATTTGAAATACCTCTTCCACGCTGGCATCCAGGTTCCGCGGATCGGAGACCTGCTGCACGGACTCACGCAACGATACGGCCATGCCTCGCTCCCTTTCACATCTGCCGCCGTTTTTCCCCGCGATGGCAGCTTCGCGCACTCCGTTTAACATTCGAGGGTCCTCCGGCTCACGCAGCCGAGACCAGCGGCAGCACTCGCTCCTTCACCTGCTCGGCCGTAAATGGTTTGCGAATATATCCCCTCGCTCCTGCCTGGATCGCCTGCTTCACGTGTTCCTCGCTGGACTCGGTTGTGATCATCACCACGGGAACGCCGACAGCAAGGTTCTGCGCGCGCATCTGGCGCAGAAACTCCAGGCCGTCCATGGCCGGCATGTTGATATCTGACAGAATCAGGTCGACTGGTTGAGCCCTCAATATCTCCAGCGCCTCGGTGCCGCTTCCGACCTCGTGCACCACAAGCAGCTCCAACCCGGCCTGGCGCAACGACCGCTCCACAATCTTGCGCATCACCGAGGAGTCGTCAACAATCAGGGTTCGAATCTCTCCCATGCTCATGCCCCTCCCCGGCTACCTTATCGGCGATGCCAGGGGCTTCATCAGTGAACAACGGTCGACCCAAGCAGGTCGCGGACCAGGCTGGGATCGGGCACGGGCCCGTTTTGCGGACTGAGCCACATCCGCAGCCACAGGCAATCGTGCACGCGCGCAAGACGCGCTTCCATCGGACTGACCTGCTCAATCGCTCTGGCCAGCGCGGCCGCCAGTGCCGTTGCGGAATTCGCCTCGACCAGTTCAACCTGCGGAAACCGCTCCTCAAGCAGGCGCGCGTGCGCCGGCCGAAACTCGGACTCCCGCACAAGACCGCTTTCGACGCGCAGCCCCGTCATGCGTTCCAGAGCCAGAGCGAGCGCGGGATCGAGCCGGTCCTCGAAACCAAGATAGAGAATCTTTCCCGCCGCCACGCGCAATGGCAGCGCCCCGAATGCATCGACGAAGAGCCGCGGCATCAGTGCCGTCAATCCTTCCGGATTGTGACTCTCCATGCCGAGCACGGGGCAGCCCCATTGCAGTCCGAGCGCGCGCGTCACCTGCTCCTCACTGACTGAGCGCTGGCGCACCAGCCAGCCCCCCAGCTTGCCGGCGCCTGCCGCCCTCTGTGCCAGGAGTGCCGCCCGCAGGTCCTCCTGCGTGATCCAGCCCCGTTCGAGCATCGACAGGCCCAGAGGAATGCGATGGCGATGGCTTTCCGCGACGCCTCCCCTCGCATCCATTTCCCGTCCCAGCGCGGCGACAACCCGCACCGCCGTGCACGCTGCCGAACAACACCATCCACCCTCGAAGACCGGCCGATCGCGGCGGCGCCAGAGATGCAACCAGCCCGAATGGCACTGGGGATTCGCACAGCTGGGAAAGATCTCCGTCCGCGCCTGTCCTGGCACGCCTCGCGTCCAGCCGGCGACGTCGCCTGTGTTCACACGCTCTCTCTCCGCATGCTGCCGCCAAATATCTCGCGCGGGCGGCCTTCTGGGTCGGCTCAGAAGAGACATCGGATACTCTCCAAACGTCTTTTGGGAGCAGCAACATCGGTCACGCGCAGCGCGAAGTTTCCATTGACCAGCACCACCTCGCCGCGCGCCACGATCTTGTCCCCCACAATCAAATCCACCGGGTCGGCTACATGGCGGTCCAACTCGACCACATCGCCCGGCCCCAGTTCGAGAATCTCTCCGAGCGGCATCTCCCGCGAACCGACTGCGCGAGTTGCGCGAGGTCCAGTTGGAGTACAGCGAGAGTCAGGCGCGCGGCGGCCGGGGAGCGGAGGCTGGACATGGGAAGCATTAACTCCGCACTCAATGTAATGACCGGGGCGCTCGCCGCCGATCAGGCAGCGCTGAGCTTGGTGGCCAACAACGTTGCGAATGCCAACACGCCCGGGTATACCGTGGAGAAGCCCAACTTTCAGCAAAACGCGCCTGTCGGAGCCGGGCCGGGTGCAGTCGGCAATGGCGTGACCGAGACGGGCGCCACCTCGCAGCGCAATCGGGTGTTGGAAGAGCGGCTGGATCAGCAGCAGCAAATGGCGTCCGCATCGAGTACGCGACTGGCGGCGTTGAATGACATTCAGGCATTGTTCACGCCGGATTCGGGATCGTCGAGCGCGAACGCGGGAAACATTGGTAGCGACATCACAAATTTCTTCGATTCGTTTTCATCTCTTGAAGGCGATCCGACCAACAATGCGATGCGTGAGCAAGTTCTTTCGTCGGCGTCAACTCTTGCCGGGGATATTTCGAGCGCAGCCGGCAGCCTGAACGCGCAGAGCGCCGCCCTGGATCAGGATGCATCGGGCGTAGCCGGCCAGGTGAATTCGTTAACGGGGGCTATTGCGCAATTGAATCTTGAGATCCAGTCCAACTCGCCGAACGGCGACGGCGGAGCTCTGGAGGACCAGAGACAACAGGATATAAGCCAGCTTTCGCAACTTATCGGGATTAACCAGGTGACGACCGAGAACAACGGCCTGTCCATTACGACAACCTCGGGTCAGCTACTGGTCTCCGAGGGGTCAAACTTTCAGTTGACGACGGGAACCGTGAACGGTGTTACGGACTTCTTTCTCGGCGGAACGGACATCACCTCGGATCTCGGTTCCGGGGGCGGGCAGCTTGGCGGATACTTGACGGCGCGAGATACCGATATTCCCAATGCGCTCTCGTCGTTGGATCAACTTGCGTACAGTATCTCGACTTCGGTGAATGCGCAAAACAATTCCGGCGCGGATCTCGATGGCGCGACAGGAACGGTCGCCAATCCGCTTCACATCTTCAATGAGCCCGTTACGGTTGCCGGCAGCGCGGCCAACATGATCGTCGTGATGACGGATCCCAACCAGATTGCCGCAGCGGGCGCGGGAAGCGGTACCGAAGATAATTCCAATGCCGTGGCCATGGCGAAGCTGGCCGAGGAGTCGCTCGGAGGACCGACGACGAGCCTTAGCCTGACGCAAAACCTGGACTCCGCCACTCCGGTGAACGCCACTACGACGGGAAATATGCAGGTGTACGACACTCTTGGTAAAAGTTATCAAGGCATAGTGACCTATACCCAGGAGGGAGCCAACACCTGGGGCTACGCGGTTGCCCTCCCCGCAGCGGCTTTTGCTTCCGGGGTGTCAACGCCGGTAACAGGGACCAAGACGTTTAATCCTGTAGCGGGCAACCTGATCCAGATACAGCCAACCGGCGCGGCCAATCCAGAGACGGTGGGAACCGCGGGTGACGACGTCTCTTCCATTCCGCTTGGTTTTGCCGGACTGGCCGATGGCGCCGCGAATCTGGAAATCGGTTGGAACCTGCTCGCCGCCAACGGCACACCGATGATCAACCAGTCCGCTGCAGCCTCAGCTCAAACGGGACAAAGCCAGAATGGGTTTGCGGGTAACCAAACCCCGATCGACTACTACTCGAACTTTGTCTCCACTCTCGGCTCGACGGTTTCAGAGGTTCAAACAGAGAATACGGCGCAGAATGCGTCGGTAACGCAGTTGCAGACGCAGAATAATGCGCTTTCAAGCGTGAACTTGAATGATGAGGCGGCGGCGATGTCGACCTTGGAAAACAGCTATCAGGCTGCCTCGCAGGTGTTCACGCTCCTCAACACAATCATGACTTCGGCGCTGAACCTGGGCGTGGAAACGTCAGTGTCGTAACGGCAGCTTCCAGCTAAGAGCCTCGAGCTGATAACTGTGGCGTGCGGTGGAAAGTTTGCTTCTATATCCCGAACCCTGAGGACACATGAGGCGAGCAAGGCGCAGGGAACCAGAGGTTGGAAGCAAGCGGACGGGAGCTGTCTTAAGATGCGCGTGGATCCCTCGTATATTACGAATCTGGTGGGTTCGCTCGACCAGACGCAGGCGAGCGAACAGCAATTGAGCTCGGAGCTATCGAGCGGTGTGAGCATCACGTCATTGAGCCAGAATCCGCTCGGCGCTGGAGAAAATGTACTTCTGTTGAGCCAGATTCAGCAGGACGACTCGTTTACGCAAAGCTCCAACCTCGTGACGGGCCAGTTGCAGGTGGCCGATTCGGCGCTCGGCAGCGTCGTGAGCGAGTTGACGCAGGCGATCTCGCTTGCCACCAGCGCCAATAATGGGACTTTGAATGCGAGCGATGTGAAATCGATTGGGAACCAGATTTCGGGAATTCTTAACGAAGTGCAGTCGCTGGCGAACACGAGTTACCAGGGCCAATACATTTTTGCGGGGGGTGCTGGAAGGATGGCGCCGTTTTCAACTTCGACGGCCACATCGCCCGCGCTGACAAGTTATTCCGGCGGAGAGGGTTTGAACTATCTCGTGATGCCCAATGGGCAGAAGATCCAGTTGAATGTGCCGGGCGACCAGATCTTCCTCGGAAACGGCACGAGCAGCGTATTCGGCGCTCTGAACGCGCTGGTGGCGGACTATTCAGGCGGGAATGTGAACACTGGACAGGCTGTGAACGACACCGAGGCATTGAGCACCGCACTGAATTACGTTTCGCAACAGCGAGTGACCATCGACAACTCGATCACTCAGCTTGGTACGGCATCGAGCGCAGTATCGCAACAGGAGACACAATTGACCGCCGCGCAAAGTGATCTGATGCAAGCGGACATTCCAACAGTGTCTACACAGCTTTCGCTGGCGGAGACGCAGCAGACCGCCCTCGAAGACGTGATTTCCCAGCTTGAATCGGTATCGAATAGTCTCTTCAGCAAGATGCAGCCGTAGGGACGCGCGCGAATCCGTCTATACTTTAGGCGAGGCATCATCGCTTGCTGGCACCCCTGCGATTTATCTGGAATGCGACGCGCGGAAATCGGCTGACGCCGTGGAAGAGCCGTTATTTGCGCTGGCGGGTTGAAACCTATTCCGGCCAGAAGGCCGAGACGCTGACGGCGAAGAGCGTGATGGGGTTTTTCTGGACTTCACGCTGGGAGTTGCTGCGTTTTCTTGTCTGGACGGAGCATCTTGACCGTGAGGCACGTAAGCGGTTGGGGTGAGGCAGTGTGTAGACACCTTCTCTCAGAGCGCGCCTGCATTGGGAAATCTTGCGCGCGGGCTCTACTTCTGATACTTCCAGTTGCGTTGCTTCCCTTCGGCGATCCATTCAACGGCGGTAGCGATGCGCTGGTCGCGGGTTTCGTTACGTTTGGCGTCAGCGATCCACTCAACGTATTCGCGTTTGCAACTGGGGCTGAATGCCTCGAAAGTCTGCCGGGCCTTCTGGTTTTTGTTGAGAGCTGCGGCGAATTCCGGCGGGGCTTTGAGCGCGGGCTTGGGCGCCTTCACGACTTTGTTGCGCGCGGCAATGGGGCTGACGTAAGTGCCTTTCTCGATGGACGCGGCTGCCTGGCGGATGAGCGCGACGATCTTCTTCGAGTCCGGAAGCGTGTCGACGCTGGTAATGCGGCCGAGCGAGCCCATGGCGCCGTCGCGGAGGATACCGGTTTTCTTGACGGCAGCGCCCATCTCCTGCCCCCAGAAGCCGAAGCTGCAGTGCTGATTGAACGCCGACATGTTGGCGAGGATGACGCCGCGGTATTCGAAAAACGGGCGGCTCCATTTGATGGTTTCATCGACTTCGGGACAGGCAGTGCGGACAAGCTTGCGCAGGTGCACAAGGACGGGCTGCGCGAAGGGACGAGCCTTCCGAATGTAGGCGTCGACTTTGGGATTGAGCGCGGGAGCGGCCATAGAGCGTACCTCCAAGCTTTGAAAGATGCAGTTTACATCGGGGCGATGGCACTGACGCAGTTCGCGCCCCAAAATTTGCAACGCCGATAAGATATCCTGATTGTCTAAACGGCATGGGGTTCCCCATCTCTTCCCGAAACTTACTTGCGACGTTCACGCTTTCCTGTGGGTGTGTGGTGGCGGCGCAGCAATTGCCCCCTCCTGAGCCTCCAAAACCGATGCCCGGCACGCAAGGCGCGACGGCGAATCTGCGCGTGACAACCACCGAGGTGCTGGTTCCAACGCTTGTTGAAAAGCATGGCGGAGGAATCCTCTACGGCCTGACGCCCAAGGACTTCGTGCTTGAAGACAACGGCGTTCCGCAGAAGATCAAGGTGCAGGAAGAGATGGATACTGCGCCAGTCGCGCTGGTGGTGGCCGTAGAGCTGGGTGGCGCGAGCGTGCTGGAGTTCGACAAGCTGGCGAAGCTGGGGCCGTTGCTCGATGTGTTTCTTTCCGATCCGCGCAGCCAGGTAGCGCTGGTGGGCTTCGATTCCTCGCAACATCTGATCCAGGACTATACCCACGCCGGCGACCAGGTGAACGCCGAGCTGCGTCAGCTGCAGCCGGGCGACGGCGGCGCGTCGATTCTGGACACTGTGAATTACGCCGTCACGCTTTTGGAGACGCAACCAAAGGAGTATCGCCGCGTCCTGCTGCTCATCAGCGAAGAGCGCGATCACGGCAGCAAGCACACCAAGCCTGTCGAACTGATTCGCAAGATCGGGGAATCGGATGTTCTGGTGCTGAGCGTATCGTTCTCGCCTGCGCTCGCCGAACTGGGGCACGACGTGAAAGACAACGGTGAAGACCGCACCATGAATATGGTTTCGGCCCTGGCGATGATGGTGAAGGCATTCAAGAAAAATGTGGCCAAAGAAGTGGCGGAGATGAGCGGCGGCGAGTACACAACATTCGTGGGCGACAAGCGCTTCGAAGAGCGCGTGATGGATGCCGCCAAGGACGCACGCAATCGCTACCTAATCACCTTCAGCCCTTCGGATCCGACGCCGGGACTGCACGCGATTCGCGTGCGCACGGCCGAAGACTACAGTGCGCGAATCGTGGCCCGGGCAAACTACTGGCTCGATCCACAGACGAACAGTGGTCAGTGATCAGCAGAGCCCTCAAAGCTTAACTCCCTGCTCAGGCAAGTTTCCACGGTTCGCGATAGGACCGTGACAGGAGCTCGCTGGCGCCTGGATCGTTAAGGATCTTTTCCTCTTTTACATCCCAGTGGATCTTGCGGCCTACGAGCATGGAGATGAGCCCGAGATGCCCGGGAATCGCAGAGTGGTGCGCCGTCTGGACGGGCGCGATGGTCGGCTTGCGCGACTGGACGCAGTCAATGAAATTGGCCCAGTGATCGGTGGAGAGATAAAGCGGGGTCTTGCGCTGCGACTCGGGCACGGAAGATTCCCATTTGGCCCACTCGGGATTGGAGGCGTCGAAGCCGCTGCGGTCGACCCACACCCATCCGTCGGTTCCGATCCACTTGGTGCCCATGTTGATTGCTGGTGAGCCCCCGACGATAGAAAGCTTCACGTCGTTTGCGTATCCGGTGACCTCTCTGCGATAGGTGCATTCGATGTTGTATTTGGTTGCAGTGTTCCAGATGGCTTTGGGGTCGGGAAATTCACCGAAGCCTTCGATCTCGGAGGGTCCAGTCAGGTCGAATCCGAGGCCCCAGTGGGCGATGTCGCCATGATGGCCGATCCAGTCAAGCAGTTGGCCGCCGCCGGTGTTGTAATTCCAGCGCCAGTTCTGGTAAACGCGAACATCGATATACGGCTCCATGTTCGAGGGGCCGATCCAGCGTTCGTAGTCCAGAGTTGCCGGAGGATCAGTGACGGCCAGCTTCCACTCCGGCGAGCCGGGCAGAACAGTGGCAGGATCGATGGGCTTGTCGGATAAGGAAGCGAGCCGCTGCTGGAATCCTGGAAGGGTGTGCGGGAAATCGTGATGGCCGCCGGGAAGGCCGACTTCGACATGGGTGACGTTTCCGATGAGGCCGTTGCGGACGATTTCGGCGGCTTTATGAAACTGCGGAAGGGAGCGCTGCCACGATCCGGTCTGCCAGATGAGGTTGTTCTTTTCGACGGCGCGGACGATGGCCTGCTGCTCGGCGATCGTGTGCGCAAGGGGTTTTTCACCGAAGATGTCTTTTTTGTGCCCAGCGGCTTCGGTGGCGAGCAGTGCGTGCGACTGATCGGGGACGGCGATCATCACGGCATCGATATCGGTACGCGCCATCAACTCGCGGTAATCGTGGTAGGAGGCACAATCCTTGTTGCCATAGCCCTTGTTGACAGTGTCGACGGCAGCCTGCAGGTGGTTCGCTTCGATATCGCACGCGGCGACGACTTGACAGTTGGGCAGTTTGAGAAAGGCCTTGGTGTTGTTGGGGCCCTGCATGCCCCAGCCAATAACGCCAACTGTAACGCGATCGGAGGCGGGTGCGCGAGCTGCCCGCGCAAGCCTACTACGGGCAGCCAGAAGGGATGCGCCGGCCGATGCAAGAAAGCGCCGGCGGGTAAAAGGCGTTGGCGTGAGGAATGGATTCATTTGGTGACCGATCCTAGTGTCAATCCAATGCGGGGACAGCATAGCACACAGCGAGACACACCATTCGCTGGAAGGGCAGTGCAGTCATGGCCTGACATCACTCCGCGCTAAGCACAGATGCACGTGATCAGCAATGACAAGGATGCTTATGCAGTTCCGGCAATGAGTCGACGCGCCGCCAGTGCAATTTGAAGGCGCGTGAATCCTGCGAAGAGCATGCTGACGCCTATCAGCGTGCCGATGGCCCACTCGCTGCTTGACGGCCAGCTCATCGCAATCATTCCGCCAAGAATGATTGCGGTTGCGCCATCGAAAAAGAGCCACGGGAAGCCAGGCATGGGGCGAACGCGAATAGCCAGAATGATGACCACGATGCCCCGGACAAATAGATAGCTGGCAAGCAGGAGCGTAAGCGAAGCGAGGGCCAAGGCCGGCCTTATAAACAGGTAGGTCCCCAGAGCGATGTAAAGCAGGCCGACGACGACCTCCCACAGGAGGCCTCCACTCGATCGCACATGCCATGCGAACGCCAGGTGAGCGATGCCGCCGAGAAGCAGCAGCCAGGCGACGAGAAGGGCCACGGCGATGCCTGCGACGGGGGGGATGACGATAGCCAGAATGCCGGCCAGGATCAACAAGACACTGAGTGCGATGGCCCAGCCGACAGATTGTTTCGCGATTCCGATGACTGATGACG
>CAZKJB010000148.1:0-9672 GCA_964552975.1 uncultured Occallatibacter sp. | reverse complement strand
CAACGCCTTGCAGATCACGTATCAGCACCAGATGAGCTTTGGGCTTTCGCTGCTCAGTAACTACACCTGGTCCAAGTGCCTGAGCGACCAGCACGCGCCGCAGAACTCGCAGTACAACGTAGGTTACCGCGCCCAGTGGCTGCCCGGATTCGGCATCGCGGGCGACTACGCCCTGTGCGACGGCGATGCCGCCGGCCTCGTACACGTGGCCGGATCGTACAACCTGCCCTTTGGCCGTGGACGCCAATTCGGAAGCTCGATGAGCAAGCCCGCAGATCTCATCGTGGGCGGGTGGGAGATCAACGGCTTCTACACGTTCCAAAGCGGACAGCCGCTCACAGTGACATGCCCAAATGCGACGTCTGCCGACTTTGGCTGTGCTGCCAATCTCACCGGACAGGGTCTCTACACCGGGCCGCACAACTATACGCAATGGATGAACCCCGCTGCGTTTGCACAGCCACCCGTAGCCACCGCCATAGGGCAGACCAGCATTGCCCCGCTTGGCGGCCCCCTCCAGCAGGTACGCGGTCCGCATTTCACCAATCTGGATTCGTCGATCCTGAAGAACTTCAAATTCACGGAAGCGACGATTCTGCAGTTCCGCGCCGAAGCCTTCAACACCACCAACACGCCGCCCTTTGCTCAGCCAGGACAGTTGAACTTCACAACAGCGAACTTCAGCAACATCTCCGCCACGAAGAACAGCAACCAGAACAATGGTGCCCGCACGCTTCAGCTTGCGCTCAAGCTTGTCTATTAGACTGAATTCGGTGTGCCTTTGAGCTTGACCCAATCCCGCATTCGCTGGCGAAAGGCTGAGGATGCGGGAAGGGATCGAATCGGTTCCATCGCTTATCTTCCGGTGGATGGCGGGGAGGTTGCTGCCGTGCCGCCGATACCGGTGAACGACGCGAACTCATCGATGGAGGCTACGCTCACCATCACCACTGGCCCGCATTGGCTCCGCGTTGAGGTCCGCGATGCCAACGGCAGCCTGCAGTCAGTCAACAGCCCGCTATACGTCAACTTTTCCGGACAATCAACAGAAAGCGGCGACAGCTTGTTCATCGTCAAATAAACAAATGTGAGCGGGAGATGTGCCTGCCCAGTGTTACAGTTGCTCTTGAGGTGTGAGAACATGTCCGTTTCGGTTTATGAAAGCGCTTTAGAGCAGGCCAAGCACGATCTCAATTGGATCACCCAAGAGTTCGAGAGACTACGTCTTCGCAAAGAGCTGATAGAAAAGCTGCTGGATGTTTTAACGCCATTAATTTCAAATCTCCATCCTATCGAGGAACCCGCTGCATCGCACGAGGCCGCTGCACATGAAGCTCCAATGCCGCATGAAGGTTGACGACCTATGTCGGAATTCGCGGGCGGTCAGTCCACCCGGCTTCCTCGGCCAATGAATGGGCAGGGCTCAATCCGGGTGAATGCGACCGCGGAGTCACGAAGTCAGCGCCCAATAAACAACGAACCGGTCCCAACTCTGATTCATCGGCTTCAGTGTCAAGTCCTGTGCCTGGCCAGTTGTGCGGAACGTAAGCGGCTGACCTTGCACCGGCTTGATCCATTTTCCCGGATCCCCTGCGGCTGTTGACAGCGCCGGAGCATGAAACGGCGGAAGTTCGGCGAGCTCAGGTCCCTGGTTTTGCATCAGGTAGTCATCGATTCCGTCGCGCGGAAATTGCCCGGCCAGCACGATAGGCCCGTAGAGAAATGCCTGCCTGGAAGGATCGTCGCGCGGCGACTCTGCCCCGAGCTGCATCGGTGTAACGAACTCGATTCGATCGCCGGCCTTCCAAGCGCGATGGATGGCAAAGTAACTACCCGGCGAACCAGCGACTTCAATCAACTGTCCATTGATGCGCACAGATGCTTCCGGCGTCGTCCAACTGGGTACTCTCAAATGTAGTGTCCATGCTTTCGCCGGCGATGCTTGCACGGTGAGCTCTGTGCGATCACTCTCCGGGAACCTCGTAGCCTGATGCAGGCGAATGCCACGCTCCTTCCAATAAAGCTTGGACGAAACGAATAGGTTGACATACAAGCCATCGTCGTCGCGGAAGTAAATCGTATCGTTTAGTTTGGCAAAGTCCTCCAGCGCAGATCCGGTGCAGCACCAGAAGGTCTGGTCTTCCGTGCATAGAGTCTTCCATGCGCCCGGAGACATTGAAAGAAAATAAGTCGTCAGGCCCGTTTCTGGCTGAATCGTGCCGAGACGATGATTGAAGAGATTGCGCTCGTAGTAATCGATGTACCGCGCATCGGCCGTCCAGGCAAAGAGATGGCGTGTCAGCTTCATCATGTTATACGCGCAGCAGCACTCCTGGTGATGCGAGCTGGCCTGCATCTCCAGAGCCAGATGATTCGCATTCGTCAGCCAGCTCTCCGTGTTGGCCGACCCTCCCGTTACATAGGTGCGCGATTCGGCGACCGTCTCCCAGAAGAACTCGGCGACGGCTCCGAATCGGGCATCGCTGCTAAGTTCATAGCGTCTGGCCGCGCCGACCACTTGTGGCATATGCGTGTTGGCGTGCAGGCCCTTTAGCTGATCCTGGCGCAGCGCCAGCGGCGTAAAGAATATTTTCTTGGTGAAGCGGTCCCCCGTCAGTGCCCAGCGATCGTTTCCTGTTACTTCGGCCAAATGATAGAGCACATCGTTCATGCCGCCATATTCGGTTCTTAGAATGTCCTGCATGTGTTCTTCCGGTTTGTCGGCTGTCCACGTGTCAACCCAGCTTGCAAGTTTCACCACGACATCCAGTGCCTGGCTATTCGCAGCGTAGACGTGCATGTCGAGAAGTCCGGCCATAATCTTGTGCAGTGTGTAAAAGGGAGCCCACACTCCCGCGCGCCTGTCGAGCCTGTCAAACAGTTCAGTGGGAAAAGCACTAACATAGCCATTGTTGTCGAGTTTCTTCTGGCACTCCGCAATTCCAGCAACAATCCTGTCGGCCTTCGTCTTGATCGTCGCATCGCCGGTTGCGGCGTAAAGCTGCGCAGCAGCAGACATGTAATGACCGACGAAGTGTCCGCGCAACTCTGAATGGGGCGCTTCCCAACCGCCAAGAGGCTGCGCTTCTGACGCGATTCCTGCGTTGACTCTAAAATTGTGAAGCAGGCGGTCGTTAGGCAGGCGCATCATATAGGCGCGGTTCCAGTCGCGCGCCTCCTGAAGCGGCCCAGGATCCAGCTGAATCTCATCAAGCGCGAAAGCTTGTAGCCGCGGCCGCAATTTCTTCCGCACAAAAACCAGTCTGTCCGCAAAAGGATCCGGCTCATTGATCGGTGGATGCCTGTTGTAGGCCGCCGCCGTCTTCGGCACATGTTGCGCAGACGCAACCGGCGCTGCGTTTTCTGCCGGCGCCGGTAAGGCTATCTGTTGGGAGCGCGACTCCGGTGCAAGCGCCATTGCAATCGGAGCCAATACAGCGGTCTTTGTAAATTGCCGGCGATTCATTGAATCCTTCCTGCTTAAGTCTCCAGTAGCGACATCAGCCAATCTTTTTGCAGAATCCGGATCGATCAATGCGCCCCGATTTCAATTGCCGATTCTCCCGTTTTCACATTCAGAGTCCACGGTTGAGGAGGCGGCAAGTACATCGATCCTTCGACGAGTTTGAGTGGCATCCAAAAGTAACGCGAGTCCCAAAGGTCGCGCGGATGCCAGAGGTCGCCCATAAAAATAATGGTTGTTGCCTTTGTCCCCGTCACCTTCAGGAGCATCGTCGACTGCGAGTCATAGTTGTTCATTTCCGCTGGAGCCAGATTCTTGAACTCAGTCCACGGACCGGCAAGTGAAGGCGCGGTGGCGTAAACATTAGGATTTGGCCGCCAACCGGTCATGTGCGATCCCACAACATAATAGAGTCCGCCAAAGTGCACCAGCGCGCCGCCCTCGAGCGGAGCAGGGACGAAGCAAGTCTTCTCCACATTCATCAAGTCACCAGTCAGCTTGGCAAGAAAGAACCCCTTGGTCGGACGCGACTCGAAGATCAAGTATGCCGAACCATCGTCATCGACAAATTGCCCGATGTCGCGGCTCTCCTCGTCCAAAGGCCTGAAGCTTCTGACAAACGAATAGGTGCCGTCAATGCGGTCGCTTGTTGCAACCATCACGCGGGCAAACTTGTAATGCGCATCGTCGAGGTGCGCGTACATGACGAATTTGCCCGTTTGGGCATTGGCGTAAACCTTGGGCCGTTCCAGGACCCAGCGTGGACCCAAGTGCTCCGGATCAGCAAGCGCCAGCACCTGCCGCCGGAACTTCCAGTGCACAAGATCGCGCGATGAATAGCATGCAACATATCGCTTCTCAGGATCGTTAGAGAGAGTGCGGTCTTCGCCGAACCAGTAGTACGTGCCCATCCAAACCGTAATCCCGCCACCATGCGCCTGGATGCGTTGACTGCGACTGTCAAGCCACGGATCAGCCGGCCGGATAACTGCCTTCGCCGCAATGAGCTGCGGACCAACTGCCGAAAGTGTTACGAAGGCAATAAACTGAAGAATCTTTGTGTGCAAGTTCGCCTCCGTGCGCTTCCGGAATGAGCTTTGCCAGCTCATTCACACTTCCGAACAAACCCAATCTCCAAGATTATCCGATCTCTTGCCACGTATACACTTCGTAGCCATTCGTACCTTCAGTATTTCCCCGCCCATGACTCCAGCTAAGCCGCAAAGTTTCGCTACGGGCTGCGAGGGCAAACGGCAGTGAGCCGTCACCGTAAACGCGTGCTGTAATGCGCCTTGTCTCCGGTGCGCCTGCAAAGAGTCCCGCATCCGCCCACGGCACGATACTGCCGCTCTTCACATAAACCAGAATCTTGTTTGTTGATGCAGGAACTGTGAGATCCATGCCGCCTTTGACCGCTTCACCAGTCCAGAAATCGTGCCAGTCGCCTGCTGGGATGACAACTCTGCGCGATGGTTCTCCTGCGAACAACGGCGCCACCATCATCCGGTCGCCAACCATGTATTGATCGTCTACCGCGTAAAGCTGCTTCTGGTTCGGGTTGTCCAGTACCAGCGCACGGAAAGGTGGGGTTCCGTCTTCCGCATAGCGCTGGAATGCAGCGGATAGGTATGGGACCAATTGCATCCTCCAGCCGATGATCTCGCGGCAGCGTGCTTCAAGCCTCTCCCAGCCATCAAGCAGTTGGTCCGCATTGTTCAACTTGCGATTCAGTTGCTTCCACGGCGGATTCTTGATGTACCATCCGTTGACCATCGCAAGCGGAGAGAACACTACGCTCTGCAGGCGGCGAATCAGATCTTCTTCACTGACTGCATCGCGAACCTCAGGGCACCAAAGCAATCCACTGAATCCCGAATTGACAAGTGCGCGGATAAAATCGCGGTGCACATACAAGTCGCTATAGAGCACGAACGGATACGGAGTGGCCAATGCGCCGCTGGAGCGAACCAGATTGTACGTCGGTAGTCCGCGCTTACGGTATTCGTTCCAGATGGCCATCTGGTAGCGCAGCCCGAACACGCTGTGCATTTGCTCGCCGTCCACGCCAGATGGGAATGAACTGCATTCCGGGAATGACCACCCACCGGTGTAGTCAGAGTTGTCGCACTCATCGATCTTGAAACCGCTGATGCCTACGTCTACCAGATTCTTGCCGTGATATGCGCCAAATGATTGGCGAGCCTCAATTCCGGCAAAGT
Organism: uncultured Occallatibacter sp.; assembly: GCA_964552975.1. Taxonomy (GTDB): domain Bacteria; phylum Acidobacteriota; class Terriglobia; order Terriglobales; family Acidobacteriaceae; genus Telmatobacter. The sequence goes on along the minus strand of CAZKJB010000148.1, from coordinate 3,990 downwards.
CAGGCACCAGCCCACCCCATACGCCGAAATCACCGGAATGCGGAGCGATGGCGGAGAACAATGGCGAGGCGGGGTGGGTAAATGCGTGCTCCCAGAGATTCACTTTGTAGTTGAGACCGGTTGCAGAACGAACAAAGGCCTCCGGATCAGGAAAGCGATCCGCGTTCCAGACAAAGGTACAGGAGTAGGCGTGGGTCTGCCACCCTGCCTCAAGGCCAATCACATCGCAGGGAATCCTACGGTCGCGGAACTCACGTGCGAGCTCAAGCGCGCTTTGCTGCGTGGCGCGCGACTCGGGCCGGTACCAAAAACCAAGACCCCATTCGGGCGGTGTGACGCCGCCACCTGAAAAAACGTTGTAACGCCGTACCGCGTCCAGCATCTCCGGGCCGCCGAAGAGATAGACATCAACACCGCCTGCACGCGGCACTTCTACGGTGATCTGCCCTGCGTCACCGTCCTGAATGTTATGCGTGTAGTTTGGATCAGGATTGGCGTTGTTGACTGATTCGAGCGCGCGTGGAGGCTTGGGTCGGGCGTCGCCAAAATAGAACGTCGCGTAGCGCGCCGTATCGATCAGGACCCCAATGCCTTCAGTTGAAACATAGAACGGGACCGGCGCGTGCGAATCCCCTGTATCGAACTTCGGGTCGGCATTGACGCGGACAACTTTCTTCTTGCCTCGCTGCGCGAATGAGAGGAACTGCAGCCCAAGGCCGTAAATCTGCTCATTGGGCCGCAATGGTAATTGCACCATGCATCCACGAGAGGTCCGCTTGCCGCGAATCTCCGGCAGCGGCACACCATCCACTCTGGGCAGCTTGGCAAACGCCTCGGTCTTCGCCGGAATGAGTCGGCTCGAAACCGGTGTGAACCGTTCCGGCGTTCCAATTGTCGCCTTCCACACGCCAGGGAAAACTTCCCTCCAATTGGATTCGTTTGAAATCCCTAAATCCCCTTGAACGACGGATTGCGATTGACTCTCAGCATGTGATAACCCCGAAATCCCTGCTGCGGCGCCAAGAGCCAATCCTTTTGCCACCATACGTCGCGTTAACGTCATCGTTCATTCTCCAAGCGGCGTCATCCCATCCATTCCATACGATCGTGCGCTATGCAGCGAATGAATCGACGCGCCGGATTCGTGCGATGTATAAACACTGTCCTCGGCGGCTCCGCCTTTGCGAAACACGAAGCGAATGGCGCCGCAACGTGTCGTGCCTGTTGCGGAAACGGAAAGGTTCAGGTCCGGCAACTCCACATGATAGAGAAATGGAACGGCATCTTCGGCGTCGTGAGAGAATCGCGAAGACGGCGCGTGGCGTTGCCAGACAAATTCTCCCGATCCGGCAAGCAGTTGAAAACCGCCGTAGTCTTGCATTGCCGATCCACTCGCAAAATGCGTTCCGCGAATCCCCGGAAGTATGTTGCTGGGGCACTACGCATCGAATGGAAAATGCGGTTATCGCGAACAGAGAAATGCAGACAAATTTGCGCAAACTGGGTCGCCGGAAGAGAGCTCAGTTTCCGTTGCAGCCGGAAATGTTGCGAAATTGCCGAGAAACTCCGCTTATCATCTGCAATCGCCACCCAAGTTATTCATTGTAGACATATTATGGCGGAGAGGGAGGGATTCGAACCCCCGATACCCGTAAAGGTATGCCTGATTTCGAGTCAGGTGCATTCAACCGGGCTCTGCCACCTCTCCGCTCGGAGCCGTGCGCCTTGCACGCCGGCCTTTCTTAGTCTAGTTGCAAAGATCCCCTGGCGCAACGGAACCCGTAATTCGCTCTGCCGATTACAGAACACATACCTCGATCTGCCAACTCAGCTGCCGCGACGATTCGGCAATTGAAGAAGACGTCGTCGCCGAAGGCCAAATCCCCGGAATCTTCGCGCGCGGCATCAAATAAGGAAATGGGCCGCCGGGATCGAGCGGTGGTTGCGCCAAGTTTTCAACATATTTGCCGCTCGGCCGCATCGACGCTTGTTCCATTGATTCCCAGGCTCCCCGTTCGGGCTGTAACGCAAGAACCGCCAGTGGCTCAGTAGGATTACAATCACAGATTCCGGCAACTAAGCATCCAGTGATGTACCTTTAGCTTTGGCGATTTACAAGCTTGCTCGATGGGCGGTACAACCCGGGCTGGCCGAAGAGGCCACGCTTGTGCCGTTGGCCGAAAGCATGACGAGGGAGTTCGGTTCTTGAGAATGGAATTTCACATTGCGCGCAAGGCACGGGAACGCTATCAGTTCGCGGCTTCGCTTTTCTCCTATACCGGGAACGTGATCCTGGCCAGCATTGGCGCCTGCCGCGAATTCGCTCATCGCATGAACCAGGTGCGCGATGTAGAGAAGCATCCTGAACTGGCAGTCCATGCCGGGCAGCTCTTTGCCATGGGACTAATCGACGAAGCCAGTCACGTTCTTATGGCCCGCTATCGCGAGCAGTTCGATCCCCAGGTGATGACCTCGGCTCTCGACTGGTTTGGAGCGCAGGTTGGCACAGACAATCTCGACAAGATGCTGTTGGCATTTGTAGAGCAGTTTCCGGGACAGAGCGTGATGCGCGGCTTGGAAACGCCTGGGCAGTGGCTTGCTGGGGAGACTGCGGGCACTCCGCACCGCGCGGCAACTCTTGAGGAGCTTTTGCTTCTTTGGTCGGCCAATCGCAATGAAGCGTTCAAACCGTTCGCAGAGCTTTTTGACGACCGGCCGCTGGCCGAAATGACTGTCTATCGGACCGTGACAGCGCAAATGCCGGAGTACTTCGCCACGCGGCCGCTGATTCCGCTGCCCGGCGCAAAGCCGATGAGCCTGCTTGATCTTCTGCGCGCTCCCGTCTCCGGAGCGCCCGGATCGCTGAGCGACCAACTCGAACTGATTCGCCGCCTTTGGAAACCGGTGCTCGGCGATAGCCTGGAGCGATTCCTGCTGATGGCCGGCGAGATTTTGCGCGAAGAAGAGCTCGCCATCTGGATGCAGTTTAATCCCGGGGCAGCACAGGCGCGCGAGGCCGCAGAGCGCCATCGGCAAACGGGCCAGCAGCAGTGGCCGTCGTTTGTCAGCAGCGCCGATGTGCCGACTTTTGGCGATCCGGCGCACGAATATGAGAAGTTCTCGCCGGATATGGCCTGGATGCCAGGCGCGGTTCTCATCGCCAAGAGCACGTATGTTTGGCTGGCGCAGTTGAGCCGGTTTTATGGAAGGCACATCGGTCGTCTCGACGAGATTCCCGACCAGGAGCTTGCGACGCTTGCAGCACGCGGCATCAATTCGTTGTGGCTGATCGGTGTGTGGGAGCGCAGCCGGGCGTCCAAGACCATCAAGCAGCTTTGCGGCAACCGCGACGCGGTGGCATCCGCCTATTCGCTGTTCGACTATCGCATTGCCGACGATCTGGGCGGCGAGGCTGCTTACATCAACCTGCGCGATCGCTCATACAGGCATGGCGTGCGTTTGGCCAGCGACATGGTTCCCAACCACATGGGCATCGATTCGCCCTGGGTCATCGAACATCCGGAGTGGTTCATCTCGCGCCCGGACACGCCATATCCGGCTTACAGCTTCAATGGGCCCGATCTTTCGCACGATGGCCGCGTCGAAATCAAGATTGAGGATCACTACTTTGAGCAGTCGGATGCAGCGGTCGTTTTTCGCCGCCGCGATAAGTCCAGCGGCGAAACCCGGTACATCTACCACGGCAACGACGGTACGAGCTTTCCCTGGAACGATACCGCGCAGCTCGATTACCTGAATCCCGCAGTTCGCGAGCAGGTGATCCAGACCATTCTGCATGTCGCTCGCCTCTTTCCCGTGATTCGCTTTGACGCCGCGATGACGCTGGCCAAGCGCCATTTTCACCGCCTCTGGTTTCCTGGTCCGGGCTCAAGCGGCGCCATTCCTTCGCGCGCTGAATACGGGATGAGCCAGGCCGATTTCGACTGCGCCATGCCCCATGCGTTCTGGCGCGAAGTGGTCGATCGCGTT
>CAZKJB010000147.1:0-9695 GCA_964552975.1 uncultured Occallatibacter sp. | reverse complement strand
ATTATGAGTCCCCTGCTCTAACCGTTGAGCTACAGGCCCTTCAATGACTTACGGGAACTTTACCCTCCACAGTAGCGGATACTGTAGCGGGTGGCAGTCGTTTTGGATGCTTTTGGCGCGAAATCGCCTGACATTTGCAGCCGCTCGAAAGCCCGCTCCACCGCCTCCGGAGTTGGGTGAATATACCGCTGCGAAACCACGATGCTGCTGTGACCGGCAATTCGCATGATCGTGAAAGCGTCCACTCTTGAGTCTCCGAGCCTTCTAAGCATTGTATGGCGTAGAGATTGAAGCACGAAATCAGCCGGAAAGATCGCTTTGCGTTTCCGTTGGATCTGGGGGCGCAAACTTCCCGGTCCAGGTGGTTGATGCACGTGCCGAGGTAGCGCTCGAATTGCTTGCCATCGGCCAAATGTGCTTCGAAGTCGCACATTGCCATCGGGCGATTAACGACTGAAGTTGCCCTGCCGATAACCGGCCTAAGATGAAACGTTCAATGTTAGCGGGCCCGGCGCGTGCGGGCGTTGCAGCGGGGTTTGTGGCCTTTGCGGCGCCCGCTGTTTCGCAATCGCAGGTCGATCAGGACCTGATGTCGATGAACCTGGAAGACCTCTCGAGGGTAAAGGTCTTCAGCGCATCGCGCCATTTTGAGGACGCCCGCAGGGCGCCATCCTCGGTCAGCATCCTTACTGCCGCCGATATCCGCCGAAACGGCTGGCGAACGCTGGGCGAGGCTTTGAGAAGTCTGCGCGGTTTCTATACATCGTACGATCGCAACAATCTGTTCCTCGGAGTGCGCGGTTTCATGCGGCCGGGCGACTATAACTCGCGCGTGTTGCTGCTGGTGAACGGTCACCGCGTGAACGATAACGTCTACGACGGCGCGGCCATCGGGCCCGGCTTCTCGCTCGATCTTGATCTGGTCGACCACATTGAAATTGTGCGCGGGCCGGGCTCCTCGCTCTTCGGCACCAACGCCATGTTCGGTGTGATCAACGTCATCACCCGCACTCCAGGCTCAGAAACGGCATTTGAGACTTCTGGCGACACCGGCTCATTTCAGTCCCGGTCGGGCCGCGTCACTCTGTCGGCCGGCAAAGGCAATCGCTCCGCCCTTGTCTCCGGGACCTACCATAAGGATCCCGGCCAAACTTCGCTCTTCTTTCCGCAGTTCGCATCGCCGCTGACCGACAACGGCTATGCGGACAATATGGACAGTACGCGATTCGACACGGCCTTCGCGGATCTGCGCAGCGGCAGCTTTCGCTTGCAGGGCGCATTCTCTGACAACATGAAGATGTTTCCCACGGCCACCTTCGGTACCCTGTTCAACAAACCTGCCGATTGGGTGGAAACCACGCACGCATTTGTCGACGCGAGTTTCCATAAAACAGCGTGGTCGGGAACCGACATCGACCTTCGTCTTTTCTATGACAATTTTGATGACGTCGGGAGCGGTGCCTTTCTCGATCCTCCGATTCCCGGAATCATTACAGGGCTTATCAAGGCGCGTTCCGATTCGGCCGGCGCGGAAGCCAACGTGACCCACGAATACGGCATTTTCAGGATTACCGCGGGAGCCGACTGCCAATACAGCCTCCGCGTCCTGCAGCGGAACATCATCGTTGGAGAAGGGGATATTTCGCGCTCGGATAACTCGCCCTGGTTTGCCGCCGTTTATGGCGATGGTGAATTCGACCTTACTCCCAATCTCATCCTTCATGCCGGCGGTCGCCTTGATGAGTACAGCACTTTCGGTGGCGCCGTGAACCCTCGCTTCGCTCTCATCTACACGCCCGCTACGCACAGCACGCTGAAGTACATCCTGGGAAAAGCGTTTCAAGCACCCACTGCTGCAGAGCAGTTCTACAGCGACCTGATCAATGTCCTTCCTCCGCCGGTCAAGCTTCTTCCGGAGCGGATTCTCAGCAACGAACTTGTCTTAGAGCAGAACCTTCGCCCCTGGGTGTCGGTAACCGCCGACGCCTTCTATAACCAGCTCCACAATCTGATTTCCGAAGTTCCCGCCAACATCCCCGGGTTCGCATGGGTCGTGAACGGCGGGCGCGTCAACGCGAAGGGGCTGGAACTTGAGGTCGCGGCGGAGCGGTCTTCCGGTTTAGGCGCGCGAGCCAGCTACACGGCCACGGCAGCAACCGACAATGCGACCCACGCGCGCGAGTTGAACTCTCCGGTTACCCTGGCCAAGTTGAACGGAACATCGCCGCTATCGCGCCACGGCTTCGCGTCGATCGAGCTTATGTATGTGGGCCCTATGACCGACTATCGGGGAACGCGCGTGCCGTCGTACGTGCTGCCAAACATAACGGTGAGCACAAACCCGCTGTGGGGCGGGTGGGTCTTCTCGTCGAGCATGTAGAATGCCGCCAACCGCCGCTGGTTCTCCCCCATGGGCCCAAGCGATCCCGAGGATCAGATCCAGCAGGACGGCCGGACCTGGCGCTTCAAGATAACCTATCGGATCCAAGCGAACAGCGACCGGGGCAGTCGATGAGCGATTGGCGAGCACACCGGTGGAGAACGCTGGTGCTCCTGGCCGCATTTACAGCCATTGCGCTCCCGCCTGCCTCAACACAGGTGCGCGACGAGCGCGCAGTCAGAGTTGCCTATCTCTACAGCCTGATCAAGTTTGTCGAGTGGCCGAACCAGCAGAATGACCTGCTGATCGGCTATGTGGGGGCCCCAGCCACTGGCGAGACGCTGTTCAAATCGCTCGATGGCCGCAAGAGCGATGCTCGCACTCTACACGTTGTTCTCGCTCCCAGTGACGAGCTGCTCGAGAAATGCGGAATTATCTATTTCGGCGATGCCTCCCCCGAGGATATCCGTAAAACACTGGCAAAAGTAGACGGCCGGGCGGTGCTCACGCTTGGGGAAACTGATTCGTTTCCGCAGCGCGGCGGCATGATCGGCCTTGTCAAAGACGAGGACCACATCGAAATCGTCGTGAACCTCCAATTGACGGTGCGTTCGGGCATAAAGATCAGTTCGCGTGTACTCAATCTGGCCACCATTGTGCAGCCGGGCAGGGACGGCTGATATGCGCACCCAAAACCACAGCAGCTTCGCGCATAAACTGACATGGATCGCTCTGGTCACCAGCGGCATCGCATCCGCCACGCTCATGGTGAGCTTTCTGGCATACGACCTGATCAGCGCCCATGGTCAGATGCAAAGCCATCTGGATACTCTTGCTGAGGTGGTCGGGCAGAACTCCACTGCTGCTCTCATGTTCGACGACGGACCCGCGGCCGTGGAGATGCTGGAAGCATTGCGGACAGAATCGCCAGTGGTCTCCGCATGCCTTTATTCGCCGTCCGGTAACCTTTTTGCTCAATACCTGCGCCCATCCCCGATGCGGCCGTGTCCTAAACTGGCGGGAGAGTGGTCAACGCCCAGCACCTCTGACGCAGCAATACGCAGGCTGGAACGAAGAGGAGATTTTGCAGGAACCATTTACATCGAATCGGACCTAAGCGATTTGCGAAAGAGGTGGATTCATCTCTGTTGTATCGCTTGCGGACTGCTTTTCGCGGCCCTCATTCTTAGCACTCTCCTGGGTTCGATGTTACAGCGCCGCATCCTGCGCCCCATCGATGAATTGGCTCGGGGGATGCGGGACGTTACAGTTCACCACGATTTCAGCGCCCGCGTTTCTCCTGTGGGAGAGGACGAAATCACACTGCTGGGGCGCGGATTCAATTCGATGCTCGAAGAGTTGGAAAAGCACGCCCAGGACAAAGCGGCTTTTGAGGCAAGACTCGAGTACCAGGCCTTGAATGACGACCTCACCGGCCTTCCCAATCGGCGCCTGATGGCCGACCGCCTTAACCACGCGCTGGCAGTAGCTGCGCGCGACCTGAGCTGCGCGGCACTGCTCTACATCGACCTCGACGGGTTCAAGCTTGTAAACGACAGCCTCGGACATTCGGTGGGAGACCTGCTTCTAACCGAAGTCGCCAAACGTCTTCAGTCGCGCGTACGGGAATCCGATACGCTTGCCCGCCTCGGCGGCGACGAATTCGCCATCATTATGGGCGGCCCCAGATCGAAGGAACAGCCTGGCCGGCTTGGACACGAGCTGCTCGAGGCTCTTGCGTCGCCATTCCTCATCGAGGATCACGAAATCAGAATTGGAGCAAGCATCGGAGTCAGCCTCTTCCCCGATCACGGGACCAGCTCCGTCATGCTCTTGCAGAGCGCAGACAGCGCGATGTACGCCGCCAAACGTGCCGGCAAAAACCAGGTTGCGTATTTTTCACAGGATCTGGGGACCTCAGCTCGCGAGCGGCTCAACCTGGAGCACGAACTGCGTCTCGCTCTCGAGCATGGCGGAATCACCGTGCATTATCAGCCCGAATTCGAACTCGGCACTTTGAAGATCGTTTGTTTCGAGGCTCTGGCGCGCTGGAGCCATCCCACGCTCGGCCAGATTCCTCCCGTGAAGTTCATCCCGATTGCCGAAGAGGCCGGTCTTATTATCGAACTTGGCGCCCACATAATGGAGTTGGCCTGCCGCGAAGCCGTACAGTGGCAAAATGTCGCTTCGGACCCCATCCAGGTTGCAGTCAATGTCTCCACCATCCAATTTGCTCGCGAAACCTTCGTGGATGAAGTTGCCGAAATACTTCGCATCACCGGCCTTTCTCCAACTTTGCTGCAGATCGAGCTGACCGAGTCCGTCATCGTGAGCGGCATGGAGCACGCGGCCCAGACGATGAACCGCCTCTCCGAATTGGGCGTGTCGATGGCCGTAGACGATTTCGGAACCGGGTACTCTTCGCTCAGTTACCTGCCCAACCTGCCCTTCCGCGCTCTCAAAATCGACCGCTCATTCATCAAGGAATTGGAGCATCGTCCCGATCTGAAGAATATGATTCGCTCGCTTGTCATGCTAGCCCACAATCTGGGAATGAAGGTAATTGCCGAAGGAGTGGAAACCCGCCCGCAACTCGACTTAATCAAGGAGTTGGGAGGAAATGAGGTCCAGGGCTACTTGCTTGGAAAGCCAACGCCTGAGCCGATGGCCTTCATTGAGGCGCATCGGCAAGAGCAGAAGCCCGATGTTGTTCTCGTGAATCAGTGATCATAGAGACGACGCAACTTGCAATCCGGATTTAGCCTGCTGCCCCTCTGAACCATTCGCCTTTCATCAAATTTCGTCCTTGTCTTTGAAGAATTGCTATGGGATCGAAGTCATCGGCCCAAAACGCCAGAGAAAGTCAATTCTATGGCTTTCGGGGTGCGGTGATAAACTCTTCGAGCCTGACAAGGGATTCCCCAAATCCAAACATCCCATAGGCGAGACATGGAGGGTCTATGCCACTTGAGAGCCCCGTTAAAGCTCCGTTGAATCCGGGAATCGTCTTCGACATGGTGCAGGCGCACCAGCGCAGCGCGGCGCTGAATGCCGCCATTGAGCTCGATGTGTTTAGTGCCGTTGGCGAAGGGCCGGGAGACGTTGCCTCAATCGCTCGTCACTGCTCAGCATCAGAACGCGGCATCCGAATTCTGTGCGATTTCCTCGTGGTGAATGGCGTCCTCGCCAAGAAGGACGGGCACTATGTTCACACCCCCTCGAGTGCTGCCTTTCTTGACCCCGCCTCACCCGCGTGCATGGCCTCTGTCGCGCAATTCCTCAGTGCACCGGAAATCATTCAGTCTGATGCGCATCTGGCGGACATTGTGCGCGCGGGCCGGACAAATCTACCCGGTCAGGGCACCGTTGAGCCCGAAAACCCCGTATGGGTTATGTTCGCTGAGAAGATGGCGCCGATGATGGGTCCCATGGCCGCACCGCTGGGTGCCGTGGTGCTCGAAGGTTACAACGGTTCCATGCGCGTGCTCGATATCGCCGCCGGTCATGGATTGTTCGGAATCGAGATCGCGAAGCAAAACCCGCAGGCTCACGTGACTGGGCTCGACTGGGCGCCGGTACTGCGGGTCGCGCTGGAAAACGCGCGTAAGGCTGGCGTTCATGACCGCTACGACATGCTTCCCGGTAGTGCGTTCGACGTGGACTTTGGCGGGCCGTACGACGCCGTGTTGCTCACCAACTTCCTGCACCACTTCGACAATGCAACTTGCGTGGGCCTGCTGAAAAAGGTCCGTGCTGCTCTCAAACCGGGCGGCCGTGCCGCAACTCTGGAGTTCGTGCCCAACGAGGACCGCGTCTCGCCACCCATGCCCGCGGCCTTTGCAATGACCATGTTGACCACCACCGCAGAGGGCGATGCTTACACGCTGAGCGAGCTGACGGCGATGCACAAAGACGCCGGATTCTCAATCACTAAAGCGCATCCGATCCCCATGAGCCCACATACGATCGTTATGGGATACGCCTGAACGGCGAAGTGACGTTTGCTTCGAATGCCTCAGTGAATCATGTGGGCCGCGAGAGTCGAGGCAGCTTGTGTCGCGCGAAAACCACACATTGAAGCTTGTTGTTGTCGACATCCTTCGGCCTGCGGGATTTTCCGCTTTCACGGCAGAGCTTGTCTGAAACTGAGCCCTCGTTCAATGAGCTTTCTTCGCGATGCGCGCCTTTTCCACAATCGGTCACGAATCATTCACCGGAGCGGCGCTTCCCCTGGTGCGCTAGTCTTGAAATCGGTATGAGCAATTGCGCGATTTGCGATGGGGTCGGGTTGGTGAGGGTAGTGGATGCTGGGGGGAAATGGGTATCACGCCCTTGCCGGTGCCAGGATTTGGAACGCGAAAGCCGGCGACTCGCCGCGGCGCAGATTCCGATGCGCTATCGGGACTGCTCCTTGGATACGTTCGAAATCTACCACGAGGCCGACCGGTCGCTTGCTGAGGCGTCGCTGACAGCGCGGAGGTTCGTTGATGAATATCCCGCGGGGACTGCCGGGAAGGGGCTGCTCTTCTCAGGACCGATGGGGGTGGGGAAGACGCATCTGGCTGTGGGCGTGTTGCATCGGCTGGTGCGTGAACGTGGTGCGAGAGGGCTATTCTGCGACTACCGAGAGCTGCTGAAGAGTATCCAAAATAGCTACAACCAGGACGTGCGCACAACGGAACTCGAACTTCTGAAGCCCGTTTTCGCCGCTGAGGTTCTGGTATTGGACGATCTAGGCGCGCAGAAGCCCAACGAGTGGGTGTGGGACACGGTGGCCCTCATTCTGAACACACGCTACAACGATCGCCAGACGACGATTATTACGACAAACTATGATGACGTGCCCGCCGGCGCCGGCGCTTTGACAGATATGCAGCGCGCAGCGCGAGAACAGACACTAGGCGACCGCATCGGCGACCGCATGCTCTCGCGACTCGCCGAGATGTGTATTCGGGTGAAGATGACCGGAAAAGATTGCCGCCAAACTGGAATCAAGCGTGCAAGGTTTGGTTGACCACCTGCGGTGGGGGCGGATGCGGCTCCGCCGCCTGAATATTCCGAGGGAGAGTCTAGAACGCTGTATCATTTTGCTATTGGGCCGAATGAGGAAGGTGCCATGCGCAAGATTCTGGACGCCGTCAGCATTGCGTTATTGGCCTTGCAATTCATTGTGACTGAAATGGCCCTCTACGGCGCCAATCGCTTGCCCGACCGGTTTCCCACACATTACGACGTAGTCGGCCACGCTGACCGCTGGGGCACAACTTCTTCACTTCCTGTCCTGCCATTCGTTGCTCTCGTTCTGTTCCTGTTTATCAGCATCGTCGCTGCGTTCTCATCGATGGGCAAACGCCCGGAACATGCAACGCCCGATGACCCGCCAAGTACGACTCCCGAAAACCGGCCGCGTGTCGAAGAGTTGACTCTGGATCTGATTGCGTGGATCAAGACAGAACTGGTCGCAATATTTGCGTGTCTTCAATGGACTTTGATCAAGGCAGCGTGGCATCCGGACCAGGCATCATCGCAGCTCGGTGTTTGGTTACTTCTCGTGGCCATCTTAATAACGACTGCGTTGTACATCGCAGCGATGGTTCGAGCAAAAGACGCCGACGACTCTGCCCTTGATTCCAGCGGTGTCTCGGACAACTCCTGAAGACCGGACACGTCAACACAAGTTCACCACAACTCAAGCGCACCAATCGACAAGCTCGCCAATCGCTCATGTTGGCCGGTTCGTTTTGCTACCAAACCAACAAGAGACTCCCCAGCAGAAGCAGCATGACGGCGATCGTGAGGCCCTGATAGGCTCTTTCGGCATGTTGGCTCGGTTGATGCAAGTCCTGGGCCGATGCAAGTTGAGGTGTGGACGTGGCGATGGGGGAGGGGGACATTTGCGAGCCTGCCTTTCGATGCCTTTCGGCAAAGTTTACGTGGTCATCACATCTTTAGTTCCGGAAGTTGAGGAACCGTGTGTCCCGGCCGGGTGCGGTTCCGCATGTGCAGCTCTCTTGCCTGCTTAGACGCCACTATTGTCCGCCAGGATTCGAGAAGAAGTGATGAACAGGCGAGGAAAAAGTTCCAGACTGTGTTTCATCCCGGGCTCGTATCCAATCGCAGTCCCATTCTGCGCGCGTGATTCCGGCTGAGGATGGACGGCCTTTTCCTTCCACTCGGGGTGTACAATCTCGGTCGTGAGCACAGGCCCCCAACTGGCACGCCCCGCTGCGGCTCCGGAACGAAACTGGCTGGCACTCGCGATTGCCGCGGCGATTGTGATCGCCGTTGCCGGCGGATTGGTGTTGATCTTTGAGCACCGGAAGAGCGCACCCGCAGTCACGCCGATTTCGGCTGCGACCGATCCTTACGCGAACAGTCTCACGATCAGCCAATTGTCGATGAGCGAATCGTCGAACCTGGCTGGGGGCAAGGTCACTTATCTTGATGGCCAGATCACGAACGAAGGAACCCGGACGGTATCGGGAATTGCGGTCCAAGTACTTTTTCGCGACGCTGCGCACGAGGTTGTGCAGAACGAAACCGAGCCGCTTGGACGGATCCGAACGCGAGAACCATACGTCGATCTTGAACCGCTCTCTGCGGGGCCGATAAAGCCACAGGAAACCGCGGAATTCCGGTTGATTTTTGACACCGTGGCCCAGGACTGGGATGGCGCCTATCCGGAGATCCGGATCATCCACGTTGACTCAAAATAGACACTCCTTTTAAGACCAAGTAGAAAGTACGCGAAAATGCAAAATTTACGCTTAGCCAGGCGTATAGCCGGCAGCAGCGGAGCCGGTTTCCTGAGAAACCTATTTTGAGTAACTACCTTAATCATCAATTCGATACGCGATTTATCCCCCCACCTGATTCCTTTGGCATTCGCCTTGCTCTTTAAGGGGTGGGCAGACAACATCGCTTATTCTGCAAGCGGACGATCGAAGCCGCTTAGCAAGAGGGGTCCAACCAATGAAAACATTGAAGATGTTCCCGCGCCAGCTGGCCATTCTTACCCTGGCATCCGCGTTTGCAATTCCCGTGATGGCGCAAAATGCGACGCCATCATCGACCGATAACTCGCAGAACATGCCGGCCGCGCAGGCTCAGCCCGCTCCGGCAGCTCAACCCCTGACTCCTCCCAAGGAAGGTTTCTGGGGCCGCGTCTATCCTTTCGCCCGCAAGAAGTGGGTGAAGAGGCAGACCGATCCGATCAATGACCGGCTCACCGAGCTTGATGATCTGAACGCCAAGAACGCGAGCTACATCAAGGATGTGGATGCGCGGGCACAGGCCGGAATTTCGAAGGCTCAGG
>CAZKJB010000146.1:0-9760 GCA_964552975.1 uncultured Occallatibacter sp. | reverse complement strand
TTTTCCAAACCGACATGGCCGTTGAAGACGACCATCTGCCCTTCGTCGAGCGCGGCGTTCCGTCCATCGACATCATCGATCTCGACTACGGGCCCAACAACAGCTATCACCACACCGCGCAGGATACGATGGATAAAATCAGTGCGCACAGCCTGACCATTGACGGCGATGTCTTCATGGAATCCATCCGCCTGCTCGACCAACGGTAGAAAACAACCTCGGGGTGCCCCATCCTTCGAGCGTCTTTTGCTTGAAGGGTGGGAAAGCGAAAAAGCCGGCGGCTACAACAGGAGCAGCACTTGTCTCAAGCGGAAATCGGCATCATCGGCGGCAGCGGGCTCTACTCCATGCCCGGATTCACCAACATTCACGAAGAGCGCGTCACAACGCCCTTCGGCGATCCTTCTGACGCCTTCGTTCTCGGAGAACTCGAGGGCCGTAAGGTCGCCTTTCTCGCCCGCCACGGGCGCGGCCATCGCATCCTGCCCTCCGAGCTCAACTTCCGCGCCAACATCTACGCGTTCAAAAAGCTCGGCGTCGAACGCATCGTTTCCGCCTCGGCCGTCGGATCGCTCAAAGAAGAGCACAAGCCAACCGACTTCGTCATCCCCGACCAGTTCATCGATCGCACCGTGCACCGCATCGCGACGTTCTTCGGCGACGGCATCGTCGGCCACGTGGCCTTTGGAGATCCGGTCTGCGCCACTGTCGCCAAAGCCGCTGCCGAAGCCTGCAAAACCGTCGGCGTGGTCGGCAAACTGGGCGGCACGTACGTCTGCATGGAGGGTCCTCAGTTTTCCACCAAAGCTGAGTCGAATCTCTATCGCAGTTGGGGAGCGGATGTCATCGGCATGACCAACCTGCAGGAAGCCAAGCTCGCCCGCGAAGCCGAAATCTGTTACGCCACCATCGCCATGGTCACCGATTTCGATTGCTGGCGCGAGGGCCACGATGCCGTCACCGTCGAAGAAATCGTCGCCGTCCTTCACAAGAACGCTGACAACGCAGCAAAAGTCGTCAAGGCCGCCGTCGCCGCCATGCCTCGCGAACGCACGTGCGCCTGCGCTTCTGCAGCCAAATACGCCGTCCTCACGCAACCCGACGCAATTCCCGCCGCCGCCAAAGAGCGCCTCAAGCTCCTGTACGGCAAATATCATGGCTGGTAGAGTTACTGACTCGTTGACTTGCCGTTTCACCACTACACTCATCCAAGACCAGGAGAAACATGTCCATCACCGTAGTCGGCAGCGTTGCTTACGATTCCATTGAGACCCCCGCAGGCCGCCGCGAGCGCTGCCTCGGCGGAGCGGCCACTTACTTTTCGCTCTCCGCCAGCTTCTTCACCGATGTGCGCGTCATCGCCGTCGTCGGCGAAGACTTCGGCGCCGAGCAGGAAGCTGTCTTCGCCGCTCGCAAGATCGATACGCGCGGCATTGAGCATACCGCCGGCAAAAGTTTCTTCTGGGAAGGCTCCTACCTCGAGAACCTCAACGAAGCCAAGACCCACAACACCGAGCTCAACGTATTCGCCGCCTTCGAGCCCAAAATCCCTGACGCCTACCGCGATTCGGAATTCCTCTTTCTCGCCAACATCGATCCCGTCCTCCAGCGCCGCGTCCGCGAATCAATGCCTAAAGTCAAGCTCGTCGCCGGCGACACCATGAACTATTGGATCAACGATCACCGTCCGGCGCTGCTCGAAGTCCTCAAAGGCCTCGACATCCTCCTTATTAACGACACTGAAACCCGCGTGCTCGGCGAAAACAAAAACCTCGTGCAGGCGGCCCGCGCTGTCATGGCCTTGGGCCCGCGCATTCTGGTCGTCAAGCACGGCGAATACGGCGCCACTTTATTCCACAGATCCCATCCAAAGGGTGAAAGCGCGGAGCGTACCTTCAGGGCCCCCGCGCTTCCGCTTGAAGAAGTGATCGATCCCACCGGCGCAGGCGACAGTTTCGCTGGAGGCTTCTTTGGCTATCTCGCTTCGCAGTCGGAGCTCACGCCTGGCGCCTTCCGCCGCGCCATGTTCTATGGCTCTGTCATGGGATCGTTTGCCTGCGAGCGCTTTGGTACTGAGCGCCTCCAGCAGCTCTCTCGCGCCGAAATTGACGCACGTTTCAATGTCTTCCGTGAGCTCACGCATCTTGACTGAAAAACACGTCTCCGAGGCCGAAGGTTGGGCTGTTCTGGCCTTCTGTCTTGCGGCCTCTTTCGCCGCCATCGTCTGGAGCTGGCGTCATGCGGCGATGCTCAACTACGGCGACGCCGTCGCCCATCTGCACATCGCGCGCCGCGTTTTCGATTCGCGTACGCCTCGTTTCTCTCAGCTCGGTTCGGTGTGGCTGCCTCTGCCGCACATTCTCCTCATACCCTTCGTCGAGAACTACGATTGGTGGGCCACCGGACTTGCCGGCGTCATTCCCTCTGCGCTCGCCTGGATCGCGTCGTGCGTTGGTCTCTATCGTCTCGCTCGCCACTTCCTCTCCATCCCTGCGGCCACTCTTGCGCTCTCTTTCTTCGCCCTCAATCCCAACCTCCTGTATCTGCAGACCACCGCCATGACCGAGCCGCTCTTTCTTTGCGAAATGGTCTGGATCGTCGTCTGGATCGTCGAATGGCGCGCAGCCATCCATGCGGAAATCGACGGTTCCGCTTACGTTCTGCGACCCCTTCGTTCCTCCAGCGCCACCGCACGTCGCCGCCTCGCGGTCCTGCGCCGGCGTCCGTTGCGCATCTTTGATGCACTCGTTCCCCGCCAGCGTGGAGCGTGGCTCGCCAGTCCGCTCGCGCCGCGCCGCCCCGCGCGACCAAGAATCTTCGCAACCACCTCCAGCCGCCTTCAGGCAGCAATCGCAGCCGCGCTCGTCGCTGCCGTTTTCACGCGCTACGACGGTTGGATCATCGCTTTCCTTGCATGGACCGGCATGGGCCTGGCTCTGCGCAAATACGGCCTCCTCCGTTCGCGGGCTTTCTGGCTCCTCACCATCGCCGTCGTCGCCGCACCCCTCCTCTGGTTCCTCTACAACGCTGTCTGTTTTGGCGACTGGCTCTACTTCGCGCGCGGGCCTTACTCTGCCAAGGCCATTGAGCTTCGCACCGCGTCTCACTCGGGCGGCCCACTGCATCCCGGCTGGCATAATCCCTGGGTCTCGCTTCTCTTCTTCCTTAAAGTCTCTGAGCTCGACGCAGCGGCTGCCTGGGGCAACGTGCTCCTCGCGGTTGCCGCTTTGGGAACCATCTCCGCTTGGTTCGTCGAAAAGTCCGGCGCACCCCGCCGCGCATTCGCCTGGATCCTGCTCCTCTGGTTGCCCGTCCCCTTCTACGCCTACTCCGTCGCGTATGGATCGGTGCCCATCTTCATTCCGCCCTGGTGGCCTCACAACTACTACAACACGCGCTACGGCCTTGAGCTGCTTCCTGCGCTCGCCATCGGCCTTGGCTTCGCGGCCGAATTCGTTACGCGCGCCTTAGGCCTTCTCAAAGCCCCTCGTCTCGCTCTCGCCCTCACCGTCCTCGTCACCACCGCGCTCTTTATCCTCGTCGGGGTCAACTTCGCCCAGCTCCTGCGCCATCGCCCGATCGTTTACGTCGAAGGCACAAAGAATCTCGATGCGCGCCTTCACTATGACCAGGCAATTCCGCCCTTCCTGCAGGACCTGCTCACCTTCCTTCCGCGAACCCCGATCCTGATGGACACTTCCGCCTACCCTGAACTCGTTTCGCTCACCGGGATTCCTCTGCGCCAGACCATCAACGAAAGCGACCTCGAAATCTTTCGCACTGCGCTCGCCGCGCCTGCCCGCCACGCCGCAATCGTCGTGGCCTTCGACGGCGATGACATTGACCGGGCTGTAAAACTCAATCCCTCCGGGCTCGACGTCGCTGCCCAGTTCACTGCCCAAGGCCAGCCAACGGCCACCATCTATGTCTCCTCGCGCTGGGCCGATCGGTCTCCGTACTGGAAAATCCCCCAACAACCCGGCACAGAAGGCCTTCCCGGCACCGGAACCCAGCCCGGAACCCCTACTCGCTGATCTCGACGATCTCCAAAACTCACCCGCCCCGCTTGCCCCTGAATCCACAACCCGCCACCCCCCTCACCCCTCAACAGACCATCATCCTCGGTGATAGCATCGGGGCAAGGAACGGTTAAAGAAACGCCATGGCATACATTACAAAAACGTTCCGCTTCGATAATCTGGACGAGATGCCGATTCCTGGCCGCGCCCGCGCACCCGCCAGCCCATCGCCGGCCATCCGCGGGGAGCGCACTCCCCGTGATCCGGAGGAAGTTTGATCCCTTTCACCAAGGCCCACGCCTGCGGCAACGATTTCCTCATCGTCACTGAAGGTGCGGCCGCCGATCACGACCGGGCCGCTCTCACCCGCCGCCTCTGCGCGCGCACTACCGGAGTCGGCGCCGACGGCGTCGAATTCTTTTCCTGGGTTGGCTCCAGGTCCGGGCGCCAGAAATCCGCCCGCGTCCACCTCTATAACGCCGATGGCTCGGTCTCCGAAATCAGTGGCAACGGTACTCGTTGTGTTGCCGCGTTCATGGCGGATGCTCTCAACTCCACGCCCGGTGACGAGCTTGCCATCGAAACAGACGCCGGCCTCCGTGTCTGCCGAATCGACTCTCGCGACGGCCATTGTGTTCAAGTCACCACCGGCATGGACATTCCAAAATTTGTGCCGCACACGCTCAAGCTCAGTGACGGCTCCGATATCGTCGGTGTCGAAGTCTCCACCGGCAATCCGCACTTCGTCATCGTCGTTGACACCCGGGACTTTTCCGTCGCCAAGCGCGTCTGGACCTCCATCGGCGAAGAGATCTGTTCGCATCGCGACTTTCCGCACCATACCAACGTCGAATTTGTTCGCGTCGTCGACGATCGCGAGATCGAAATCCGCATCTTCGAGCGCGGCGTCGGTCCCACCACTTCTTCCGGCACCGGCAGTTCTGCAGCGGCCACCGCGGTTCTCGCCCTGCGCCGCTGCGTTTCGCCGCTCACGGTCGTTGCACCCGGCGGTGCGCAAACCGTCGCCTGGAATGGCCCGGGGACGGAGTTGCAACTGATTGGTCCAGCCGCGCTCATTGCTCGCGGAGAAGCCTGGTGAACACCTTGAACCTCCTCAAACCGCCGGCCGTCTCCCCCAATGCCGCCATCAGCGTCATCGCGCCGGCCAGTTCCGCGCAGGCCGATCGTTCCGAACGCGGCTTCGCAGCGCTCAAAAAGCTCGGATACGCGCCAAGCTGGTCCACAAGCGCCCTTGAACGCGGCCCGCTCTACTTTGCCGGGACCCCCGCGCAACGCATCGCCGATCTTCACCGAGCCTTCGCCGACAAAAACTCGAGCGCCATCATCGCGCTCCGCGGCGGCTACGGATCAAATTATTTGCTCAACAGTCTCGACTTCGAAACCATCGCCGCTCGCCCCAAGCCCTTCTTTGCCTACAGCGATCTCACCGGCATCCAGCTCCGCCTGCTCGATGAAATAGGCTTGCCGGCCTTCCACGGCCCCATGCTGGCCGCCGACTTCTACCTCAAGGACGGCGTCCACTTTGAGAGTTTCTGTGCCGCGCTCGCGGGCCAGCCCTACAGCCTCGGCGCCGCCGAAGGCCTGCGCGTGCTCAAACCAGTTCCAACTTCGATTCCGGTTCGTGGAACCCTCTATGGCGGTTGCCTCAGCATTCTTGTCTCGCTCCTTGGCACGCCCTGGGAACCCTGCACCGAGGGCACGTTGCTCTTTCTTGAAGATACCGGCGTCAAGCCCTACCAGGTCGATCGCATGTTGTGGCAGTTACGCGTTGCCGGAAAGCTCGATGGCGTGGTCGGCATCGTCTTCGGCGAAATGCTCGATTGCGTATCTCCCGGCGCCTCGCCCGATCTGATCGACAAGGCAATCCTCTCGGGACTCCGCGATTTTGCCGGACCCATCGCCATTGGCCTGCGCAGTGGCCACGTTTCGCGCCAGAACGTCACACTCACCTTCGGCGTCGAAGCCGAACTGACACTCGGCACTTCACCGCAACTCAATCTCCTCGAACCGGCGGTCGCCAGGTGACGCCCACCCCCCGCCACATCCACCTGAGCGGCATCTGCGGCACCGCCATGGCCTCACTGGCTGGCCTCTTGCAGTTGCAGGGCCATCGCATCACCGGCTCCGACATTGCTGCCTATCCGCCCATGGGCGATCTCCTACGCTCGCTCGGCATCCCCATCCTCGAGCCCTACGCCGAATCCAATCTCACTCCCGTACCCGATCTCGTCGTCATCGGCAACGCACTCTCGCGTGGCAATCCTGAAGTCGAACGCGTCCTCGACGATCGCATTCCTTTCACCTCCATGGCCGCGCTCCTGCGCGAAGAATTCCTGAAAGACCGCACCTCGCTGGTCGTCTCCGGAACCCATGGCAAAACCACCACCACCAGCATGCTCGCGTGGATCTATCAGGTCGCCGCGCGTCAGAATCCCGCGCTCGAGCCGTCCTTTCTCATCGGCGGAGTTGCAGAAAACTTTGGCTCAAGCTTTCAGTTGCGCCCTACTTCCACCTTCATCGTTGAGGGCGACGAATACGATACCGCCTTCTTCGATAAAGGAGCCAAGTTCTTTCACTACTTTCCTCAATCGCTCATTCTCACGCACGTCGAGTTCGACCATGCCGACATCTTCGCCGACCTCGACCAAGTCAAAACTGCATTCAAGCGCCTCGTCAACCTCGTGCCGCGCAGCGGCCTCATCGTCGCCTACGACGGCAATCAGAATGTCACCGAATGTGTCGCGAACGCCTTCTGCCCCGTCCAGCGCTACGGATTTGGCGAAGCAACCGACTGGAAGCTCCGCAATCTGCGCCACGAAAACGGCCGCACGCGCTGGCAGGTCTCTCAAGCGGGAGCCGCGTGGGCTGAGCTCGAAATGACCCTCGCCGGCGAGCATAACGCGCTCAATGCCACTGCCGCTGCGGCTCTCGCTTTTTCGCAGGGAATCAGCGCCGCTGCCATCGTCGAAGCCCTTGCTACATTCAAGAGCGTCAAGCGCCGCCTTGAAGTCCGCGCAGAAATCGCCGGCATCACGATCGTTGAAGACTTTGCCCACCATCCCACTGCCATTCGCGAAACACTCCGCGCTCTCCGCTCCGTTTACCCGACCGCGCGTCTATGGGCCGTGCTTGAGCCACGCTCCAACACGCTCCGTCGCAAAGTCCTCGCCTCTGATCTTGTTGCCAGTCTTCAGCTCGCCGACCACGCGGTTCTCGCCGCCGTCTACCAGCAGCAGCGTATCCCCGAGGACGAGCGCCTTCATCCCGACGAAGTCGTTCGCGCTCTCAACTCCGCAGGCACTCCCGCCGAGCTTCTCGCCGACGCCGACGCTATCGTTGATTCCCTCGTGCCTCGCCTCGCTTCCGGCGACGTCGTCGCCATCCTTTCCAACGGCGGCTTCGACGGTATCTACGAAAAACTTCCCGCGCGCCTCCGCGAGCGTTTCCCTGCCGCCGAAAACTCCTTGCAGTAAGTCACGCGCATGATCTCTTCGCTCATCTTCGTCGCCAACATGGTCTTCCTCGGCATTCCTTCTGCCATCCTCTTCATTCCCTGGTGCTGGATTTCCGGCGACGTCCTTCCCCTCTACAAGGCCACGCGCTTCATGCTCGCCAGCAGTTGTCGCCTCGCCGGAGTGCGCATCCGCACGCAGGGCCTCGAACGCATCCCCAAAGATCGCGCCTGCATCTTCATGTCGAACCACGTTTCAAACCTTGATCCACCCGCGCTCATCGCCGTCATTCCCGGACGCACCTCGGCCTTCATGAAGCGCTCGCTCATGCGGTTGCCTATCCTCGGCACCGGCTTCCGCCAGGGAGAATTTATCGCCGTCGACCGCAGCGGCAGCCGCGCCGACGCGCAACGCAGCGTCGCCGAAGCCCAGCGCGTCCTCGCCAAGGGAGTTCACATCACCACATTTGTCGAAGGTACCCGCTCGCCCGATGGCCGAATGTTGCCCTTCAAGAAAGGTCCGTTCTTTCTTGCTCTAGCAGCCGGCGCGCCGTGCGTCCCCATTTCCATCCATGGCACTGAGAAGCTTCTCCGCAAAGGCAGCCTTCGCATCTCACGGGGCAACGCCTACGTCGAGTTCCATCCTCCCATCGATCCCGTCGAATTCTCCACGCGCGAAGACCTCATGCAAGCTGTGCGCGCCGCCATCGCCTCCGGCCTGCCCGAGTGGATGCGCACATAGCCTCGAGCTCTTCACTGACCAATGTCCACTGCCGGGTGCGATACTTACTGGAGCGCTCCGCACTATCAAGCTCATGATCTCCTCCCTTATTGTCCTCATCACCATTCTCGTTTTGGGCATTCCCTCCGCCATTGTCTTTATCCCGCTCGCCGTCATCACCGGCGATGTCAGCGACCTCTATCGAGCAGTCTGTTTCATTGTTCGCGCCGCCATGCGCACGGGTGGCATCACCTTACAGGTAGAGGGTCTCGAGAACATTCCCGTCGGCCGCGCCTGCATCTTCATGGCCAACCATATCTCCAACCTCGATCCGCCGATCCTCATCTCCTACCTGCCCGGCCGCACCGCAGCCTTCGCCAAACGCGGCCTCTTCAAGATTCCCGTTTTCGGCTACTGCCTCAAGCTTGCCGAATTCATTGCCACCGATCGCGAGGGCAATGTCGAAGCCGCACAGCAAAGTGTTGCCCAGGCCGGCGGCATCCTCGCCAAGGGCATTCACATCACAACATTTGTTGAGGGAAGGCGTTCCTCCGATGGCCGTCTCTTGCCCTTCAAGAACGGTCCGTTTTATTTGGCCATGGAGTCTGGCGCGCCATGTATCCCCATCTCAATCTACGGATCGGAGAAGATCATGCCATACAGCAGCCCGCGGATCCATCCAGGAACCATGCACATTGTCTTTCACTCGCCGCTCGATCCCGCCGGCTACGCGACGCGCGATGAACTGTCCGCCGCCGTCCGCGCAGCCATCGCCCCCGCTCTTCCCCACTGGATGCGCAGTTAATTTCACGGCTGAATCATCGCGTTGTACCCATCGCCCTCGAGCCTATCGCGCCAGCGGTTGGCTTCTTCGTGGCTCGGGAACGGACCAATGCGAACATGGATCAAGCCATCCAGCGGTTCACGGCGCTCGGTCACGGGATAATTGCGGCGGCGCAGCGCATTCGTCAGCACATTCGCGTCTTCGGCATTCCTCACCGCCGCAATCTCCACCATGAACTGCGACATCGATGGCAGCGCAGCATGCACCGTTGATGCCGGCGGTGCCTGCGAAGGATCCGCACCACTCGCTACCAGTGCTTGCCGAACCTGCTGCGGGGCTGCGGTCGCGGGTGCATTTGGCGGCGCGCCGCCTTGTCCGCTTGCTCCAGGACTTGCTTGTGGCGGCGCTTGTGCCGGCGCTGGATTTGCGCCCGCGCCAGAGTCCGGTAGCGCCTGTTGATTGATGCTTGGCTCAGCCGGTGGCGGAACAGGCGCTTGTGCCTCCGCATCAGGCTTGGGAATGGAAGGGTTCGGCTGCAACGGCTCCGCATCGGGTGCGGCCGGTGGCTGCGCTGCCGCCGCTATTTCCGGCGCGGAACTGTGGTGGCCCACAGTGTATCCGAGCCAAAAACAGAGTCCGCAAATCAGTACCAGGCCGAGAATGAGCGCCGAAAGCGCGCCCCAGCCAAGCGTCAATTCCTTATCGCGCCTGGGCTCCTCAAGCTCCGGTTCCTCGTCGTCGAAATATCCCCGCATGGCCAGCCT
>CAZKJB010000145.1:0-9768 GCA_964552975.1 uncultured Occallatibacter sp. | reverse complement strand
GGCATGCGGAATCCCTGCCAGAGTGCCTGCCATATGGCGCGCGAGTCGCGCACATTTTTTTCGAGGATCACGAGCATTTGGCGGAAAGTGCGGGCCAGCATGTAGAGGTGGCCGATGGCTGAGTCGTCGCCGGAGTCGGAGCTGTTGAGGAGGCCGTGCAAAAGGGCGAGCGCGCGGACGCGGTCACGGGCGCTGATCGCATCGGTGAGCTCGTAGAGCGAGCGTTGCTTGGCGGCGAGGACCATGGTCTCGACGTCGCCGAGCGTGATGCGGCCGCGGTCGAGAGCGTAGAGCAAAAGTTTCTCGAGTTCTGAAGAGACCAGCATCATGTCTGCGCCCAGCGCGTCGACCAACTCGTGCGCGGCATCGGCTTCCAGGCGGATGTTCGACTCCTGCGCGGTTGTCACGGCCCAGCGCATTGCGTCTTCCTCGTTGACGCGGGCAAGTTCCACGATGCCGCAGTGCGCGCCCAGCGTTTCAGTAAGGCGCTCGTAGCGGTTTTTGTCGTCGAGCTCCATGCGGCGCGAGTCGGAGGGGATGCGGAGGAAGTCCGCTATGAACAGAAGCATTGCTTGCGGATTGGGCGATGCGAAGTAACGATCGAGCGCGGCGAATTCTTCTTTTTTGGCGCCGCGGGTGTAAAGCTGCCGCACGTTTCGGACAAATATCACCTGGAATGGCGACATGAGCGACGGCGTCTGCGCGCGGTCGAGAACTTCGAAGATGGAAGTCTGGGTGAGATCGAGATCGGAGAGACAGAAATCGCGCAGATCGGGCGGGACAAACGCTTTGATGACGGCGGCGCGGCAGCGGTCGAGGAGAAAAATCTCGTCGCCGGCGAGTACGTAGCCGGGCCGTAACTTGCTGGCGGCGGCAGCAGCGGCCTCGATCTCCGCAACGAAACGGCCGACGGCGGCAAAGCCAGCGCCCCAACGGCTATTACTCACAGCGCGAAGCTCCTTGAGCCACGAACAGAGCCAACGATCCCCATGCGGAATCAGGATATCGTTTCGGAGGTGGGGCGGTCAGCAAGGAAAAGTGGGAATAAATCAACAAATGAATGGTCTCGAATTCGCTGGGAAGGCCTCAATCCGAGGCTGAAGGCCATATTTATCGACTTACCTCGAGGATGTGGTCAGACCATTCGAGGGAACAATGTAAGGAGGCGGCGACGGTGTCAATGCGGAGTTCTGTGAATGTTGTGCGGGAAGCGGCGAGTTAAAAGCCTTCGAGCACGTCAGCGACAAGCTGCTTTGCGAAGGCGCGCGACAGGCGCTGGATCGCAGCGGGATCCTCCTGAAAGAATGTTGGGAGGTTGGTCGTGGCCTGGTACTGCTCGCGGAAGACGTAATTCTTATTCTGGTAGAGAATCTTTCCGTCCCTGGCGGTGAGCGTGACGCTGGCCACGATGGTAATGATGAAGCTGGATGTTTGCTGCGTAGAGGAATTGTAGGTGAGCGGAGTGGTTGCCTGCTTGAGGATGGTGCCTTCGAGCACTGCGTCGGCGTCAGCGCGGGAGTCCGAGGTGACGCGAAAACGCGTACGCGTTTCAAGCTCGCGGATGACCGCTTCGGTCATTGCCGTTTCAGCGCCACTGGAATCGGTGCGCGTGGCGAAAACCGGAACTTGAACTGTTTTGACATTGGGAGGCAGATGCGTGGCCGCGCCCAGCGTGTGATAGCCGCATCCGCCGATGCCAAACAAGATCAGCGTAGCGAAGGCTGCGGCGACAGGCAAAAATGCGGACGGGCGCATGCGACCAGTTTATCTCGCCGGCTTGTGACGCTGTCATACCCAGGCGGTTGCCATCATGCCGAGGCCGGGCGTCGGGAGGCGCAATCCATCGGATCGCTGGGCGAAGTAAAGGGCATTGAGGTCGGCAGAGTCGAGTTGTTCGGTTCGGCTAAACCCGGCGCGAGCGAATTCCGCGGCGACCTCCGCGGGCGTGAAGAAAAGTTGGAATGGCTCGCCGGCTTTTGCCACGCGATTAGCGAGCGCGTTAAAGGCCATGCGATGGAGGAAGCCGAGCGATTGCGGCGACAGCGCGTAGTCGAAGCTGACGGCAGAGCTGGCGGAGAGTTTCGCGATCGTGCCGATTGTGGAGCGGAACGCTGTGACGGTAAGATACGGCACCACGCCAAGCCAGCCGAAGAATGCCGGTCTGGCCGGGTCGAATCCGGCGCCGGCGAGCCCCTCGGCAAGTGTCTTTTGCTCAAAATCGAGCGGGACGAAGGTGACGTTGGGGGGCACGGCGATCGCGGCTTCGGCGAGCAGGGAATGTTTCCATTCCTGAGTGGCGGGAAAATCCACTTCAAAGACGCGCAGTTGGGGAAACGGATTGCGATAAGCAAAGGTGTCGAGGCCCGCGCCCAAAATCACGTACTGGGTGACGCCTTGCGCGACGGACTCCGCGAGATGGTCTTCTGCGTAGCGGCTGCGCACGGCCATGAAGGCGCGAAAGGCTCGCGCGAAGGAGTGTCTTTCGCGAAGCGGATCGTAAGTAAAGCGGGGGCCGAGAAGCGGGACCGCAATCGGATCGACCAAGATGCAGGGGTGGTCGACGACCTGGTGAATGGCGCGCCGCAAGGCCACGCGGAAGGCGGTTTTGCTGGCGCGGCCAGTTTCCATGTTCCGGAGTGTATATGAGCGGCTATATTCGCTCGCGCGAAAAGGTCATTGAGCCGCCGCGCGCGTAAAGTTGATTGCCCCCGTCTGATTGGTCAACGTCATCGCATTTGGGCCGTTGAACACATACGCGTACTCGGATCCGGGCGGCTGTGGCATCGTCCACTCCTGCCATTGAAGGCAACTGTCCCTTTGTGGATTGGTTGGATTTGGAACACCCGGAACACCACATCTTGGATTCGGAACAAAGATCCACCTGGTTTTGGGCGACCAGTCTGTGACCGTAAAGACGATGTTGTTGGGTGCGACGAGCTGGTAGGGGCCACCTTGCGCCGTCTGCGTACCGCCATTTTGCGGCATCCCCATTTGCATGTATTGACCATTCGCCTGAATCGTAAGGGTGAGGGTGCCGCTTTGAATGACTGTCCGCCATTGACCGACCAGATTGTTTTGTGTCGATTGCGGCGACTGTGGCGAGCCTGGCCCTTGCGGGAATAGAGGCGATTGTCCACCTTGCGGCCTGCAACCTGTCGTCACGCCGCCCGCGAGAATCGCCGTAAGAGCCAGTAAGGCGAGGCGCAGCGCCGCGCCGCTGGTCCACGTGGGATCGATGGAGTTTTTCATGGGCTACCTCCAGGCATTGGCGGGGGAATGCGGCGATGATACCAACGGGGATTGTGAACTGCAATGGGGTTCTTCGATCAGACACAATTCGCACCGCAGTCGAGCGTGGCGCGTATGCTGATTGCCATGAACTGGATTGGATGGGCATTGCTTTCCGCTGTTTTTGCCGCTGCCACTGCCCTTTTGGCCAAGGTGGGTGTGGCGCACGTTGACTCGAACCTGGCCACGGCGCTGCGTACCAGCGTAGTGGTGGTTTTTGCGTGGGGAATTGCTCTGGCGCTCGGCAAGCACGGCGAGATTCGCTCACTCGACCGCAGGACGGTTCTGTTTCTTGTGCTGTCGGGGCTTGCTACTGGACTTTCATGGCTCTGTTATTTTCGCGCGCTGCAACTGGGGCCGGCGTCGCGCGTGGCGCCGCTCGATAAGTTAAGCGTTCCGCTGGTGATGGTGTTTGCGTGGCTGCTGCTAGGTGAGAAGCTCAATGCTGCGGCACTTACGGGCGGGTTGCTGATTACGGCGGGTGCAGTGGTGATGGTATTCGGCTGACAGGCCGGAACGACGATTTCCGAGATTTTTCGCAACGAAGGCAAGAGCGTGCGGCGATTGCGAGCCTGGCACGCTGCGACGGACTCGTGCTCGCTCTTGGGGGCGGAGCTATTGAGGATGAAACAAATCGCTCGCCGCTGCTCACGGTTCCCCGAGACGGTGATGGAGCATCTCGAAGTAAGACTCGAGATCAAAAACGAAAGGCGCTAGGAGAAATGCTCCCAGCCGCGCGATTCGAGGGGTAGCGTGCCACGTTCTGTGAGGAGGGTGAGAAGCGGCTTGCCCGAGGGGCGCGGCAGTACGCGGCCGATGCGAGTGATGGGGACGCCGGCGATGCTCCGCGGTACCCGTGCAGACGCGGGAGCAGCGAAGAGAAGTTCGTAGTCTTCGCCGCCGTGGAGAGCCTGGGCGCGTGTTGCGCCGGGATGGATGGGCAAGGCGGCGGCATCGATCTCGCCAGCGACACGGGACGCCCGACAAAGATGGGCGAGATCGGTGGAAAGGCCGTCGCTGATATCGATGGCCGCAGTTGCCATTGACCGGCTGGAAAGCCAAAGGCCCTGCGCGATGCGTGGAGCGGGGTAGAGGTGCGGAGCGAGCGCGGCTCTCAAGCTGGCAGGGATGCGAATGCGCCGCGAGCGAGGAATAGGCGTTTGTTGAAGTTCGATGGCAATTTCCTCAAGGAGCGTCAAGCCGGCCGCGGAGCCGCCCAAGGAGCCGGATACGTAAAGCAAATCGCCGGGCTGCGCACCGGAGCGGAGCAACGCTTTGCCGCGCGGCACCGCGCCGATGAGGACGATGTCGGCAACGGCGACGGGCGACTCGGCCAAGTCGCCGCCGGCCAGGGGAACCTGGTGGGACTCGGCGAGCTTCACGAGGCCAATTAGAAATCCATCGATCCAGGCCCTCCGGGCTTTTGCCTTTTGGACGAGCGAAGACGGCAAACCTAATGACAAAAATGCCGCGACCGGCCGCGCGCCCATCGCCGCCAGGTCACTGAGTCCACGCGCAAGGGTGCGGTGACCGATGGCGTCAGGAGGGTGCCAATCGAGGCGAAAGTGGCGGCCGTCGATGGAGAGGTCGGTGGTGACAGCGAGCTCTTCTGCCGAAGACAGGCGGAGCAGAGCGCAATCGTCGCCGATGCCGAGCTTAACGCTGCCGGCGGGCATTTCCGCCGCTCGGGCGCGAATCTGGGCCAACAGGGAAAGCTCGCGCGCACCCGCGGAACTCGGCCATTTTGTTAGCTTTGAGCGCATACCCAAGGAATAGGATACGGCGCGAAGGGATGCGCCCGCATGACAGAAAATAAGGGGTCCCGGGCCGGGTCCGCCGGGTGCGCTGGAACTGTGGGACCGGAAACTCAGCCGGTTGTAGCGGCTATCTGTATGACTAGAGGACCCTTATTCCCTCTTTGGCACCGCAATCCGCACTTGGCACTCGATTCGCATCCAAAGTAACGTAGGGCCGATTATTTGTTGACCCTGTGACGTACCCTTTGGTACCCTATTCAGACGTTATCGAACCTGCCCCGATGGGGCGTAAACATGCTTGCGCGGACAACTTAGTTCGCGCTTGTTTTACTCCCCCCCTGATGAAGATGCGTTGGTCTTTGTGTCTGCTAAGGGGGTCTGGGGAAAATGATTTTGCGCAAGCGATATTACATACTGTTTGTTGCTCGGGATGATGACGGCCGTCTGAGGAAAATTCCTCTTCCCTTGAAATATGCCTATGGATTCCTTGCCGCGTCGATCGTGGGAGCTTTCACGATTGTCGGCCTGGCGGGATCCTATACGCGCATGCTATTGAAGACAGAGAGCTACAACCAGGTTCGCGCGGAGCGGGAGACGCTGCGGGAAAATTACCAGCGTATGGCCGAGCTTGCGCACAACCGCAGCGTACAGGTGGCTTCACTGGGCGCGCTAGCCAACGAGGTGACGGCACTCTACGGATTGCGGCAGAACAGGCTGGACGCGGCCAAGGCTTCGGGGCGGACGAGTAATGCGGCTGCAGCACCGGCTCCCATTACGATTGCGCAAGCTGACGACGTGAGCCAGCAGCAGGTTACTAATTCGATCGACACATTTTACGCGCTCCGCGGTGAAGCGATGTCGGGGCGGATTTCGCGGGCTCTGGAAAGCGGATTGTCGGCCGACTTTACCGGCGACTGGACGGAATTGGCAGACGCGCCCTCCCTCTGGCCAGTGGAAGGCCGCGTGGCTTCGAGCTTCGGTGAGCGCCAGGATCCAATCAACGGGGAAGGCGCATTCCATTCCGGCATCGACATCGACGCGCCCTACGGAACTCCGGTTCGCGCTTCGGGCGACGGCGATGTGACAGGGGCGGCAATGGGCGCGGGTTACGGGCTTGAGGTGGTTCTGGATCACGGCCACGACCTGCTCACGGTGTATGGACATCTTTCAGCCGTTGCGGTCTTTGCGGGGCAACATGTTCTTCGCGGACAGGTGATTGGCTACGTTGGCGAGTCGGGACGCGCAACCGGACCGCACCTACACTATGAGGTGCGCGTACATAATGTCCCGGTCAATCCGCACAAGTACCTGCGCATGACTTACGAGGAGGCCGTGAACCTCGATGGCGGCCAGCCTCCCACCGCGGGCCAGTAATAAGTTTTTCAAACAGACGAGAACGGCTCCCAGGAATCGGGGGCCGTTTCTTTTTGTAAGTGATTGGGGCGCGATCCAGTTTCTGGGCCGCTGCGTGATATGTTTGGCTCGAGTTCGATTCATTGAGGATTTAAATGCGTTTTCGATTCGGGGCACTTGCGGTTTTGCTTGCGGTTGCAGCACCGGTTGTGGCGCAGGACCGCGCGGCTGATGTACAGACGGCATTCCGACGCGCGCAACATCTGAAGCACGGCATCAACGCGTCGCAATGGTTTGCGCAGGAAAACAGTTACTCCGCGGCCCGGACCGATCGTTATACCGATGCCGCGGACATTGCGCTAATGGCGAAGCTGGGATTCGACCATGTGCGGCTGAGCATTGATGCGGTGCCTCTGGAGCAAGATCCGCTGGACGCGGATGGGCTGAATGCCGATTTTGTGGGCCGGCTGGATCGCGCGGTAGATACGATGCTTGGCGATGGCCTTGCCGTCGAGATCGATCTGCATCCCGAAGAGAGCTACAAGCAGAAGCTACGGAACGACGACAGCCAAGTGGATCGCCTGACTGCGTTGTGGCGAAAGCTTGCCGGGCACTATGCAAATCGTGATCCCGAGCGGGTGTTCTTCGAGATCATGAACGAGCCGTGGGGCATCGATTCCTATCGTTGGGCGGGGATTGAGGCGCGCGTGGCCGTGGCCATTCGCCAGGTTGCGCCGCGGCATACGATCATCGCAGCCGGAACGAACAATTCTGACATTCCCGACCTACTGGCGCTCGAGCCACTGGCCGACGGCAACGTGGTTTACACCTTCCATTTCTACGAGCCGCACGAATTTACGCATCAGGGCGCCAGCTGGGGAGCGCCATGGTGGATTTACACCCACTCCATCCCGTATCCCGCAACTGCGGGCTCGATACAGGACAGCTCGATGCAGGAATTGTTGAAGGAGCTTCCCCAAGGCGCTGACCGCTACCAGCTGGAGGATTACTTCCTGGACGGGTGGGATGCGCACCATATTCGTTTGCTGATGGACGAAGCCGCCGCATGGGCGCATGAGAAAAACGTTCCGCTGATCTGCAACGAGTTCGGCGCTTACCGGGAGCACAGCGATCCGACATCGCGGGCGAACTGGATTCGCGACGTGCGGACGGCGCTTGAAGCAGATGGCATTGGCTGGTCCATGTGGGATTACCGTGGCGGATTTGGCGTTGTGACGAAGCGGGACGGTCAGCCGGCGCAGGTGGATGAGTTGGTTGTTAAAGCGCTTGGGCTGACGGCGCGCTAGCGGGTCAGCGCGGCGCTGAGCAATCGTTCGGAAACTGACTCGACGATCTGCTCGTGAACTTCTTCGATGGTGAGATCGCCTTCGATCAGGATCACTCGATCCGGTTCGCGGGCGGCAATTTCCCGGTACTTTTCCCAGACACGGCGATGGAATGCGTCCGCTTCGGTTTCAAAGCGGCCCTCGTCCTTGCCGGTCTCCTCTTCAATGCGATCATTGCGCCGGCGGGCGCGCGCCAGAGAAGCGGCGAAGCTTGGCAACAACAGAAGAGTCAGGTCGGGCCGCAAGCCACCGCAGATGAGGCGATGCATATCGAGCACCAGCTGCGAACCCAACTGGCGGCCACCGCCCTGGTAGGCCTCGGTTGAATCGGTAAAGCGATCGCAGATGACAATCTTTCCTGCGTCGAGGGCCGGCTGGATGACCTCGGCGATGGCCTGCGCACGGTCAGCAAACATCAGCGCCATCTCGGTCATGGGAGCCAATCCGCGGGAGCGCGAGTTGAGCAGGATTTCGCGGATGCGGTCGCCGATTGCGGTGCCCCCTGGCTGGCGGAGCACGACAGGCTCCACGCCGCGCTTGCCAAGCCATGCCCCCAAGCGCTTGATCTGCGTGGTCTTACCCGACCCGTCGAGGCCTTCGAGAGTGATCAATACGCCACGCGGCATGGGCTGAGTCTAACACTGAGCCTAATGACACTGGCAACTTGGTCTTAAGCCGCTGACAGTTTGGTTTTCCTGCGAATCTGCGGGCTCGGAATGTTCTGGCCATGAGACTTAGCTATCGTTATTGACATGTGACGACGGTTCCCTAAAAAGGCACCTCCAGTGCAACTTCTCTATTCGGAGGGGGTTCAAACCCCATAGACTGGATGCGCCGCAAATGCGGCGATTTCTGAATTAAAGCGCCGCGTTGCTTTCTTGCGGCCCTGCCCTCCCACGGCGGTCGCGCCAGCTTGTTACGCCAAGCCTCGGGGTGGGTGAGTCCGGAACCGGTCGAGATCGCACGAGGCCGCTTAACGGCGACCCGTAAAAAACAGGAGGTTTCCCCCATGAGAGTTTTCCGTTCTTTGCGCCTTACGCTTTTGGCGTTTCTTGTCTGTCTCGTACCCGCATCTTCGTACGCGGGAGTATTCATCAGTGTTGGTTTCGCTCCGCCAGTGCTGCCGGTTTATGTGCAGCCGCCCTGCCCGGAACCGGGCTGGATGTGGACCCCCGGCTACTGGGCATACGGTGACGATGGCTACTACTGGGTTCCGGGGACGTGGGTTCCTTCGCCCTACGTTGGCGCGCTGTGGACGCCGGGATACTGGGGCTGGGGTAGCGGGCTCTATGTGTGGCATCCGGGCTACTGGGGACCCCACGTGGGCTACTACGGCGGCGTAAATTATGGATTCGGTTATATGGGCATTGGTTTTGCAGGCGGTATGTGGCGTGGCGGCGTCTTTGCCTACAACACCGCGGTTATGCACGTGGGCGTAGGCGCCGGTTGGGGCAATCGCGTGTATGTCGATCGCACGATTGTGGAGCACAACACCATCATCAACAACAATCATGTTGCGTTCAGCGGCGGGCCGGGGGGAATCAACCATCCACCCAATGCGCAGGAAAATGCATACATGCACGAAGCGCATCAGGGGCCAAGCTCGTTCCAGACGCAGCACGAAAGCTCGGCGAGAACCAACGTGAATGCGTACGCGAGTCATAATGGCGGGCACCCGGCTAACGTGGCGATGGCCAGGCCAATGGGTGCGGGCGCACATGCGAACATTGGGTCACAATCGAGCGGGTCTGGCGCAGGGAAGATCACTTCCGGGTCTGAGGCTCACACTTACAGCCCCTCGCATTCAAACACCGGCAGCTACACCCAACCGCACAACAATGTTGCTCCGGTCGAACATAACGCACCGCAATTCCACACACAACCCCAAGTGCACGAGACACCGACGCCGCAACACAGCGGTGGCCAGTCAGGAGGCGGGCAGCCTCACAGTGGCCAGCCCCAGGGGGGCGGCGGACACGAGCACGAACACGGGCATTGATCAACAGCTGGCCCCGGTGCTAATG
>CAZKJB010000144.1:0-9797 GCA_964552975.1 uncultured Occallatibacter sp. | reverse complement strand
ATGAGTTTGAACCGTGTGAAAGCGGGTCATGACGACGTTAATCACGCATCCCAACACAACCATGAATGCGCCGAGAGCCGCGCCGAACCAGCCAAAGAAGCGATGCCATTTGACATTGCGCGTGCGGACCAGCGCGGATTGAAAGATGTAAAAGACGATCCATGCGGAGAATGCGGCGCCGTGAATCCAGAGCAGAAACGGGCGTGGCGGGGTGGCGTGGAACAGGTTCGAATCGGCGGTCTGGCTGAAGCCCCAGACCACAATTACGGCGAAGAGCAGCGCCATTGTGAAGTAGAAATATTTGTCCACGAGGCCGTTGCGCCCGGTGATCTTCGACTGCGAGCGGATTACCGCGCTTTGAGCTGATGAAGCCATGGCTTGAACCTCGATCTCGATCGAATTGCAGGGATTCGCGGGGAATCGCGCTCGGGGAAGGCGTGTGCGAAGAGTCTAGCACGGAAAGATTTGGGGATTAGCGGCAAAGTGCGAAGCCCATTGCAGGGGCTTGAGTTGCAAGCGGTGGATCTGGCGCAGCAGACAAGAGCGGGACAGACACGGATGGCAGACGCTAGAACGCAGCCTCAGATTCGGCGGCGCTTGCGGGGCGGACGGCGAACGACCTGAGCAGCGTGACAGGTGACAGGACGAATGCGCCGAGAAGCCGGGGGATGCGGCGGAAGTCATCGCGGATGGACAGGCCGCGTCCGCTGAGAAAGACGCCACGTCGCATGACGTAGAGATGGAAGAGTGCGGAAACCATCGCAAAGATGCTGACCACCCAAATGGCTCGTGCCGGAACGGCAGCTCCAACAGCACGATGCGAAAGCCAATCAAGAAGCTGGGCGAGCGCGGGAACGCCGAGGGCGACGATAAAATTGCCGAGCTGACGGGAGCGAAGCCCGAGGGCCCGCTGCTGCAGCCCGGCATAAAGCCCGGCAGTGAGGGAGACGTAGGCGATTTCAACCAGAATGATGGAGAGGCTGCCGTGGGAGCGGGACCGCGCCAGAGCGGCCATATAAACGATGGAGCGAGCTGTAGCGCTGAGTAGCGCGCACTTCCAGTTCCAGCAGGAGAAGACCCGCGCGCGTAAAGCTGCGTAGCTGGCAGAGATCATGATTCGATAGTGACGGCAATCTGCAAATCCGTCGTCAAGCGCGCGTTACAAACCGGTTGAGATAGCGGTACTCCCGTAACCAGGCAGATTCCCCCCACGACGGCGATTTGAACGTGATTCGGATCACGGTTGAAGGGCCGCCGACTTGGTTAGCCTCGTGGTAAGGGCGCCCACAAAAGCGCGCCCGCGAGCGAGGAGCAAGTTCCCATGGCTTATGTTGTGACCGATGCCTGCACCAAGGATTTTGTTTGCGTAGCGGAGTGTTCAACCGCGGCCATTGAGCCGGCAGTAAGCGATCCTGCAGCGGTGACTGTGACGCAGGTCTATATCAATCCCGATGAGTGCATCGACTGCGGCAACTGCGCGACGCTCTGCGCGCAGAACGCGATCTTTTCGCAGGATGAACTCCCCGCCGACAAGATGCACTTTGCAGGCAAGAATAAAGACTATTTCAACTAGATTGAATCGCGGCTCAGCGTGCTCGAGATTTCAAACGGGCCGCTCGTCGTTCGGCGACTAGCGGCACGGCGCAGGCGGCTGGGCTTCTGTGTTCGGTGCAGTTCCGTTCTCACCAGCGGGCGTCACTGGTGCATCACCCGGGGCCGGGGTTTGGATAGCAGGCGGCTTCATTGCCGGCAATTGCGGAGCGGGCAGCGAAAGCAGTGTTACCGGCAGCGTGAGTGTCTGCACTGTTGCGGGATCGTCGCGCAGTTTGAGATAGAGCGTGCCGTTCACAGGATGAGGAACGATGAGCTCGGTTCCGGTGAACTGTGGCGCTACGTTCGTTGAATTATCGAAAGTGGGCGTCGCAGCAAAAGAGGCAGCCAGGAAGAGATTGCTTCCGCTTAACAAGCAGGGTTTAGTGACGGAACGCGGGCAGCGCAGTTGATTGAAGCCCGGCAGTCGGACAAACGTTCCCAGGGGCAGCCAATCGCCGGCCGCGCCGTCGGCGGAAACTGCGCGCACGTGAACCGGACCGAAGGCCGAGGAGCCGAAGCGAGCGAGAGGTTGCACGCTGGCTTCTGCGGTATGCGCGTCCTCGAGCATCAGGCCGCCGTCGTTCAGCGTGAGCGTGGTATCGAAGCTCGTGTCTTCTCCCGCCACTTCAATTTTTTCGCTGCGAGCGAAGTCCATTGGCACTTTGGACTGAAGGAAAAAGACGAGCTTTCCCTGAACCGGCAAATCGTCAGCGCTGCCCAACTGAACGGCTGCCGGCGGGGCTTCGGTGTCTTCCTGAACTCCCTTGCTCAGCAATGCAATTTGCGGCCGAGGCGGATCGACGGTGACAGGCGCGCTGATCTTGCGCCCATCTTTCAGTTCCACCAGAGCCTCATAATTCCTGCCGGGTTCGAGGCTCGCCGT
Source organism: uncultured Occallatibacter sp. (assembly GCA_964552975.1). Lineage (GTDB taxonomy): Bacteria > Acidobacteriota > Terriglobia > Terriglobales > Acidobacteriaceae > Telmatobacter. The sequence continues at coordinate 7,321 of CAZKJB010000144.1, read as the reverse complement.
GGAAGCGGCAGCTTGCATCACCAATTGATCGCGATCGTCAACGCGGTTGAGGGAGGCGGGAGTGAGAGCGATGCCCTTCACTTGTGCTTTTGCCACTTCGTCGAGCCGAGTCCCCTTGAGCAGCGCATCTGTGTCGCCTGAATTGAGAGACAGGCCGTCGAGCGACGCGGCCGCAGCATAGGCCACCATTGAGATCCGGTCCGGCTTCGCCAGCCCGAACTGGTAGACGCTGAAGTCCACGGTTCCTGGCGGCGTAACCTTCAGCGGCACAGTGACCTCCAGCGCCCCGGGCTGCGGTGATTTCCACGCAAGAGGGACCGGATGACCTGCGCCCAACCGGGCTTCGACGTTTTGAACGCACGCCGAGCTTTGCCCTTCGATGTGCAGAGTGTCGTCGCGGCCTACGACCATGGCAGATTGATCGCCGGCGGCCACATGCCATTCACCCGGCCGCGGCGCGATGAGCTGGAATTGAGGTCCATCCCAATGTTCGAATCCCCACTTTCCGCGCACCGAGGCCGTGAGCTCCCCTGCTGGTAGCACGGGAATGGGCTGAGCCGGTACAAGTCCGCCGCGTGTGGCATCCGCGGAAACCGGGATGTCGATCGAGGAATGATTCGGATCGGCGCTCGATTGAATGTGCAGAACCAGATCGTGGGCCATCGGCGTGGCGAAGATGAGCGGAGCGCCTTCGGCAGGGAGCACGAGCTTCGGCTTCATGGCGCAGAAAGCATCCTCGGGGTTGACCGGGTGGAGAGGCTCAGGTTTGCTGGCGCCAACCGGCGGCAGGGCCACGACGACAACCGACATCGGATTGCGAAAGGAGGGCGGCATGTTGAGCCGCAGATTCAGCGTGTCGGCTGTTGGCAGAGCGAGCGCCGGAATGTATTGGAAGTGTGCGGTGTGCAGCGAGCCGAGGATTTTAGCGGTGTCGACAATGGCGCCGACATAGGCACTGTAGGCGCCTCCGCCTGCAAACGACGTGGAACTGATCTGATTCATCAGGTCGAGAGTGGAACCATTAGCAAGCTGATCAACCCGCGATTGCGCGTTGGCGTCGTCAAGCACCATGCCTTCAGAGTTCTGCGACAGGCAAGAGGCTTGTTCGTCGGCGGGCTTGGCGAAGCACCCTTCGTTGATCTTGATTCCCAGACTGCGGGCGGCCATTTCAGTGCGGGTTTTGAGCGCAGCAGGGTCAAACTGCGAAGTGACTTTGATGTCTGCCAGATAGGCCTCAAGCCTCAAACGCTCCCAACTCGCTGCCTGCAGGTCCTGTGCGGCGCGAACGAACGACCCGGGCCTGCCGCGCACCGCGTTCCGCAAAGTATCAAAATCGCCGCCGGTTTCAGGAGCAAGAAAGAGCAGGACCTGCTGCGCTTCGTTGGGAACGGTAACAAAGACGCCCTCGTTGCGCGCTTCGCGGTTCCAGGTTTCAACGCGAGTAAACCACGAAGGCGGCGGGGGATTGGTGGACCCGCGGAGAAAGGCGACGATGAGGACAAAGTGGGTCGCCTGGCTTTCGGGCAGATCGGGATGAATCCAGAGCCTGTCTCCTGGCAACAGATTCGGGATCTCGGAGATTGGCAGCGTGACGTCACCGCGCTTGACGTGCACGTCCACCTTCGGTCCTGAAAGGTCAAACGGCTGGCCATCTGCATGCAGCAGGGAAAATAGCAGGCACAAGAAAGGAAGAAACCGCAGATGGCGAACCATATCATCCATTTTACGAACTTGGCGGCTCCAAGTGAGCCAGAGGGGGTTTTTACCTTTTATTCCACAACCTTGTTTCAAATAATCCACGCAATATGGATGCGAAGAGCGCAGATTGCGCTAAAATCTGCTAACAAAAGCAGCTGGGGTGGCTGTTTTCAGGTGATCAGCCGAAGAAATTCCTGGCCGTAACCCGTAGCTTCGAAAGTCTCTTTTCCCAATTGCGAGCCCCGCTGGATCGGCGCGCGAGTCTACGGAACCAGGCGGCAGTTCGCTCATATCGCATTTCTTATTGCAAACGCTGTTCATGCAGTGACCCGTCTTCATCATTCCAATTGGTAATTTGGAAGGATTCTGAACGCAAAATCTGCTGCCTGGTGCGCATGGTGCACCTCCTGAGCCGGACCGACGAGTCGACCGGGGATGGCGCCTGCTTGATTGCCATGGGCGGCAGTTCGGGGAGAGATAGAGATGAAACTGACGAGAGGGGCACAGAATCACCTAGAGAACGCTGACCTTAGCATTCCCGCTGCTGAAGAGATTATCGAAGAAGCGCTGAACGAGCTGGCGTACTCTCAAGACCCAGGATTAGTGCGAGCGCTTAGATTCCTTGCGCCGCCGGGGTATCAAGCGATTGTAGAGCTATGCAGCGAGAATGGCCGCAGCAAGCGCCGCAGCGCGTCGGCCGATACGTGGTCGCCAGAGGATGACGAGGTGCGTATTTACTTTGAGCGCATCGACAGCGAGGATCCCGCTCCTCGACTGACGCGGGTGCCGCGCGCAGTAACCAACGGCCATACTTCGGATGAAGAGGGCGAAGACCTGGTTGAACTCATGCCTCCCGATATGGATGCGCGCGTAAGAGAGTTGTGCGCGGCGCTGGCCGAGGCCGAGCGCGGGGGACATGCGTTTATCGCGCTCAAGTGGTTCCGCGATTCTTTCCTGCCGCGCAAGACATACCGCTGGAACCAGAACCCGGAGACACGGCAGCTCGTGCTGGCCGAAGCGATCCAGCGCGGCGCCGTGCTTACAAGCAAGATTGCGAACCCCAAAACGCCGGCGTATCCCACTACGACGATCCGGCTCAATCGTTCAGAGGCCGGCATTCCCGAGGAAGCGCAACGCTTTCATCCAGTTGAAGTGCATGGTGAGCCGGTTGCGGTGGCAATCGACGAGGACAGGGGGAATGGGTGAGCTTCTATTTTCTTGAAGCCACGGCGTTCGCCAAGCTGTTCGTACGGGAACCGGGCACCGATGCCCTGATCCGGTTGATGGAGTCTGTTGAAGACAACCGCAAGCTGATTTCGGCTGCGACTCCGCTTGAAGTCTACGCAGCGATTCGCCGGCGCGAGCGTGCCGGGCACATCGCGGCGGGAGCCGCTGCATCCGCGCTCGAGATGCTGCGGCTCGAGTCTGCGCGAATGGTGCAGCAGCCGCTGAATCCAGGCGTACTTGAAGCGGCACGGCAACTGCTGGATCGCACTGCGCTACGCTGGCCCGATGCACTGCAACTGGGCGCCGCGCTGGCTGCGCGCGATATGTTCCCGAGCACCGGAATCACCTTTGTGTCGGCCTTGGCGCACTTGCGGGAGGTTGCAGAGGCGGAAGGATTTGAGGCGGTCGACCCCGAGAGATTGGCAATTCCCGAGCCACAACCGGTAGCAGAGATGGCGACAGTGCCGGAAGCGGCGCAGGGCGTTGAATAGCCGGGTCGAGCGAGAACCAACCAAGGATTTGAAACCGCTGCGCGCGTCGTGAGTCTAATTCTGTGAGCGTAATAGAAGATCTTGCCCTTCCCTTTCCATCGCATTCCATGCTTCGCAGTCTCGCTGATCGTTTTGGCGACGACTCTCGTTCATTCGCAACGAGTGTTGGCGCAGGCGCCGAGTGCGCCGGACGACTCACCCGTGGGGCGATGGAAGACCATCGATGACAGAACCGGTAAGGCCCGGGGGATCGTCGATCTGCGCGAAGAGAACGGCAAGCTCTCGGGAACCGTTGAAGTGCTCTTCGATCCGCCAGTTCCCAATCCCACTTGCTATCTGTGCGGCGGGAATTTGAAAGACCAACCCGTTGTCGGCATGCAGGTGTTGTGGGGACTGCAGAAGGATGGCAATCAATGGACCGGAGGCCAGGTGCTTGATCCCGAGACTGGCAAGAGCTATCGCGCGTCAATCGCGCTTGAAGATGGCGGGAAGAAACTTCGCCTGCGTGGATACATCCTTATGCCTATGTTCGGGCGCACACAGCACTGGATACGGGTAGAGTGAAGCGGCGCTTACTTGACGCTTCGTGTCGTTCGGTATGATTTCGGCAGACAGCATTCCTTGAATTCCAGTCTGCAGGAGTCTCGATGACGATCCCCGTGCGCGATCCAAAATCGCAGTTGCGCAAGACCATGGGTTTCTGGGACGTTCTGCTCTTCAACATCGCGGCTGTGCTGGGCCCGCGGTGGATTGCGGCCGCCGGGCATAATGGCACCTCGTCAATCAGCTTGTGGGTGCTGGCTGCGTTGTTATTCTTTGTGCCGGGCGCCCTGGTCATCAACGAACTTTCTTCGCGGTTCCCCGAGGAGGGCGGCCTGTATGCATGGGCGCGCGACGCCTTCGGGCCGTTTCATGGATTCATCGCCGGCTGGACCTACTGGTTCTACACCGTCTTCTATTTCCCCGGGCTGCTGCTGGCCAGCGCGTCAATGAGTGCCTATGTTGTGGGAGCGCGCGGCGCGGCGCTGGCGCAAAATCGCAGCTATCTGTTGTGGTGTTCGATTGCGCTACTGGTGATTGCAGTGGTGCTGAACATTATCGGATTGAATATCGGCAAGTGGCTGCAGAACGCGGGGGGCGTAGGGACATACGCGCCGTTACTGATCCTTGTTGGAGTTGCCGCGCTGGTCTACATGGGTCACGGATCGGCGACGCACTTCACTATGGCCAACATGCTGCCTACATGGAATTGGGACACGATCAACTTCTGGTCGCAAATTGCCTTTGCGTTTACGGGGCTTGAGCTGGTCTGCTGCATGGCGGAAGAAGTACGCGATCCACGCCGCACGCTGCCACGCGCTGTGTTTGGCTCGGGCGCGCTGATCGCCTTGATGTACATCATGGGGACGTTCGCCGTGCTGGTGCTGGCGCCAGCCGCCGACCTCGATCCCCAGAGTGGCGTGTTTCATGCAATTACGGCTGGCTCGGTGGCGCTGCGTATCGGATTTCTGGGAGTGCTCGCGGCGATTCTTGTAACGGCCGGCAATGCGGGCGGCATCGGATCCACCGTGGCGGGCGTCGCGCGCGTGCCCTTCCAGGTGGGCATCGACAATTACCTGCCCGCGGCCTTCGGCAAGATTCATCCGAAATGGAAGACGCCGTATATTTCGATCCTGGTGCAGGCGGTGCTGTCGGGCGCGATCCTGCTGGTAAGCCAGATTAGCGAAACGACGCGCGGCGCGTATCAGGGGCTGATCGATGTCGCGATCATTCTCTACTTTCTGCCGTTCCTCTATATGTTTGCCGCAGCGATCAAGCTGGCGGCCCGCGACGACCGCAAGAGTAATCCAAATGCAGTGTTGATTCCCGGAGGCAAAGCGGGAGTCTGGCTCTGCGGCGGGCTGGGGTTTGCTGTGGTTCTGCTCGGCATCTTCGTTTCGCTGGTGCCGCCGGGCGACTCCTCAAACAAGTGGCTCTTCGAGGTGAAGGTTGTGGCGGAGACGGTCGTTTCCCTGCTGATCGGGCTGGCGCTGTATTGGCGCGGGGCGCGGGAGAAGCGGGCCGAGGGTTGAGAGGTGCCCGGCGCTTTGGGGCGACCGTGCTTGTTGAGCGGGGCACGCCCCATGGGCGGTAGTTTTATTCCCGCCGGAATTTGTTGGCTTGATCGAATTCATTGCGAAGCTCTGGCGTGCGCAGATTTTCGCGCAAGTGCGCGAGGCGCTGTTCAAGAGCAAGCAGAGCGCGCTCAACGGCTTCAGTATTGGTGTGGGCGATGTCGCGCCACATGGAGTAGGGGCTCGAACCCAGGCGCGTCATCTCACGCAAGGCGCGGCCGCCAACGTCTTTGAGCTCGGGCGCGCCGCCGACTTCTTCTTCGAGGACCGCGCTGAGGGCCGTGGCCGTGAATTGCGGCAGATGGCTGACCCATGCGACGAGCTCGTCGTGACGCATAGGGTCGAGATCGAGGGTCTTTGCGCCCATGGCGGCTACAAGCGAGCGCCATGCTTGCACGAGTTCTTGAGCGCACTCGGAACGCACAGAGCCGGGCGCATCAGTAAACAGCCAGACCGCGCCGCGGAAGAGATTGGCATCGGCAAGAGAAGCGCCGCCCCGCTCTTTGCCGGCCATGGGATGACCGGGAAGAAATGCTGCGCGGTCCCTTTGATTGAAGTGCTCCATTCCGGCCATGGTGATTTTGAGTTTGGTGCTGCCCACATCGGTGACCAGATGATTCGGCCCGAGGACGTGAGAGAGCTTCTCCATGAAGTCGAGCGTGGCGTAGATGGGCACTGCGAGAACGGTGACCTGTGCGGCGCGAGCCGCAGCAATCGGGTCAGCAGCCACCGAATCGATCGCCCCGAGCTTGAGTGCGGTTCGGCTACCCTCCTCGCTTCTGTTCCAGCCCACGATCGAGCCGCGATAGCCTGAGGCCTTGAGCGCCAAGCCAACAGACGCGCCCAACAGACCGGTTCCCAGGATGGCGATGCGTTCAATCATGGAGGCCCTTCGGGAACGGGGTTAGCGTTGATAGCGGAGTTAGAAAGAGCCGCGCGATAGAACTCCGCTAGACTCACCGAGCGCGGCTAACTCCGCTAGCTCCGCTTGTCCGCTTCATATTACAGTGTGCGGCCTACGGCCTCTGCGATCACGCGCAGCTCACCCACCAGTTTTTCAAACTGATTCAGGTAAAGCGTCTGCGCGGCATCAGAGACGGCCTTGTCCGCGTTGGGATGAATCTCCATGATGAGTGCGTCGGTTCCGGCAGCGACAGCGGCTTTGGCCATGGCCGGCACCATGTCGCGGCGGCCGGTGCCGTGCGATGGGTCGGCGACCACGGGCAGATGCGAAAGTTTCTTGAGAACCGGGATGGCGGCAATGTCCATCGTGTTGCGGGTCGAGGTTTCATAGGTGCGAATGCCGCGCTCGCAGAGGATGACATCGTAGTTGCCGCCGGCGAGAATGTATTCGCTCGAAAGCAGCAGCTCCTCAATGGTGGCGGCGATGCCGCGTTTGAGCAGGATAGGTTTGCGCACCTGGCCAAGCTCGCGCAGCAGATTGAAGTTTTGCATGTTGCGCGCGCCGACCTGGAAGCAATCGACATAGGGGAGCATAGGCTCGATCTGCGCGATCTCCATCACTTCGCTGACGACGAGAAGGTTGTTGGCGCTGGCCGCTTCGCGCATCAGCTCGAGGCCGGGGATGCCGAGGCCCTGAAACGAATACGGCGAACTGCGCGGCTTAAAGGCGCCTCCGCGCAGAAATCCTCCGCCTGCGGACCGGACACATTTGGCGATGGCGAAGATCTGATCGCGGCTTTCGATGGCACATGGCCCAGCGATAACTGCGACCTGGCGATCGCCGATTGTGGCTCCATTGGGAAATGCGACGACCGTGCCTTCAGGGCG
>CAZKJB010000143.1:0-9803 GCA_964552975.1 uncultured Occallatibacter sp. | reverse complement strand
TGGAAGTCGCCTGTTCTGCGTTTGCGATCGTAGTAGTACTGCAAATCGTTTTTCTTGTTTGTTCCCTCGCAAATGTTGGTCACGTCGTTGTTCTGGTCGATGAAGCCGGTAAGCGCGATCCAGCCCTTCCGTGCGGCAGGTCCATAAGTGGCGCCGTCGAGCCATCCATTCTTGACGCCGGTAATCATGGCAAACGTGAACATGCCGGTGCTTGAGCTTTCTTCCCACGCGTCATCGCGATCGATAAGCTGGCGCCACATGCCGTCGGTTCCCTGGTACTTCAGCAGCGCGGCCATCATCAGCTTGTATCCCGCGAGAATTCGCGCGCGCTGCGGATGATCCGCGGGCAGATCACGTAGCATCTCCGCCATGCCGGCGGCTACCCATCCATCGCCGCGTCCCCAGAAGAAGGGCACATCGGGCGCGTGGTAAAACAGGCCGTTGGGCTGCTGCAGTTTGTCGAGGTAAGCAGCCATCTCCTTAGCATCGCGGTCGAGATATTTCTTGTCACCGGTGGCGCGATAGGCTTCCAGCTGCAAAATGGTGAGCATGTACATGTCATCGATCCAGTAGCGCGTCTCGTGCGACAGGCCGTCGGGTTGCGGATCGGCCCATTGCTTGTCTGCATACGAGAGACCGTAGTCGAGCGCCTTCTTGTCTTTGGTCTGGATCGCGATCTCAAGGGGCACCGTTCCGAAGATCGAGTCGTCGACATGGTCGCGCTTGGGAATGAGAGCGTCTTCGGCGCCGCCGGGATAAAGCGGATCAAATTTCTTGATGAGCCGGTCACGAAGGTCCGTGTCATGCGTGAGCTGCGCGAAGGTCAGCGCCCCGTACCAGGTGCCCACCTCGCCGTAAAAGATCGTGCCTGGGCTGTGCTGGTGCGGACTGGTAATAAAGTGCTCGGCCAGTGCCTTGCCGACCTCTTGGGGAGAACGCCCCGCGGGCCAGTTGCCGAAGTAATCCTGCGCGATGGCAGTCATCGCCGCGGCGGGCAAAAGCAATCCTAATGCTGCGACCTTCAAAAGAGCTTTCATGTGTTTTCCTCTTTTTGCAAACGTTAACGGAACGCGGTTTTTTGCTGCACGTTGATGATAGCGCCCGAGGCCTGGGGCGTACCCGCGAGAGACTCGCGAAAGCGCGGCGTGCCGCCTTTATGGTTGCGAGGCAACATACGCGGGAACGATTGCCTGGCGCATGGCTTCTGAGAACCCCTCCCATGTACAGGACATATCCGCGCGGCCGCACCCCGGAACAAAAATTGGCGCTTCGCTCGGCGGATTGGCGGGCGTCAGCGTCTCCGACCTCCGCATCTGCTCCAGCGTTTGTGCGGTGTATTCCATGCGCACGAATGGTTTGCCATCGGAGCGCGAGCGCCACAGCTCGAAGAGCAGCGCGCCGCCTGGAGGCGTGTCGTCCGGACGGCCGTCGAGCACCCAGTTAATGCCGAGAGCGCTGGCCACGGCGACAATGTTGCTGTCATGTCCCACAAGCAGAATGAGGCGATCATCGGGTTTGCCGAGAGCGCCCGGAATTCGCTTGCCTGTCACGCTTTGTTCCAGGGACTTCTGAATATGGTCGAGAAGATTTGAGGATTGGGGATGCGCGATGGCGAGCGTACGCCATGCGTAATCCCAATTAGCGCTGTCGAGTTGCATCACGGTGCGCAGAGTGGCGCCGTCCAGGCAACCCCATCCTGTGTCGGCGTCGCTCATGCCCTGCGTGTATTCGAGAAGAAGATTCTCGGTGATGGTGCCAGACAAGACGACCGGTCCGCGCAATGAGGCCGCCCGGCCTTCCATACCGGGCGCTGGCGCGGCGGAAACGTCGAAGATCGAAGTGCGTTTTTCGTTTGCCGGTAAATGGCCGCAACCGGCCAGCACGCGATCGAGCACGGCCAACTGCGAACGGTAAGCCTCAGTCAGATTTCTGGGGTCACCGCCGATGCGGCCGGCAACCGCCGCAACCGCCGCGGCTGTGTCCGGATGAACGACACCCGCTTCAATCGGCCGGAAGAGCGGATCAAATGTTCCTTCGGCTTGCGCATGGGTCTGGACGCCACACCCCGGGAGCATTCCCTCCGCAAGCGCTTTCGCAGACTCGCGGGTCCGCTGGTCGCTGTCGGCAATGATCGTCACATGGGCCGCATCGCTGCAGCCGGTTGCGGCAAGAAGGCCCTCCGTGGAGAACTTGGCGCGATCCCACGTGCCGAAGATCTTCATCAGCTCGTAGCCATGCTGCGTAAGAATGCCTGGCGCAACTTCCCATTTGGGCCACGGCGCCGCAGCGTACTTGTCAAACTGTCCCGGTGCGCCCAGCGGCGAGCGAACTCCGTGGCGGCTGAGCATGATGACCAGTTGCAAATCGGCTGGCTTGGCTCCGGGCTGAGAGTCAATGGATTGCGCCACCAGCGGACCGCAGAATTGCAACATCGAAAGGGTGGCCCAAAAGAGCAGGCCGATACGAGAATTCATGCGAATCTCCCTCGGAGATTGTATGAAATCGCCCTTGCAAACGAGGCGACCTTGGTAGCGATTCGTTGACAACTGATCCGCCGGGTCCACCGGCGTCCGAGACTCCCGATTCGAGGAAACTGGACTCGTTTCGCCGAGCGCCGTTTCTGCCTACCGGTGCCAAGGCCGTCAACGGTGTGTTCGGGTCCCGAATTTGCGATCCCTAAACCTTGTAGATCGCATGCACTCCTACGAATAATTTCGACAATCAAATAAATGCAACTCCTTTTTATTGATGGGTATCCCACGTGTGGCCTTTGGGAAAAATTAGCGCATAAGTCAAACAAAATAGGGTGCCGTACACCATCTCCGTTCCGGAGGGGTTCCCGCGACGAGTCGATTCCTGTAACTAAATCGCTTTTTTGCGTCCAATAAATCGCCTTTTTGTCTTGACAATGTTGTTTAAGGACTCATATAGTTCGCATCGCCAATAAAGGCATGTTCCGGCGCGTAGTGAAAGGCCATGCGGCCGTGCGGGCTTGGGCCGCACGGAACTGATCGGCTCTGCTCGACAGGGAAAGCTATCAAAGCTCGACAACATCAACACTATTTGGAGGTGGGTATGACAGGAAGGCCAATGAGTGACTCAAAAGTCCTTGCATGCGTGATCAGAACTCTGGTATCGGCGATCGCGCTTGTGGCGATGCTCCTAGGAAGCAGCGCAGCGCGTGCGCAAGTCTTATATGGATCGCTGAACGGCTCAGTTACAGACAAGACCGGCGCGGTCATTCCGAATGTGCCGGTGACGATCACCGACCAGGCAACCGGCGCGGTGCGCGCCACCCAGGCAAACGGAGACGGCAGCTACGAATTTCTGAACGTGCTGCCAGGCACGTACACCCTATCGGTAGCCAAGGCCGGGAACTTTGCCGGCTACAAGCAGCAGAACGTTGAAATCGAAGTCAACCACCAGGTACGAATCGACATCACCTTGCAACCGGCGTCGGTTTCGACACAGATCACGGTCACCGAGGCAGCTCCCGAGCTGCAAACGGAAACAGCCGAGGTCGATAGCGATATTACCCAGACGCAACTGGCGCAACTGCCCATCACTTCGTCGCAGGGGCGCAATTACGAGTCGCTCTACACGCTGATCCCGGGCGCCGCAAACGTGCAGGAGAAGAACTCCATCGGCGGCAACCCGTCCCGCGCCATGGCGGTGAACGTGAACGGCAACTCGTATAACGGCAATACGACGCGCATTGACGGCGCCATCGACTATTACGGATGGCTGCCTTACCTCATCGCCTACGTGACGCCAACGGATGCCATTGAGAGCGTCAGCGTCACCACGGACGACTTCAATGCCGAGCAGGGCCAGGCCGGAGGCGCCTCCATCCGCGTCACGACCAAAAGCGGCGGCCACGACTTTCACGGCAGCGCCTGGGAGTATTACCAGGACGCCGCACTGAATGCGCGAGGGTACACGGCGACACAGGCATCCTTGATCAGCGCGTCCAACCCTACGGGCTCAATTCCCAAGAACATCTATCAGGAATACGGCGGAAACATCGGCGGGCCGGTCTACATACCGAAAATCCTCACGGGCAAGAAAAAGCTGTTCTTCTTCACGAACTTCGACCGCATAACGCGGCGTCAGTTGGCCACCACCAGCCCTGCCCTCACCGTTCCCGACTCTCTGATGAACGGCGGCAATTTCTCCGAGGCGGCTTCGGTCGCCACGCTCTACGATCCGCAGCCTCAGGCTCCGGGCTGGCAGGGCAAGGTCAACCCAGCGCTTTGCCCGAATCCGAATGGCTCCTACACGAACGGATATTTGCAATACCAGTGCCGGCCCAGCTTCACCTCTGAGTACGGTGAGACCGGAACGGGCGTTAACACGATTCCTGCGGCGAGGATCTCGCTCGCGGGCGGGATCATGATGCAGAACCTTGCGGCGATCTCCAAAACGATCGGTACGCCGAGCGCGAATTTGCTGGCGCAATCCATGGCCAACGACTACATAGGAACGGCGACAGTCGCTTACAGCCGCAACGCCTCGGACACGAAGATTACGTTTATCCCCACCGAGAATACGCAAATCTTCGGCAAGTACGGCGTCACGCCTTACTCGCTGATCGATCCCCAGGTTCTGGGTGACACACCCTGTACAGGCAGCAACGCCTGCGCGGGCGGCCCCACCGCAGACGGCGGCCAGCCAGGCGATGTCGGAGGCCGAGGGCAGAACGCCGGGCTGGGCGTAAGCCACGTATTCGGCCCCAGACTTGTGATGGACGCCGACTTCGGCTTCACTCGCCTTCTGACGTTCGCGCAATCGACGCTGGATCTGGCACTGGGTGACTATGGGGTCAACACGCTGAAGATTCCGGGGACGAATCAAGGGGGTGGGGCCGGCTCGAACTATGTTGGCCAGCCCGGATTCTACCTCTCGACGTTTACCGGTATCGGAAACAACAACGGCTCCAACCCCTTTGAGTTTCGCGACAATCAGTTCACAGGCGACGTGAACCTGAGCTGGTTGAAAGGGCATCACGCATTCAAGTTCGGCTACACTTACTACCACTTCGATTTGAACCACTTCCAGCCAACCAGCGGTGGCCAGCCCAACGTTCCGCGCGGCGGCTTCACCTTCCAGGGCGGCATGACTTGCGGCAACACGACAACTGCGACAACCGCCTCTTGCGGCATTGTGGGGTACAACTCGCTTGCTGACTTCCTGCTGGGCCTGCCGAACAATGGCAGCGGCAATGCGATTGGCGATCCTTCGCAGGTTTTCAATCCCAACGCCCTGCGCTGGTCCGAAGACGGCGTTTATGCGCAGGATACGTGGACAATGACCCCAAAGCTGACGCTCACCTATGGCATCCGATATGAGATTTATCCGGCGCCGTATCGCGATCGCACGGGCGCGTCGGTTCTGCTTCCGCAACTGCCGCAATCCGCCAACGTTGAAGTGGGCGGCATTAACGGCAACCCGCGGAGCGCAGGCATTGGCGCGGGATGGGGACAAATCGTGCCACGCGTCGGCGTTGCCTACAGTCTGAATTCAAAGACCGTGATTCGTACCGGCTTCGGATTGACGACCGATCCGGACAGCATGCGTTTCCTGCGCGACTCGTTCCCTGAAGATCTGGCGCCTAACTACCAGGGAACCGGCAACTTCACGATCGCTGTTGATCCGGCAAATGGCAACGCGCCAATGAATCTCACGTACGGCATCCCGAACTCGGCCAAGCTGGTTCCCAATTACTCAACCGGGTTCGCATCACTTCCCGTTGCAGGCTCAACGAATACGCTCCCGCAGAACTACCGCCGCGGCTACATCGAAAGCTGGAACCTGATCGTGCAGCGGACTCTCCCGATGGATTTTGTCGCCAACGTCGGCTACGTGGGCGATCACTTTGTCCGCCAGCCGGCCGGCATCAATTATCTGAATGCGGCGAATTTCCCGAGCGCTTCCTCACCATGCATGCCCAACGGGCAATTCAGCCCTACATCTGGCTACACGGGTGCGTGCAGCTTCAACGCAAACGAAACGATCAACATTGGAGCGCCTTGCCCCGCAACAGCTACGGGCACTGCGCAGGGCACTTGCTACAACACCGGCGGCATCACCATCAATTTCCCGGTCTTCAGCTCGGAGTACAACTCCCTGCAGGCGCAGTTGACGCGCAATGCGGGCAAGAACGCCTCTCTGGGCGTGGTTTACACCTACTCGCATGCCATCGACTTTGAGGACAACGGTGCCGGTTCGGGGTCGGGCGGCACAACGTTCAACTATCCGGCCATGTTCCGCTTTAACCGCGGCGAGGCGGGCTACGACCAGACGCAGAATCTGCAGGTCTGGGCCGTCTACAGCCTGCCCTTCGGGCACGGCCAGAAGTGGTTGAACCAGGGCGTGGCCGGCGATCTCATCGGCGGCTGGCAGTTGAACGGGCAATTCAGCCACACCAGCGGCTTCCCGTTCTCAGTCAACGCGAACAGCAACACCATTGGCGGGTTTACGCCCGGCTTTGGCGCTACGTATGCGCAGCTCGTTTCGCCATATCAACAGCAGAGCGGCCACAACCGGACCTTCGGCAACACGGCGGTTTCGGGTGGCAAGCCGTGGTTCAATCCGGCGTCGTTTGCGAGCCCCACGGAGTCGGCCGCTGCGCCGGTGCTTCCGAATACCGGCCGCGACCAGTTCCGCGGACCGGGAAACTCGCAGTTCAACACGAGCCTCTTCAAGTCATTCCACATCGTGCGCGAAGCTGAATTCCAGGTTCGCATCGAGGCTTTCAACCTTTTCAACCATCCGTTCCTCAACAACCCCAACACGACGGTTCCAACAGCCGCGAACATTGCCGCGGGTAACTATGGAACATTCGGATTGATCACCAGCTTCGGCCAGCCGTCTTCGCAAACCGCGGGTGCGCGCGCGCTGCAGTTCGGTGGGCGGTTCAACTTCTAACTGATTTGCAAGACTCACCTGGCGGCAGCTCCTCTGGGGCTGCCGCATTGGTTTTCGGGCTCAACAGAAACGGAGTGCGCCGGTGCATTTGGACCCCGATGGAATCCGGCGGTTCATTTATAGTAGTTGGGAACCAATGACGCCGAGAGCGAAGGGATCGCAGCGCTTCCCCGTGGTTTTCCTGATTGCGAAAGTACCTGAGATATGGGCGAAATCGATAAGCCGATTCGGCCGCACGGCGCTGTCGCCTCGAGCGAAACAGCCCGCGAGATCAATCGCGACATTCTGCTGCATGCGATTCATATCCATCAGCCGGTAAGCCGGGCCGATTTGGCGCGATTGACCGGCTTGCAGCCCAGCACGGTCTCGGTCATCATCGGCCAACTCATTGACGAGGGCTGGGTGCTGCCCGGCACATTGGGCCGCTTGCCGCGCGGGCGCCGTCCTACCTTCGTTACGCTCAACGACCAGCACGTGACGCTGGCCATCGACCTGCGCCCTGGAAAAGCCAACCTGGCCGTGGTCGACATCAACGGAAAGATTCTCGGGCGGGAATCTGTCGCCAGTGAGTTGCAGGAGGGTTCCACTGCCGAGGCAAGGACCGCTATCGCTCAGATTGCCTATGTGGCGCAATCATTGCAGGCCGCGTATCCCGATCGCGTGTTCCAGGGATTGGGTGTGAGTGTATCGGGTCGCGTGGAGCAAAAGACACATCGCTTGCTTTTCTCACCCAATGCTCCCTGGTCCCAGATCGATCTCTACGCTGAGTTGCAAAGTGTTCTCGATCTTCCAATCGAGATGGAAAACGCCGCGAACGCCTGCCTGTTTTCTGAACGCTGGTTCGGGAATTTCAGCGACGCGTCGAATATGCTCGTGGTTTCTGTTTCTGAAGGAATCGGCGCGGGGATGTTGATCGACGGGCGCGTGGTCCGCGGCAGAGACGACATGGCAGGCGAGTTCGGACACATGACGCTCGAGGAGGCGGGTCCCTTATGCGGCTGCGGCAACACCGGATGCTGGGAGACATTCGCCTCCAATCGGGCCGGGCTGCGGTATTACCGCGAGCTGGCGCCGGAAAGTTCGCTTACATCATTTCAGGAGTTGCTCGATCTTGCCCAGGCAGGGGACCTCCGCGCACTGCGCTCGATCGACAAGATGATGACTTACGTGGCGCGCGGGTTAACCATGCTGACGGCTGGGCTGGCTCCGGAAGTGATTATCATTGTCGGCGATTGCACTGCCTTGTGGCCGCGCATCCGTCCGCTCCTTGAGAGCCAGTTGATTGCCAAGTCATTCACGCCGCACACCCCGCGCCTGGTAGCAGCTATGGACGGTGATGCGGCGCGCCTCCGCGGCGCCGCCGCTTTGGTCCTGCACAAGGTTCTCTTCCAGCAGGCGGATTTCGCGCCGCGCCATCTGCGCACAGACGACGCAACCACGCACGCGCACGCTTGAGAGGCATTCCTGCTAGCCTTTCCCGCTGGGACGTAAACACACGCGTCCTCAAATTGCCGGATCGTTGAGCCCAATCCTTCCAGTGTGATGCCTCCTTTGCTTGACAATCAACGTTTCGGTGCAGCTATAATTCGCGGGTCCAACAATTTGGAGGTCTCACATGCTTTTTCCACAATCAAACAAAAGCTCAAAGCTTTCAATCACATGCACACGTGTGACACGGCGCATTGCGATTTTTGCTTTCGCTGCGGCGCTTGCCTGCAGCTGGCCTGCCGCACAAAGAGCGCACGCGCAAACCGTCGGCGGCGGCCAAATGCAGGGAGTTGTCACCGATGGAACTGGCGCTCCCGTTGCCAGCGCGACGGTCGATGCCATTCAAACCGATTCGGGACTTGAACGCCAGGCCACCAGCGGCCAAGACGGCGAATATATCCTGCCCAACCTGCCCGTCGGGCCCTATCAACTCAAAGTGTCCAAGACGGGATTCGCAAACTATTCCCAGTCCGGCATCACCATTGAAGTCGGCAACAACCTGCGCGTCGATGTGCAGTTGAAAGTCGGAGCAACTGCGGAAACGATTTCAGTGAACGCCGAGGCGTCCATGGTGCAAACCGAAGACCAATCCATCTCGCAGGTCGTTGATGCACGCCGGGTCCTCGATATGCCGTTGAACGGGCGCCAGGCCACACAGCTCATCCTGGCTTCCCCGGCTACCGCCATTGCGCCCAGTGGCGACAACGTCGGATCGAAGAACTACCCCTCTGAAATTACCTACTCCGTTGCCGGCAGCCAGGGAACGCAAACCGATTACGTCCTGGACGGCGCCGACAACACTGACTCGTTTTCAAACGTGAATCTTCCGTTTCCATTCCCCGATGCGCTTCAAGAGTTCAGTATTCAGACCTCTGGTCTGGCCGCGCAGTACGGCTTCCATCCCGGAGCGGTCGTCAACATCGTGACCCGCACCGGAACCAATGCATTCCATGGCACGCTGTTTGAGTTTCTGCGCAACAACTTCTTTAACGCCCAAAATTACTTCTGGAGCCCGGGCACACTCGGAGATACGCTTAAGCGCAACCAGTTCGGAGGCGTCATCGGTGGCCCTATCGTCAAAAACAAGCTTTTCTTCTTTGGCGGTTATCAGGGAACCATCGTTCACCAGCAATCGGCCAACACCAAGTACATTCTTCCCACGGCCGCGATTCTGAGTGGTGACTGGACCGCATTTGAGGGGACGAAAACTCTTAAGGCGCCGTTCGTTGGAAACAAGATCAGCCCGACTGCGTATAACCAGTCTGCGGTGATGCTGGCAACGAAATATCTGCCGACGGCGACCGCATCGAACGGCGTGCTGTTGTTTGGGCCACCCAATCCCAGCACTGAGAACCAGGTCATTGGGCGCGTTGACTGGAACAAGAGCG
>CAZKJB010000142.1:0-9882 GCA_964552975.1 uncultured Occallatibacter sp. | reverse complement strand
TAAGTTACTTGTTTTCAATGCTCAGCACGAGTTCGACTCCCGCCGCCTCCACCACATCTAAGGTATTTAGTTTCTTTAGCTTATCTTCCAAAAGGGAAAACGGACGCGCAATTATCTACGTGATTTGCACGTTGCGGCCTTTTGACCGAGTCCGAAACAGCCGCCAATCTCACCTCCCTTCTGGCTGGTGAGAGCGTTGGCCCATTGCTGTCATTTGGGCCTTCGTTCCACACACTGCGAGCTGCCAACAGGAGCGAACCAAAGTCTATGGATGGAACACCCCGGCGGGCGCGAGGGAAAGCGAGAGGACGGTAATATCGTCTTTCTGACCGAACGCCTGCGCAGCTTCGCAGATGCTCCGCGCTGACTGACCGCTGATGGCACAGGTTCGTTCAAATCCAAATATCTCGCCGCTGGCGCGTTGGGCTTCAATCACCCCGTCTGAGAGAAACGTGAGCCGGTCGCCGGGTTTCAAGTGAAGCTTCAACTCGGGGTAGTCCTCGCCGGGCACAATACCCAGCGGCAAGGCCGGCTGCGTCTCGACCTCGATTCCGTTCAAGTAGGGCGTTGGATGTCCGGCATTCGCTATGACAACTGAACCGTCGCGGGTGATATGGACGCAAAGACATGTAATGAAACCGCCGCCCAGCGATCCGGTCATTTCGCAATTGAGCCGATTGAGCAGCATTCCCGGATGAAGCTGTTCAGAGGCCAGTGTGCGCGCCGCCCCAATCACGAGAACACCATTCATGGCTGCCTTCAGCCCCTTGCCACTCACGTCGCCAACCAGGATCAGCGCCGAGCCTTCGCGCTGTTCCAGCACCTGGTAGAAGTCCCCGCCAACCTCCGACGCAGGCAAATAAGCCGCCTCGATCTCATAACCGTCGACACTCGGAACCACAACGGGAACTAGACTCTGTTGTACTTCTCGAGCGGCGTTTAGCTCGACGCGCAAATCGCCGCTCTTGCGCCATTCCTTAACGGCTTGACCGACCAGCTTCGAAGTGATGATGAGTCCCAGGGATAGAAACCCGATGGAAACCCAATCGATTGATATCGAGCCCAGCCGAATGGCTGTGGAAGGCCCCGCGAAGGCCAGAAAGTTGGCCAACGGTACCAGGGCGAATGCTGCCGCAAGAGCCCGGTTACGCCGCAGAACAAAGAACGCCCAGAGGCTTGCACCCATACCGATCACGTTGAGCAGAACAATTCCCCCGTCCTGGCAAAAGAGGGCTACCTTTGCCAAGGGACTGGCCTGGTGGAGAAGGTTGGCAGCCTCAAAACCGAGAATGGAGGCAATCCAGGAGAAGTGGGAGAGTGCACGAAAAAGCCGGTCGCGCAACTCAAGTGTCGTCCAAACGAGTTCGACACCGACAAAGAAGCTCGGGGCTCCGATCGCCACGATAAGAACCACCAGCCACGCTGGCGAGGTGGGCAAGAAACCGTTTATGAGAAGAGCAAGGACGGTAAAAGACTGGGGTATGAAGATCAGCCAAAGCGCATTCAGTAGCAATTCGCGGCTCCGCGATCTGCTCGATAGCCAAAGCACGACGAAGCCGAGCAGGAATAGCAACAGGTAGGGGAGCAGTTCTGGGATCAGCGCCAGCAGGGCGGTTGCCCAATCCGCTTGCGCCGCTACTTCAAGCATCCTGGCGCCCTCAATCGCAAAGGTGACTTTGTTCCTGTATCGCGGATTTCGGCTCCAGAGCGGCGACCAGCCGCGAAGCGCAACAACGGCAGACACGCCCGGTTGCGCCAGCGCCGCAGGCAGCGCGTAGACAAGCGTCCTTGGATGAATACGAGGCGCAAGGGTTGGCAAAAAACTGCCATCCTCGCCAACACCAACCCCGTTCACGAAGACCTCTTGTACCGCCGGCCCGCGCGCCGGGGAGAGCGAGGCAATGGCTAATGGTTCATGATCGTTGATGGAGACCGGGATCCGCGTCCGCATCCACACCATGCCGTCGGAATAGAAGGGAGGCGAGGGAAACTGGCCATCGTAGGCGAGGGGCCAGGAGCTGTCGTCAAAGTTGGGGTCGGCCCAGCCCAGTTTGCCGTCCGGATCATCGCCATAGTGGTAGCGCACCACCGGTTGCGCCGCTGAAGGGGGGGCCTGTGGATTGCGTGATTCCGGACGGGCCGCACTCTTCTGCGCCGGCGCAGGGAACGAAAGCAGGCAGAGAATAAGCAGCGTTAGTTTGCGCAAAGGTGACTCCTGACTTAGTCGCCGTTAATCGACGCAGAGCACAAGGGGAAGCGGATCGTTCCCGTCAAGAATCGTCCTCCGGGCTACGGCTGCGGAGGAGGCAGCTATGAAGAACGGGTGCAACGACTATAAACAGGCGGGCGCGGCGAAGGCAACGCGCATGTTCGAGTCGGCCGACAAATCCAAATGTCAGGCAATGGGAGTTCATGAGCCAAGTTCGTCTCGTGCTGTCATCGATTTCGGACGCGGGTTCGACTCCCGCCGCCTCGACCAGCCTTCGCCCTCTTTGTGAGGGCTACGGCTCGGCATGCCACCTAGAATTAGCCCATAGGCTCGACTGTCCTTCGCGCTGAATCAGACGAAAAATGTGCCGAAAAACGCGCTCGGTCGGGCGCACTCGGTTGGGCCACGCGCCGCTGTGCGCTCGCATCTATACCGGGCATGATACGCAAACTCAAATCCGGACAATTTCGCTTGTATTCGCGCAAGAAGGATGCAGGAACTGGAAAGCGCCGCAACCTGGGCACGTTCTCTTCTCTTGCGCAAGCCAAACAACACGAGCGCGAAGTGCAGTACTTTAAGAGGCACTGATCACCCCTAACCGGCTGGCGCCGTCCGCGAGCTCTCTGCCCGAACGGCGCGAGACAAATAGTGGGAGGAATCGAAGATGGCGAGCGTCAGCTACAGCCCGTCGGGAAACCGATTCTCTGGCCGCTGCATCTCAATCGAAGTCAGTGTAGGGCTTCGTGTCCTCCGCTGCAATTACAGTTGAAGGAGGGCAATATGGCCGGCCGTCCATATTGGTCAGGGCAGCTTAAGATCTCGCTGGTTTCGTTTGGCATTCAACTCTTTCCCGCGACGGACCCACAGAACGGCGTCACGTTTCACCAGATCGATCGCGCTACGGGCCAAAGAATCCGCCACTTGAACGTGGTTGACGACGAGAGTCCCGTCGATAACTCAGAAATCGTGAAGGGGTATGAGTACAGCAAGGGAAAATATCTCGTCATCGAGCCTGAGGAAATTGCGAAGCTGCGCATTGAGACGAAAAATGTGATCGATATCAAGCAGTTTGTCGCGCTAAATGAACTGGTCCCGGCCCTCTTCGAAAAGCCGTATTTTGTTGTTCCGGAGCCGAAAGAATCCGCCGATGCATTCGCCGTTGTGCGAAAGGCAATGGAGCAGACCGACAAAGCTGCGTTGGGAGAGATCGCGTTCGGTGGTCGTGAGCATCTTGTGGCGATCGCAGTTCCGCCCGACCGATCGCAGCCTGGGTTGATGGCTTACATGCTTCGATATGAAGACGAGCTGCGAAACGGCGCGCAGTACTTTTCTGAACTTTCCGGTCTGCAAAAGATCGAGATCGACAAGAAGCAGCTTGCTATGGCGACTCAGTTGATCGAATCTTATTCGCATCTTTTAAATCTCGGAGATTTCAAGGACGATTACGAGGCCGCACTTCGCAGGTTGGTCGATGCAAAGCAAAAGAATGCCCCATTACCGCTGGAAGAGGGTGCGCCGAAGCCGACAAAAGTCATCAATCTGATGGATGCGTTGCGAGCAAGCGTCAGCCAGGCCAAGCGCGCCCCAACCACTGCCCGGCGCGCTGAAAAGATTCCGAAAAAGGGCCCGGTGCTTGTTGGCGGAAGCAAGCGCAAACATAAGGTTGCATAGCCCGTGGCTACGAGAAAGGCATCAAAAAAGTTGACCCCTGCCGGGCGAGCAAGCCACGCGCTGGCGCGCTACCGGTCCATGCGGGATTTCAACGTGACGGCGGAGCCGTCTGGAAGCGCGCGCGAAAAAGCATCGCAACGTAGCACGGCCGCTCTTCCGTTCGTTGTGCAAAAGCACGCAGCAACTCGACTGCACTACGACTTCAGGCTTGCATGGAACGGTGTGCTCAAGAGCTGGGCCGTGACCAAGGGCCCCAGCTATTTTCCCGGGGACAAGCGGCTCGCCGTTCAGGTAGAAGATCATCCCATCGAATATGGCGACTTCGAAGGAACAATCCCGAAGGGCCAATATGGTGGTGGCACCGTAATGGTGTGGGACACCGGCACGTGGGAGCCGCATGGAGAAGTCGGGCGCGGGCTGGACGACGGGCATCTGAAGTTTGAATTGCACGGTAAAAAGTTGAAAGGCAGTTGGGCATTGATCCGCATGCACGGCCGTGCGAGCGGATCAGACAAACCCAATTGGCTGTTGATCAAAGAAAAGGACCAGTTCGCAAGAGAAAGCTCGGCGACGCCCATTACCGAGGAAGCTCCGGATAGCGCTGTAAGCGGCCACACAATGGAGCAGATCGCGCACAGCAACGGTCGCGTGTGGAACTCGAATCGCGACGATGCCCAGTCAGCCATAAAGCCAAGAGCTAAAGAGCAGTCAGCGAAGATTGCCGCTACGCCGGACAGCAAGAAAGTGCATGCAAAGCGAAGCGTGGATTTGAGGTCGGTTCCACGCGAACGGTTTCCGGGATTTATTGCGCCGCAATTGGTGCAACAGGCGACAACCGCTCCCGCTGGAAGCGACTGGGTTCATGAATTAAAGCTCGATGGCTACCGGATCCAAATCCACGTGCAGCCGAACACGAAGCGGAATTCGGAGCAACGCGTTGCAAAGCTCTTGACTCGCAAGGGTCTCGACTGGACCGCTCGAATGCCGGACATCGCCAAAGCCGCGGCTCAGCTGAACGTCATGAGCGCGATTCTCGATGGCGAGGCGGTCGCGCTCGATGCAAGAGGAGTGAGTGATTTTGCCGCGCTGCAGGCAGCGTTTCACGAGGGACGACAACGATACATTACCTATTTCGCCTTCGACATCCTGCACCTCGATGGGCATAATCTGCGCAACCTTTCGTTGCTAGAGCGAAGAGAGATTCTTGCTGTCGTGCTGTCGGGCACTGGCGAAAACACCCCTTTGCAACTGAGTGAGAGCCTTGATGCGGATGGGAAAGAGGTTTTCAAGAAGGCTTGCCTCCTTGGCGCAGAAGGCATTGTTTCGAAGCTGGCCACCGCCAAATATACGTCGGGCCGTGGAAACGCGTGGCTCAAGTTGAAATGCCATCAGGAGCAGGAATTTGTTATCGGCGGGTTCACTCTGCCCTCCAAAGGTGATGTCGGTGTCGGCGCGTTACTGTTAGGTTATTACGAAGACGGAAAACTTCTCTACGCCGGTCGCTCGGGAACGGGATTCACCCAAAAGACGCATCGCGTGATTCGAGCCCGCCTTGAGGGATTGAAACGGAAAGAGTCGCCGTTCTTAGAGGTACCGCGCGACGTGAAGCAGACCGCGCAATGGGTAAAACCGGAACTGGTCGCGCAAGTATCATTTTCGACGTGGACAAGAGATCAGCTGGTGCGGCAAGCGGCGTTTAAAGGCCTCCGCGAGGACAAACCTGCAAGTGAAGTCACGCGGGAAAGAGCTGTCGCACCAAACACAGCCATGCGGATTGGCTCGATCAAGCGCTCCGGCTCAATGTTGCGCCAGAATCAGAACAAGAAGGACCCAGGGATGGCAAACGGGCTCGCGATCACACATCCTGACAAGGTACTGGATTCGGAAAGCGGGATGACGAAGCTGGATCTTGCCGAGTACTATCAGGCGGTGTCCGACCACCTGCTTCCACACATTTCAAATCGGCCGCTCAGCGTGGTCCGCTGCCCCGACGGCAACAGCAAGCCGTGTTTTTTCCAAAAGCACATCGGCTTTGGCCTGCCTTCCGGGGTCAAAACTGTCTCGATCCGGAGCCCTAAGAGTGGCAAGAGGGAGGATTACCTCACCATAGATTCGAGCGAAGGATTGGTGGGGTTGGCCCAAATGGGCGCGCTGGAAATCCATCCCTGGGGATCCCAGAACAACTCATTGGAAAAGCCCGATCGAATCGTGTTTGATCTCGACCCCGACGCGGCAATCGACTGGGCGACGCTGGCGGAAACTGCGCGCGATTTGCGAAAGCGGCTAAAAAAGCTCGGCTTGGAGTGTTTCCTGAAAAGCACCGGCGGAAAGGGGCTGCACGTGGTTGTTCCAGTTACGCCGGAACACGAGTGGCCGGTGATCAAGGAGTTTGCCCACCGCATGGCTCTCGAAATGGAGAAGGAAAAGCCGGAGCTGTACTTGACCAAGATGACGAAAGCGGCGCGGAAAAACCGGATCTATCTTGATTACCTGCGCAATGACCGTGAAGCGACGTCCGTGGCGCCGTATTCCCCGCGCGCCAGGCCCGGAACCCCCGTGGCGATGCCCTTGCGGTGGAATGAATTGGACGAGGCGAAGGCACCGGCCTTTCACGTAACCGATTTCGATCAATGGCAGGGCCGCCTGCGACGCGACCCATGGACCGCTATGCAGGCAGTCAAACAGACGTTGCCCCGGGGAGGCTGATTGACACAGATCAAAGCCGCGAAACCCCTTCGGTACCACCAGATACCCTGCCGGCGTCATCCTGCGCGCGGCCGGCAACAACCCAGTCCTCGCTGCTGCGCATCTCTAAAGATATTGCTGTTGGCGAATCTGAACTCTTGTTTTCAAGCGTGCTTGATCCTTGCCTTGGCCCGTTCACGAACTTCGAGGTCATTACAATGAAGCCGTCCGATGGCCGCCGGCGTGTCGTGATTGAAGATGTGACCCCGCAAATTGACGCGGGCAATCATCCGGTTCGGCGCGTCCTGGGCGATGAAGTCGCGGTGAATGCAGCGATTTTCGCCGACGGCCACGATGTTGTGGCGGCGCGGGTGCTCTACCGGCATGAAAGCGACTCAGATTGGCGATTCGCAGCCATGGAGCTCCTGGCGAACGACGTCTGGAAGGGCGCATTCATCGTCGATAGGCTGGGAACCTGGAAATACACGCTCCTGGGATGGATCGATCACTTTGCAACCTGGTCGATGGACTTGAAAAAGCGTCTTGCCGCGCAGACCAATCCCGAGCTTGCCGACGCCCACCCGGCAGCGCAACCCGACCCAAATGACAGCTCGAATGTCGGCTCGAACCCCGCTACGGAGGACATTGCGCTCGCACTTTCCTCGGGCGCCATTCTAGTGCGCGATGCAGCCAGCCGCGCGCGAGACAGCGATGCCGGTAAGTTGCTGCAGATTGCAGAGAAGTTAGAGGAGCTGGCAAACGAAGATCGATCATTCTATGAGAATCCCTGCGACGAAGAACTGGAGCGCTTGATGAAGCGCTACCCCGACCTGACCCACGGGAAGCAGTTTGAATCCGAGTTGCCGCTCCGTGTGGATCGTGAACGGGCTCGGTTTTCCGCGTGGTATGAACTTTTTCCGCGCTCTGCGTCCCCAATTCCCGGCAAACACGGGACTTTCGATGATGTGGAGCGGCAGTTACCCGAAATCGCCGCCATGGGATTCGACATTGTTTACCTTCCGCCCATTCATCCGGTCGGGAGGGCCTTTCGCAAAGGCCCCAACAACGCAATGGTTGCACCACCGGGCTCGCCAGGCAGCCCGTGGGCGATTGGCGATCGCGAAGCCGCTACCTGCATATCAATTGGCGCTGCTCCTGCCGGTGATTGCGGCGGCCATAAGTCAATTCATCTGGAGCTTGGCACATTCGCTGATTTTGATCGGTTGGTCAAGTCGGCAAAGTCACAGGGAATGGAGATTGCCCTGGACATCGCGTTCCAGTGCTCGCCCGATCATCCCTGGGTCTTCGATCATCCGGAATGGTTTGTCATCCGGCCCGATGGATCGATTCAATATGCAGAGAACCCGCCGAAGAAATATCAGGATATTTATGCGCTCAATTTCGAATCGAAGGATTGGCGAGGCCTATGGGACGAGCTGTACTCGGTTTTTGAATTTTGGATTGAGCGTGGCGTGCGCGTGTTCCGCGTGGACAATCCGCACACCAAGTCATTTGTCTTTTGGGAGTGGTGCCTGAACAAACTCGAGAACAGATACCCAGACGTCATCTTCCTGGCCGAAGCCTTCACGCGGCCTCACGTCATGTATGGGTTGGCCAAGCGCGGGTTCACGCAGTCGTACACGTACTTTACCTGGCGGAACACTAAAAGCGAGCTTCAAAGCTATCTGGAAGAGATCAGCCGCCCGCCGATCAGCGACTTCTTCCGGCCGAATTTCTGGCCGAATACGCCAGATATTTTGCATAAAACACTCCAGGAGGGTGGGCGTCCGGCGTTTATGCATCGCTTGATTCTGGCAGCCACACTGACAGCCAACTACGGCATCTACGGTCCTGCGTATGAGCTTACTGAAAACGCTCCAGCGCGGCCGCCAGAGGGCAAGAACGAGTCAGAAGAGTACTTCGACAGCGAGAAATACCAGATCCGGCAGCGCGACCGGAATGCTCCGGACTCGCTGGTTCCATTGATCACCGCCCTGAACCGAATCCGCCGTGAAAATCGAGCGTTGCAGTCGAACGACTCGCTGCATTTCCATTCCGTCGACAACCCACAG
This sequence comes from uncultured Occallatibacter sp., assembly GCA_964552975.1. Lineage (GTDB taxonomy): Bacteria > Acidobacteriota > Terriglobia > Terriglobales > Acidobacteriaceae > Telmatobacter. Next base: position 1,245 of record CAZKJB010000142.1, on the reverse strand, counting down.
CTGATTTGCTACTCAAAATCGACGCCCGGCTTCGACAACACGATTCTGGTTGTCGTTAACATCGACTCGTTTAATGAACAATCCGGGTGGACGAGTCTGGACCTCGACCAGATCGGTGTTTCCGCCAACGGAAGTTTCCTGGTAGAGGATCTTCTGAGCGGCGCGCAGTACACGTGGCGGGATCACAACTACGTCGCACTGCGGCCAGGCACTCAACCTGCACATATCTTTCGCGTCAGCCGCATGCAATAATGCGGCACGTGGAGAATTGCGCATAGCAACTGCGGGGAGAGCTGAAGCTTGAAAAAGATCGCTAGCGCCACTGATCCACTTTGGTACAAAGACGCAGTTATCTACGAACTCCACGTTCGCGCCTTCGCCGACTCGAACAACGACGGGATCGGCGACTTCCCGGGCCTGCTCTCGCATCTTGATTATCTGCAAGACCTGGGCATCACCTGCATCTGGCTTCTGCCCTTCTTCCCGTCTCCACTGCGCGACGACGGTTACGATATCTCAAACTACACCGACGTAAATCCTTCTTATGGAACACTGAGCGATTTCAAGGCGGTCCTTGACGCGGCTCATCAGCGCGGGATGCAGGTGACCATCGAGTTGGTGGTGAACCATACAAGCGATCAGCACCCCTGGTTCAAGGCTGCGCGTCTTGCCCCGGCGGGATCGCCGCAGCGCAACATGTACGTTTGGTCCGACACCGATCAGAAGTACAAAGACGCACGCATCATCTTTACCGACACCGAAAAATCGAACTGGACCTGGGACGAGACGGCCAAAGCCTACTACTGGCATCGCTTTTTTTCGCACCAGCCCGATCTTAATTACGGCAACCCGCTGGTGCTGGAAGAGGTGTTGAAGGCCATGCGCTTCTGGCTGGACATGGGAGTCGATGGGCTGCGCATGGACGCCATTCCATATCTTTGCGAGCGCGATGGAACCTCGTGCGAAAACCTGCCCGAGACGCACACAGTGGTTCGCGCGCTGCGCGCCGCCATTGACGCGGGCTACGCCAACCGGCTGATTCTCGCCGAAGCCAACCAGTGGCCGGCCGACGTGCGCCCCTATTTTGGCGATGGCGATGAATGCCACATGGCGTTCCATTTTCCGCTGATGCCGCGCATTTACATGGCGCTTCGCCAGGAAGATCGCCAGCCCATCACCGATATCATGGCGCAAACGCCGCCGATTCCCGACAACTGCCAGTGGGGATTATTCCTGCGCAATCAC
>CAZKJB010000141.1:0-9946 GCA_964552975.1 uncultured Occallatibacter sp. | reverse complement strand
CAATTGCCTTGATGAAGAACGGACCGCAAGACCAATTAGCGTTGGAGCTCGGGCAATTGGGGGTGCTCCATGTGCAGATGGGCGATATTAGTCAGGCCGATCGGGACGAGATGCAAGCCTTGCGAAGCCGTGAAGCTGTGGGAGATCCGATAGGCATCGCGCTCGCATGGAACGACATTGCCGGCCTTTATGACGAAGAACATAAATTCAAAAAGGCCGTCGACTTCGGGCAAAAAGCCTTCGCCGTGCTCGCCAACCGGACAGACCTCGACCCGAGCGATCGCATCGGCGTTAGGCAGACGCTGGGATATGCACTGACATCGATTCGGAATTGCGACCAGGGAATACCAATGCTGAAGGATGCGGTCGAGCTTTCGATCAGCAACTTCGGCAAAGAAAACCCGAAGCTCGGCTACCCCGAATATGTGCTTGGATTCGGTTATTGGCACTGCGGCGACTGGGGCCGCGCGGCCGAATGGCTCGATCGCGGTACGACGCGCATGAAGGCCGACTTTGGATGGGACCGCAGCCTCTATCTCAATGCGATGCGGCAGTATAGCCGCTTTCTGCGGGAGAGCGGCCAGCCTGAAGCGGCGGTTAATGCGGAGACTGTGGTCAACCAGGCTAATGCTCTCGTTGACGCGCGAACTCTCATTGGCACGACAGAAGGGTTCCGATCCCCGGGGTCGCGATGAGTTACCTCCCTGCCGATAGCAGTCTTGGGAAATGCGCTGTCAATCGCGGAGTGACGATGGGACGAGGGAAAAAGTATCCGTCGGAGCAAGTGGTTTATCTCTTGCGCAAGATCGAAACGGAAGTGGAAAACGGAAAACCAACCGAACAAGCTTGCCGTGACGTGGGCATCGTGGAGCTGACTTACTATCGATGGCGCAATGAATTCGGAGGCCTTCCGGTCGACCAGGCCAAGAGGCTCAGGGCGCTCGAGCAGGAGAACGCGCGGCTCAAAAGGCTCGTTGCCGAATTAAGCCTCGACAAGTCGCAATTGAAGAATTTGCTTTTAGGAAGTCTCTGATCTTATTCCGCTGCCGTGTCGCCGGCCGCCACTAGAAATTCCAAGTCGAGAGGCTGTGCTGCCGCAGGAAGTCAAGATCGTCAGCCTGGCGCGCGGGCACATGGGTCATGCAATGGCTCTGCGACCGCACCGGCCCGGTCAGGTATGACCGTGTCACATGCAGCCGGTCCATGATCACGTAGCGAACTCTGAGCCCGTTGATCGTCGGCGGCAGTGTCGAGGGAATCTGTTTGCGATCGACGTAGACCACCAGCGACGCTTCCTCGGGATTGTCAAAGCTCTGGCCAACTCCCACGCCAAAGAACGCGGGGTTCTGATTCATAAGACTCTGCGCAATCTGTTGCTTGGCCGCGACTGCCTGGCTCAGTACGCCCGACTCAAGCGGCGGAATTGCGCTCGACTCCAGTGCGAATTTGGGTGTCGTGCCAGCCGCCACCGCTTGCGCTGTCGTTGGAATCACCTCAGTCCGCACACCGCCAATCATCTGTGGTGCAGGCACATCCATGGATTCGTCGACATAGAGAATCACTGTTGCCTCACCGGCGTTGTCACTGCTCTTGCCGGTGGCCGCACCCAGGATTCCTGCCGAGGGATTCACGAGCGTCCGCGCCTGTGTCAGTGCCTCTTCGGCCAGAGCAGATTGGGTGTCTGAAAGTGTGCGCGCCTGTGCCGCCACTGCCGTCGCGTTCCCATAGCTCAGGCAGCTTACTGGGTGATCCGTAGTCCCGACAAATGTGTAAGTAGTCCCCTGCTGGAGCGTGTTCAACTCCGCCAACACCGTGGGTGCTGGATTGGCAACGCCCTCGCTGATCCCGGAGTTTGTCACCCCGCCGGCAAAGAAAAGACCCACCGGCTCGGCGTTGCTCGCATCGACCACCAGCGATCCGGAGTCGCCGGCATCGCTGAAATCGTTGCCCTCGATGGCAATTTGGTTGGTGTAGGTCTTCGTTAAATAGGGCGTCGTTTCCTCACAATTCTTGAAGTACGACACCTCAACATTCAGATTGATGGCGGCGATGTTCGCGCAAGTAAGCCCGGTGGTCCGCCCGCTCTTTGCTACCGTCAGGTTGATCGCCCCGCTCTCACCCTTGCCTGCTGTTGTGGAGACGCCGGGCGGTGCAGCGGCCAGCGTGCCATTCGCCTGCGGCAACCCTAATTCTTCAATCGCCCCTGTCGCATTCACAGTTCCCGAGTTCACCTGTGCAATGGCAGCGTCCACATTCGTCGTGCTCGAGCTCAGCGCCAGCCACGACGTCAGTGCGCCGACGGGTGTTGTTGCGGCGCCCGGCTGCCCAGACGGCGTGCAGTTATCGTCAATCAATCCCGGCTGCACGATCGTCTCGCCCACGCTGGCCTGGTCGCTGCGCGCCAATACGTGATTGCAACTCAGTATGTATTGCGTTCCGCCGCTGTTCTGCACCAATGCGCCGAGCGTGCCGCCACAGCAGTCCAGCACCTGATTGCCTTTCGTGTCGTAGTCGTTGTTGTTACCGCCGGAGCTGCCTAACAGGATTGGCGTCGACTGCTGCATCTGGTGCGTAGAGGGATTGCTGGTGATCCCCGCCGTGTTCAGCAGAACCTCACTCGTTTCTTTTGAGGTCGAAGTACCGACGGTCGCAACAATGTAGTTGGCGCTGGTAGCCGAAACTGGCGAGGGGGCCGTGTAGGTCACCGTGCAGAAAGTGAATGCCGTGCTGCTGTGCACGCAATTCGTAGTGCCCAGCGATCCCTGTCCGCCGCCTGAGCCAGTGGGAGTGCTCGAGATCGCGTAACTGATGCCGGTGCTTCCGCCCGATTCAGCAATGTAGCCGGTGATCGTAGCCGTTGCGCCGCTGCCCAGGGCTACATTTTCCGGGCTCAGCGGCTGCAGAAAGCCCGGAGTCAAAGTGAGGGTTGCGCTGGCCTTCGTCGACGGGCTCGCGTTGAGTGCCGCCGTCACTGTCACTTGAACGCTATTCGCTGTCAGGTAGCTGGGCGGTGTATAAAGCCCCCCCGAAGTGATCGTTCCCGCGCCGGAGTTCGCATCGCCGCCAGTAACGGACCAGGTGACAGTAGCCGCGCCGCCGCCGGTGAGCGTGGCCGAAAACTGCTCCACCGGCACGCTGGAAGAGTTTGTCGCGTTGCAGCCGGTGCAATTCGTATCGATGGTTGCGGTGCCGGGCGTGACGGAAAATGTGCCGTTGCTCGAGCTGCCAGTGGCCGTTCCGCCGCCGCAGCCCGCCAACACAACGACTGCAGCGAAGGCGCCTTCCGACAACATTCGCCCCGGCCATTGCCTTAGCGGGAAAATCCCCGCGTGCCCGCCCTGTGGCTTTTGGGGGAGCCACGTTTCAGCAACAGATTCCGCGTTAGCGCTCAATTGATCCGGCGCCTTTCTAAGCTCATTTTAGCGGTCAATGTCCCTTTGACGGTCGAATAACCGCTCCCGTAAGCGCATCGGCTGACGGAAATCCTGCAGTGTTTCACCCTCCCCCGAGGTGTCATTAGTCTAGACCCGGTGACACTCTAAATAGTTGTTATGCACTGCAGCTCCCGCTCATCTATATATGACGCCATGAAACGGCGAGTAATCCCAGAGTAAGCGGGTTTATCCCCTCAACGCGTCCATGAAGAGTACACATATTCCACAAAAGTAATAGGCCCGCTGAGCCCGAGCTTGATGTCGATAAACCTGAGCTCGCCAAGCTTGAGCCGGCGCGCGCCAAACCCACGCTCAAAGCAGTTTCATCGCATCCGGATCCCAGCCTACAATGGCGCCGCGCTCGATGCTCAGGTTGCTCAACAGTGCAGCGCCCGCGGCGCGGTAGCCAAAGACTGCATCTTCCACGGGAGATTTTCGCGTGCGCACCGAGGTGAAGAAGTTTTTGAAGTGGTCGTAACTATCGCTGTAGCCGGCGGGCGCCACGAATTTCTCGTAACCGGCCGGCGGCGCGCCCTCGGGATGGGTGCGCGGATATTTGCGCGCATATTCTTCGCGAATCTTCTTCTGCACTGCTTCGGTAAATGTGCCAATAGAGAGACCCGGATCCTTCGCGCGAGGCACGCGATTCACGCTCACTGAGTTGCCTGCGATCTCCATTGTTCCTTCGCTGCCGGTAAAGACGAGGCCTTCGCTCTCCTCGCCGCCGTCGACGAAGTTTACGTGCAGGCTCAGGTTGAATCCCTCGCGATAATCGAAGAGGCCGAGCATTACGTCGGGCACATTGCGGCCATCGTTCCAGTAGCGCAGCCCGCCTGTCGCCATGCCTCCCGTCGGCCCATGCGAATCGGTGATGAAGTGCGTCCCGCTGAAGAGATGAACGAACAGGTCGCCAGCCACGCCGCTGCCGTACGCCTTCCACTTGCGCCATTGGAAAAATTGCTCAGCGCTAAATGGGATCTCGGGCGCGTTGCCGAGAAACTTGATCCAGTCGCAGGTTTCCGGCGACGCGTCCGGAGGAACCGTGTAATTCCATGCGCCGATCGAGGAGTTGCGATCCCACCGCGCCGTGACCAGGTTCAGCTTGCCAATCGCGCCTGAAGCAAGCAGTTCTTTAGCCTTTGCATAAACAATCGAGCTCACGCGCTGGCTTCCAATCTGCAAAATCCGCCCCGTCGAGCGCGCCGCCTCGATCATCTCGGGACCGTCGGCATAGAGATGGATCATGGGCTTTTCGCAATAAACATCCTTGCCGGCATTCATCGCGTCGACAGCGACCTGCTTGTGCCAGTGATCGGGCGTGGCCACAATGACGGCGTCGATGTCCGGGCGGGCCAGGATCTCGCGATAGTCGCGTGTCGTAAAAAGATCTGCACCCCATATCTCTTTCGAGTGTTCGAGCCGGCCCTTGTAGCAATCGGCGACTGCTACAACTTTTACGCCCGGCACTTGAATGGCTGTGCTCGTATCGCCCTGTCCCTGCCCTCCTGCGCCGATGAGCGCAATTTGAATGTGGTCATTGGCGCCGGCCGGTGCCGCAGTTTGCGCGGAGGCTTCAACACCAGACAGGGGCAACGCATGAACACGCGCTCCCAAAATGGTTGTTGCCGACGCGGCTCCGGCCGCTCTCAGAAAAGCTCTGCGATTCACTTCGTGCATAGTGGCCCTCCGCCGCTGGTTTTTCTTTCGCTACAACAATACAACGCGAAGCCTCGCCCGGCGTTGCGACGGATTCGCATCGTCTCACCCTTCCGCATCTTGAGCCCGCCCTTCGCCTTCGCCGCCGCCGGGTTGTAGCATTCGAGATGTGCCTGCCCTGGATACTCCTGTGATGTACGTGCGCGGCGTTGGACCGCGCGTGGCGGAGATGCTTGCCGCCAAAGGCATCCAGACAGCCGAAGACCTGCTTTACCACCTCCCTTTCCGCTATGAAGACCGGCAGAACCCTCGCAGCCTCGACGAACTGAAGCCTGGTGAGGTGGCCAGCGTCATCGCGGAGGTGCGTGGAGCGATCCTTTTGCGAACGCGCCGCATGCCGCTCTTCGAGCTGACTGTCGGCCAGGGGCGTCACGCGCTCAAATGCCTCTGGTTTAACGCGCCTTATCTCGACGGCAAGTTTCAGGCCGGCCAAACGGTTGCCCTCTACGGCAAAATCGAGCCGTCGCGCTCGACCAGTAACTTCAAAATGATCCAGCCGCAGTTCGAAATCCTGCCCGATTCGACCGATGACGCCGAAACCCGGCTGCTCGAAGTGGGCCGCATAACGCCGGTGTATGAATCGCTCGGCGGCAGCCGCCTGGCGTCGCGATGGCAGCGCAAGGTGATCTTCAATTTGCTCGATGCCATGCGCGGCGCCGTGCCGGAGTGCCTGCCGCAAGCGATGCTTTCCCGGCTCGATCTGCCTGATCGCGAAACCGCTCTGCGCGAAGTGCACTTCCCGCCTGAAGGCACTCCCTTTGCCGAGTTGCAGAGCTTTAGCACGCCGGCTCACCGAAGGCTAATCTTCGAGGAGCTGTTTTTTCTCGAGCTCGGCCTGGAGCTGAAACGGCGCCGCATGAAGGAGCGCAAAGGAATCGCCTTCGCCACAACCGACAAAGTGCGCGAAGCGATCCGCGAGGTGCTTCCCTTCCACCCCACAACGGCGCAAAAGCGGGCGCTCGGCGAAATCGTAACCGACATGCGCGCGCCATCGCCCATGCGCCGGCTGCTGCAGGGCGATGTCGGCTCCGGCAAGACCATCGTTGCACTGCAGGCCATGCTCGTCGCCATTGAAAACGGCTACCAGGCCGCGCTCATGGCGCCGACTGAGATTTTGGCCACGCAGCATTTCCTGGCGGCGCGCAAGCTGCTCGAAAAATCGTCGCGCAAGCCGCGTATCGTCCTTCTCACTGGCTCGCTCGACGAGGATCGCAAGCGATCCAATCGCGGTCTCATCAACCGAGGCGAGGCCGACCTCGTCATCGGAACGCATGCGCTCATCGAAGAAAAAGTCGAGTTCGACCGGCTCGGCCTCGTCGTCGTCGATGAGCAGCACCGTTTCGGCGTTTTGCAGCGCTTCAAGCTCATGAAGAAACCCAACCAGCCAGAGCCTGATGTGCTAGTCATGACCGCAACACCCATTCCGCGCACGCTGGCGCTTTCGTTATACGGCGATCTCGACCTGAGCGTGCTCGACGAACTTCCGCCGGGGCGCACGCCCATCGTCACGCGCCGCGTTCCCGGTGAACGATCAGCCGAGGTATGGGAATTCGTCCGGAAACAGGTTGCGCTCGGCCGTCAGGCGTACATCGTTTACCCAGTCATTGAGGGAGCGAAAGACGATCAGCCGGAGCTCGATTTCTCGCATGACGAGGAGCCGGAAAGTGCCGATCCTGACAAGTCTTCATCCGTCCGGAGCGCGGCGCGCAAAACAAAGACCGCCGATCTGTTCCCGAATGCTCGAAAAGAAGCAAGCCCAATCGCCAAGTCCGGCCTCAAATCGGCGGTTGCGATGCACGAAGAGCTCCGTTCCGGCCCTCTGGCCGGCCTGCGTGTGGGCCTGCTCCATGGGCGGCTCGACGCGGACGAAAAAGAGGTCATCATGCGCCGCTTCCAGCGCGGCGAAATCGACGTGCTCGTATCCACCACCGTGATTGAAGTCGGTGTCGATGTCTCGAACGCTACCGTAATGGTCGTTGAACACGCAGAGCGATTCGGCCTCGCTCAGTTGCATCAGTTGCGCGGGCGCGTCGGGCGCGGGTCAGCGAAAAGTTATTGCGTTCTGATCACTGGAGACCGCGTCTCCCCGCTGGGCGAAGAGCGGCTGAACGCCATGGTCCGCACGCAGGACGGCTTCGAGTTGGCCGAACTCGATCTGTCGCTCCGTGGCCCTGGTGAATTTTTCGGCACCCGGCAGGCTGGCCTGCCCGAGTTTCGCGTATCAAACATTGTGCGCGACCGGCAGTTGCTCGAACTGGCCAAGCAGGAAGCGGCTCGTTTTGTGGAGCGTCCGGAATCGGCAGTTACCGAAGCTGAGCGCGCGCGTGTCTGGTCCAGGCTCAAAGATGCCTGGCAACGACGCTATGGGCTGGTCGAAGCAGGTTGAACCAGCATCGCGCAGCAACGCTACGCGGGATCTGCGCCAACTTGAACCCCCCAGGCCCTCGCCTCTAAACCGGCCCCGATACCCGCTTGAGAGTCGTCATCTCCACTGGGTAGGTCTGCACTTCCAGATCGACGCTGGCGATCTCAGTGCCGCACTCACTTTGCCGGTTACGCGTGCATTGGCAAAACTCGGTAAAGCGGACATGTCCGGTCTGGCTAAACTCGAGGCCCGCGGCAATCATCACACTGTAAATATCGAGGCAGGCTTGCCGCTCAAACTCGAACAGAATATTCACCATGCCGGAGTCGTTCGCGCCGCGGCTTAGCACCCAGCCTCCGCAGCCGAGAATCGCGCCGGTCAGCAACTGGACCAATCGCGATGGCTCCTCAACTGAAACCGCCTTCATTTGCATGGCCCAGGGGACGCCCGTTGCCTGGCTTCGGATCTGGTACGGCATGTTTTGCCTCACAGACCTTTTATCGGTGACGTGCCACACCTCATCAAATCTGTTCCGCAGTCGAACGCACCTTGACTGTCTTTGAAACAGCTTTGCCTGCAAAGAGCATCCGACCCCCGGGAAATCCGTGGGACATCAGTCGCCGAACGCCTTGCCAGTGTCATGGAAAGAGACGGCTTTTCCACAACGGTCCCGAAGGTACATCCTGGGCCGCCAGCCCCGTACGGCCGCAACAAACGCCGGATGTTGTAGCTTGATACTATGATCGCCGGCTCTGGAATTGACGCAGTAGAAATCGAGCGCATCCAACACAGCATGGATCGTTACGGTCGCCGTTTTCTCGACCGCATCTACCTCGCCGCCGAACAAGCCTACTGCCTGCGCAAGCGCAACGCGGCAGAGAGCTTTGCCGCTCGCTTCGCCGCCAAGGAGGCCGCAGCCAAGGCCCTCGGCACGGGCATCAGCAACGGAGTCAACTGGCTTGAAATCGAGGTGGTGCGGGAGCTCTCTGGTCGGCCGAGTCTCCGCTTTCATGGCCGCGCGGCGCAAATCGCAAGCAGCCTGGGCGTCGTCCGGTCCGCCTTGTCGCTTACCCACACTGCTGAAATTGCCATGGCAAGCGTCGTCCTAGAGGGCGGGCAATAACGAGAGGTTGTCAGGAGCTTTCCCGTGGGCGACGCCAACCCTGTTCTGCTATCCTCAAGGCGTTAACTCGCTCATTTCAGTAAGAGGAGTGACGTGCCAAGCCGCAAAGAGATTCAGTGGTCACAACTGAAGGTCGGGGCGCTGGTTTTGGCCGCCGTCGCAGTGCTGGTTGCCCTCATTTTTCTCATGAACACGTCCACGGGCGGGTTTTGGGCCAAGAAAATTGTCCTGCGTTCGTACTTCCCCAATGCCGGGGGCATCAAGGAAGGCTCGCCGGTCACGCTCGACGGCGTGACCATCGGCAACGTCATCAAGGTCCGGGTGGTGCGGGACCGGAATCCTGTCCCGGTCGAAATCGTCATGCAGATCGGCCAGCGCTACCTTCGCGATCTGCATACCGATACATTCACCACCATTCAATCGGCTGGCGTATTGGGCGATAGCTTCGTCGATCTTGACTCGACGCACGCCTCGGGGCCGGCGCCGGCAGATAACGGCGAGCTTCCGGCCTCCAGCGCGCCCACCATTCAATCTGTCATCGATACCAGCCAGGTCTCCATCCAAGAAATCAACACCCTGCTGCACAAGATTGAATTGGTGGTTGATTCGATTAACTCGCGCCGCGGCGTCGTCGGCGAGTTGATCAACGATCCAGGCCTCGCCAAGAGAATCACTTCCATTGCGGACGATCTCGGGACCATTACCTCCGCTGTCGCTCAGGGCAAAGGTTCGCTGGGCCAGCTTGTCAATGACAACACGTTCGCTACAAAGCTGAACTCGACCGTCGATCAGCTGAGCATGATCGCCAACGATCTGAATTCCGGTAAAGGCACCGCCGGCAAGCTGCTGAAAGACGAGACGATGTATAACAACTTGAATGCGGCCATTGCCAACATCAACCAGATCACTGCCCAGATCAACTCCGGAAACGGCGCCGCCGGCAAGTTGATCAAAGACCCCGCATTCGCAAAGAAACTCGACGATACTGTGTCCAGCCTCGACAACATCCTCAAGAGCATCAACGCGGGCAAGGGCTCAGCCGGCCAATTCCTGGAGAATCGCGCGCTCTATGACCATCTCGATCAGACCGCCGACCAAGCCCAGCAGCTCATCAAGGGCATGCGCCAGGATCCCAAAAAATACCTGGTCATCCAGTTGAAGCTGTTCTAGAGTTCTCCGCCCGTTCAGGTTACTCGGAGGAACGCGTGAAGAAATGGCCCTGGCGCAGAATCCTCACGATTCTTGGAGTGGTCTTGATTGTTGTGGGGCTGGCGCCGCTGGCCGCGCTGCTCTGGGACAGCTTGACGC
>CAZKJB010000140.1:0-9989 GCA_964552975.1 uncultured Occallatibacter sp. | reverse complement strand
GACCTGTGAGTGGACGGTCCGGAGAGTGATGCGCCGTTCGGAGAATTCGTGCATCTGCAGGTGGCCCGATCTGACGAAAACACGATCTGCAGGTCGTTCGAATTCGCAAAAGCTCCGCAAAATGTTTCTGAAAAGCGCGTTTCGTCCACCTGCAGATGGAGTGTTTGCGTGGGAGTTTGCGAGAAGTCGACTTGCAGGTGGAGTGTTTGCGATCCGCCTGAGAAGGTTGAATGACGATGAGCCCACTTTGGGGTAGTAATCCGTGCCCGCGAGTGACTTGGCGATTTGGCAACAGTTTAGGTGCACCACTGCCGACGAGTGCGTTTATAGGGAGTCAACCGCTGTAGTTGCGAAAAGGCGACTTTGCAGGAATCTCGGCTGACGCCTCTGCCTTCGTCGATCCGAACCATCGTTCTAAAAGCTTGGTGAGCATGAATTATTCCGCCGCCGGAGTGGTCACCTGGGTGGGAGATGGACCTAGGCCGCTCGATGCAACTTGCGGGCCATACTGTTCCACAAGCCGCTTCATGATCTTCTCACCCACCTCAGGGTTGGCGTAGATCACGGCTTGTTCGAGGACGGAGTTATCTGCTTCGAACAACACCCAGCGTGCGCCTTCCATCGATTGGCCATTAAGGACCGGCGATATCTCGATCACCTGCGACAGCGGCACGAGCGCGACCGCGAAGGCACTGTTCATCGCGTCGCGGGTCTGGCGATTCTGAAGGAAGTAGCCGAGCTTGTGCCCTAGCTGACCACGCGCGTCCTGCGTTGGATCGTAGACAAAGGCTAGGACCCGCTTACCAACGAGCCGGGCCGCTTCGCGCGCCTCGTTCAAATGGGCGTGCGGCCTTTTCTCCATGAATTTGTCGACTTCTGGCGGGAGCACATCGGCATCATCGACCGCTTGACGCAGTCGTTTCAGGAGCCAGGCCTCGATCGCTTCAGAGAAGACTTCCCCATATTCCGGCGCGCCCAGGTCTGTCCGATAGGTAGTTTCGCCGGCCAGGGCGAACACTAGCTCATCCCCCGCTTCAAGGACTTCATAGGGCACGGAGAGCAACGTCTCGTCTGACCCGGTCCGGCGGAACATCAGCGTGTTGCGGCCGGCTGTAGCGGTGACACTGTACCCAGTCTGCGCGAGTCCGAACAAGCTCTTCAGCTTCTCTTGAAGGCAGCCGTGGAATACCCGGCTGACATGTTGGACCGCTGCGCCCAACCGCTGAACGCTATTGACTCGGCGGCGCTCCGCTTCGGTGTCGCTCAACGCGAGTATCGCCGCCAAGTCTTCTGACGGTGAGCCGCCGTCCACTGGATCGTCCATCATACCTCGAAGGCGATCGGCGAACGCTCCAGCGTTCGAAAACCGGGCGACAAGGGTGGGGGCGAAGGCGCTGTCGAAGATCGATGCCAAGCGCGCGAAGCGGCGGCCCGCGATCGCCTGAAGCTGGGCCTGAAGCGGACTGCGCTGGTGAGGAAGCCGCCCATGTCCATCTTGCAATACATCAGGATGTTCTCCGGTCAGCACATAGAAGAGGATGCCGGCCGCGAATGATATATCGGACCGGCGATCCTTTTTGTCGAGGCTGCCGGCCGACAACTCGGGAAGACGGAGGAATCGGTTTCCGACCTCCTGGCCATTCTCGGTCTGAAATTCAAGGTCGGGCACCTCGTGATAGCTCAGACCGAAATCGAGGAGCTTGGGCTGCGCTGGATCTCCGCCTGCCAAGATGATGTTGTCGGGCTTCACATCGCGGTGGATGCAGCCCTTCGTGTGACAGGCGTCCAGTATTTTGAGGAGAGCGAGGACCATATTCACGGCGGTCTCGAGGTCAGGTGTCGTCTCGGCGCGCCATCGACGGATTGTGGGACCTTCAATGAATGTCGTCGCGATGTAGAGTTGCGCGCTCTGCTCCCTGTGGAGATGTGCATTGCTTTCGATCAGTTGAGGGATGCCGGCGATATCGAAGCTGTCGTATGCGGTCGCCTCGCGGAAGAAGCGTGCCCGGCGCTCTGGATCCTTGGCGAACTTGATAGCCTTGACGAACGCGGGGGTTTGATCGGATTTGCGCAACGCCCGGTAGGCCTCCCCCTGGCCGCCCCCCGGAAGCTCCTCCTGTAGATCAAATCGGTCCCGCCACCGGTTCGCATTCGCCCAGTTGGAATGTTCGGCTTCATTCATAGCACCCAGCTTACCTGAGGCCCCAAGTTCACCTCCGCCCCTAAGGTGCTTGGAGCTTTGAGGCGAGCGATGTCCCTTCCTTGGCGGATGCTTGGCTAGTCGCATCTCCTACCTTGCGCTAACGCCCTACGGGCCCGAAGAACATCCCCTCGTAGACAAAGGCGTATATCTTTACCGAAGATTAAGGATTAGCGAGAATCGACGTTTCCTGAGAACGGCGTTTTAGACAACTTCAATTAGTCCCTATAGTTCGGCTTGTTTTGACTAATTGCAGCCTTGGCTGTCGCATTCAGGCCAAAGCGCTCGTTGACGACCGATTGCACTCAACTTGAGGATTACTTCCCGAGAACGCCGTAGGATCCTGAACACGGGTTGTATCTGGGTTGTCGCCAAGTTGTCGCAACGGAAGTGTAATGTCCCGATGGCCGGAGACTCGTTCGGAGCGGTTCACTGGCGCTAAGGCGATCTGCGGTGGCCAGCGGGGTGAGTGCCTGGGCGATGGTTCCGGCATGGACCGCGAAATGCTCGAGCGCCTTTTCCACCCTTTCGAGACGACCAAGGGTGACGCGGGAACCGGACTTGGGTTATGGGTTTCGAAGGGAATATTGGACAAGCACCAAACCAGGATTGCCGTCCGCAGCAGACGGAATGGCGGCACTGTATTTCGGCTTTTCGTACCGGTGGAAGCGACGGCGAGCGAAAACCAGTCGCGATAATCTGCAACTTGTTTGCCGCGGAAACTGCGACGAGCAAGGCTGTTGAGGGTCTCAGCGGATTTCAGGTACCTTCCACAATGCGCGCATCGCGTTCTGCGCCAGAACCGAGTGCCTCAAGCGCCTTTTGGTAAGCTTCGCTGTGGCGAGCCGCCAAGGCGATGTCATAGCTGTCGAATTCGACAATGATGGTCCGTTGCGGCAAGCCGGCTTCATGGGCCTCCACTTGGCTCGCAGAACTCGTCAAAAACCGCCCGCAGAATGACTGAATCGCCGGCACGGCTAACGCCGCATAAGCTTTTAAGGCCGATTCATCGGAAATCGACCTGTACGCATTCACCCAATAGCCTTTTTTCATAGCTCCCTCACCGAATTGAACGTGCCAACTGGTCAGCACCAGCGAACGATCGAGGATCGAAGCGATATCGCAAGCGAACGACCTACTCCCTACATCTGACCGTTTGTGAAGTCAGACAAATCCCGAAATCGCAAACGAGCAGCCAGCAATGTATATTCGGCTGTCGTTGATCGCGAACTAGGCTCGCGCTATCTTCGCACTGGCGGTCGTTCGCGGAGATCCGAAGGCCAAGGTGGCATGCTGTGGGCTTGGATTTCTAACCTTCGAAGCACGGCCACTTTCGCGCATGCGCCTATCGGCTTCTTCCCAAGACGGAACCAGGGGCTCTTCCTGCGTCCAGTGCGCGACGGAAGCCTCATCGCACCATTCAATGAGATGTGGCATCGCAGTTTTGTGTGAACCCGAGAGCATGAACTGCCGCATACTCTCCTCACTATCCCAGGCTGTCATGGTCCAAAAGGTCCAGCGTCGATCAGTCAGTACTGCACCGGTCTGGAATCCGGGTGCACATTTTACCTGCCTCAGCGATCGCCGGGTGTGAAGTGCGAAGAGCGGGAGAAATCGGAAGGAGCGGATTCTGAGGCGTGTCAAACTGACGAAAGTCATTCGCTTCTCCGCAGAAGGCCGGTGGTGGAGGCGCCGAGCCGAAACTGATTCCGGAATGAGCCGGTGCATCTCTTGCTGAGACTAGAGTAAATGGTCTCTACAGCAAGCCGATCTCAAGAATCAGTCACGCCAAATGCCGCGGTGGCTGGGAATGAGGTCGCTGGGTTGCGGGTTAACTGGACATGAACCGATTTTCGGGATCTGTGCGGATGGCCGGAGATTTGCCGTGAGCCTTCGTTCCGGCCACCGTACGGCGGGAACCGGTAGGTCTACTCGTCCCCAGAGGGGGAATCGACAGCGCCATTTTGCAGAGCCCACTGTATGAAGCCATCGGGCGCAGCCTTTACGCCTGCAATGTTAGCCGTTTTGATGCTGCGGATCTCTTTCCATTGAACATCTTTCAAATTGGTCAAACGCAAGTCCGCTGCGGTGAGGTCGGCTCTGTCGAGTTTCGCTCCAGCCAGATCTGCTCCGACCAGATCCGCGTCGTTCAAATCGGCGTTCGAGAAGGAGGCGTTTTCAAGGTTACTACCCCGAAAATTGGCGGAGTGCAGATCCGCGAAGGTGAAGTCCGCAAAACGGAAATCGCTTCCGCGCAAGTCGGCGACGCTTAGGTCGGCGCGCAAGAGATTGGCGTGCTCAAGGTGAATTCCCTGGAGGAAGGCCGAGGAGACATCGACACCGACAAGCTGAACCTTGTCTTCGTTGAGCTCCTGGAGGGCTTCGATGCGTCCGCCGGATCCACCCTTACCTTGCGCTGTGTTAATGACCTGCCAGGCCTGGTAGTGCCGTTGCTTAATGCGATCGCCCGACTCGCTGAAGTAGAAGATCACGCCGATCAGCACCGAGAAGGTCCCGAGGTATTCGAGGACTTCGAGAAAGCTCCAGTGGCTGAGCGCGTATGCAACCCACTCCGAAAGCCATTCGAACGCTCTAAATGGGAGCATCCAGCGATGCTTAAGCCTTGCGAGGAGAGTTGCCCACCTCTCGGGGCGCCTCGTTACTCGGTGGGAAATCATACGGCTCCTCCTACAAGCGCATCGGCGATTCTGCCCGAGTCGATCGGCGTTCGCCCTCAGGCCTTCTGCGTGGCAGGAAATCGCCGGGCAAGCCACGCATCAACCGCGTAGAGGCCGGGTCCGAGAATAAGGATCAACAGGGCGGCAAACCAGTAGGTGTAGGGAGACGCCCCGTAGAAATCGCTTGGGTTCGACAGGATGTGCGAGAAGTTGACGCGATCGTCGGGAACGCTGAGGTAGGCCATCGTCATATTGACAAAGAGAATGAGCGACACGAGGCGCGAGGCGACGCCCGCGGCGAAGAGAATACCGCCCACGAGTTCGACCAGGGAAACAAAGAGCGCGGTGGTTGTGGGCGCGGGAAGATTCAACGAGGCGAAGAAGCTTGCGACGCGGCTGAGGTGAGTGAGTTTTCCCCAGCCATCCTGCGCAGATTGCCAACCCCAATAGAGGCGAATGGCGAGCAGCAGCGGGCTCTGCAAAGCTCCGAGTGCGCGAGCCGCGCGAGAATACAAGGTCCCAATCATTCCGACAATCTTTTGCATACAATCTCCTCGATCTGGCTGCGAAACCACTTTCAAGTGAATTCAATTCGCGGGAATCCTACACGCAACACGGCGCGCGAAAATTTCAAACTGAGACGCCGCTCAGGCTTTGATCAGCGATTCGAGCTCGGGCGCGCAAACCCAGCCGAGCTCCGCCCATGTGGCGAACCACGACTGCACCTTTTGCGCCTGACGCTTGGCCGGAATGCGGGAGCCGGCAAAGCCGGCCTCAATGGCGAGGGCAAGTGTGAGGCCCTGGCGAATCGCGGCGAGCATCTGGAACTCTTCGCGATCCAGGCGGCGATAGTAGACACTCAGGTCGACGCGGTGCGCAGCAAGCCAATTGGCGCGCGGAGGGAGCTGCGGCAATTCGAGGGGCTGCTCGGCACGGTCTTCATGCTCGACGCCGGCTTCGCTCGTCTGGCGCTTTTGCTGCTTGTGCAAGTCGAGTACAAGGTTGTCCGCGGGAAAACTGAGCGCGATCAGTTGCAGGTGCGGCTGCAGCGCCAGACGCGAATCGCCATCGAGGGTTGCAATTTGCTCGACCGTCAGCGGCTCGCGCTGAGCGGAGTCGAATGACTCTACAAAAGCCCACTCGATGCGGGCAACGTCAAGAGCCAGACGATGACGCCTTCCTGCGAGTTGGGGATGCGCGGCGAGCCACTCTGGCAAATGCGAACCGAGATTGCGGAGCGTGAATGAGCGGCTTGGATGCGCGGTGAGATAGGCGACGGAGATCGTTTCAAATCGCCGCGGCCCCACGACGGCACGCAGCGCAACAAAATCCTCGGCCAACGCACCAAGAACACGGAACCAGTATTGGCGATTGTAGATCTCGAGGCGTTCGAAAGGGCTGAGACGGCTGTTTGGCGCGATAAAAGACTCCGCGACCTCTGTCATCGAGCGGCCATCGGCCGTGTGAGAACGCATCTTTTCATCACGCGTGAGCGGCTGCATTACGGCGGCGGCCATCTCGCGCTGCAAGTTGCGCAGGTCCATTGGCAGGTCAGTTGCGGAATGATGACTCATCGCGCGGCCTCCGCCACATGGGATGCGGCCCGGTGCAAATAACGCTCTGCCTTTTTAGCTTCCGCATGCACTTCGTCAAACGTCGGAATGCGGTCGTCCCACTCAAGCAGGGTCGGCATTGGGCCGCAACGCTCGATCGCGCGCTCATAGAGATTCCACACCGGATCGATCACCGGATGGTCATGCGTATCGAGGATGTACTTCTCATACTTCGAGTGTCCGGCAATGTGAATCTGCGCCACGCGATGCGCCGGAACCGCATTCACATAATCGAGCGGATTGAACTCGTGATTCATCGCGGAGACGTAAATGTTGTTTACGTCGAGAAGAATGCCGCAATCGGCGCGCTCGACAACTTCGGCGAGGAACTCCCACTCGCTCATCTCTGAGCCGGTGAACTCGGCATAGGAGCTGACGTTTTCGACCGCGACAGGAATCTCGAGGTAGTCCTGGACCTGGCGCACGCGCTCGACGGTGCGATGGACCGCCTCCCATGTGTAGGGCAGCGGGAGCAGATCGTGGGTGTAGGTTCCGTCGACGCTGCCCCAACAGAGGTGATCGCTCAACCACGGAGTTTTTGTACGGCGGACGAGTTGCTTCAAGCGTCGCAAGTGTTCGGGATCCGATTCGGTCACGGAACCGAAGTACATGGAGACGCCATGCTGTACCACGCGATAGCGCTCAAGAATCTGATCGAGGACAGCGAGTGGCCGTCCGGCGTCTGCCATGAAGTTTTCTGAGATGATTTCAAACCAGTCGACGACGGGCTTGCGCGAAAAGATGTGCTCGTAGTGCGGAATGCGAAGTCCGATTCCGACGCCGTGGTCCTGAAACGCATTGAATCGATTGCCGGGCATAAGACAGTGGTCAAGGAACAGAAATCGGTGAAATGGGGATCGGTAAAACGTTGGTGGGAATCGGGGACTGGACGGTGCCGTTGGAGGAATCGAAGATTCACCGCCAGTCCCCGAGGGGACTAGACGACCGCCGGTGGCTTGGAGCCGTCAGTGGCGCAACCGCCCTTGCCCTTGCAGCTGTTCTTGCCTTTGCAGCCGTTGTCGCTGCTCTTGCAGCCGCCCTGGCCCTTACAGTCGTTCTTGCCTTTACAGGAGTGTTTGGAAGTGTCCTGGCCGAAGCCGGTGTAGCGGAGACCCGCCTTGGCGACTTTGACGGTGTTGGGTTGGGTCGAGTTTTGCGCGTGGGCAGCAACCGCGGTTCCACCGGTGAGACCGGCCAGCGCAGCGGTGAGAAGCAGAGCGTTGAATTGGTTTTTCATTTTGGACCTCGCTGGGTGTGGTTTGGCGGAGGGTCTCCGCGTTTGAAAGGAAGCAGGAGGGGTAACCTGCAGAATTCGGCGTACGCAGACTGAGAGTGATCCAGCTAAAGATTGGTTACAGGCAAAGTGCTAAACAGTGATGAATTTTTATTCGAATCGCGCGAAGTCTAGGCGCGTGCGTGCGTCGGGGTCCCGCTTTGCCGGCGAAGTCGAGTGCGATACTCTGTCTGAGCGCGGAGCGAGTCGGGCTTGACCAGGGGACCCTGGAGGACGATTGGAAAGTTCGAAGGGAATGGGCGTTGTATCAGGAGTCAGCGTGGCGGTGGCCCTGCTGCAAAGTCTTTGCACGGCCGTATTCACGGTGAACAGCATTCGCGTTGGGATCGGGCTGGCTGCGCTCGCCGCGGGCAGCATCGCGGGGCCCCTCATTCCGCTACATCGCGACTCCATCCGCATTCCCATGCTGGTGATCGCAGTTGCCGGAGCGGTGATCAATCTTGCTGTGCTTGCCTGGGTGCGAAGGCAGCGCAACCGGCCCGAGGCGCAATGGCGGCGGCGCAATTTGAGCAAGAAGCAGCGTTTGTCAGAACTGTTGCAAGTGGTGATGGCTATTGTGACGCTGGTGCTGGTCGGGCTTGAGGTCTGGACTCACGCTATCCTGCATCGCGCTCCGCCGGCCCAAACCACGGTGACTCAGCGCAACTCATAACCGCTAACCTGCGCCGCCCCGCGTCGCTTCAGGGCGGGGTCGAGTCATCTTCGAACGCGATCTCCCGATCCAGCCGCGCATGCAGGCGCTCGCTGAATCCGGCGGGCAATTCGAACACTCGATCGTCGGCGACCAGCACGACCACGTTCCGCGTCGAGTCCAGAACTGCCGAGCAGATCTCGCAGGTTTCAAGATGCTTATCGATCTCCGCGCGCAGGGACACGTCTACATCTCCGTCGATATATGCGGAGATGTGTTCCCAGACGTGTTTGCAGTCGATCCTCATTTAAACCACCCAAACAGCTTCTTTCGCTCGAGGGCAAACCCCTTCAATTTTGGCGCCAGAGACCGCTGCATCAAGGCGCGGGCTCGGTGCAGACGCACCTTTACGGCCCCCTCGCTGATCTCGAGTGCCGTGGCAGTTTCTCTTACGTCCATCTCTTCGATGTCTCTTAACAGCATGACGTTACGGTAAATCTCCGGCAAACCGTCAATTGCCTGCCGAATCAGGGTGCGAACCTCCTGCCGCTCCAGCTCCTCGGAGGGCACCTCACGCCAACTCGTCAAAATTGCAGGCGTAAAGTCCCCGGAGTCCTCGGTCATGGCGTCGAGTGAGTCTTCGCGGCGGCTTTCGGTCTTTCGGAGGCGGGCCAGACCTTCATTCCGGGCAATGGACAGCACCCAGGTGCGGAATTGCGATTCCCCGCGAAAGAGATGCAGGTTGCGATAGACCTTGATCGCCGTTTCCTGAGCAGCATCTTCGGCGTCGGTTTCGTTTCGCAGAATCGACAGCAACAAGAAGTAGACGGGCTTTTCGCAGGGGCGGATGAGCTCATGAAAGAGGTGCTTCTCGCCGGCCTGGATACGGCGTATGCAGTCAGCCTCGACATCCCGGTTGGGATTGCTCTGCATCGCGCCTCGCACCTCTCGGACCATGTGCCGCCGAGCCTCGTGTGTTCAGAAATTCTGAATTGAACTATAGTTTACCGCCTGATCGGTCTTGCTTCCTTTCCGCAGAACTTGGCGGGCGCTCCTGGGAACGATCGCAATGGGTTAGATACTTCGCCCGCCGCGCTGAACTAACAATCCGCAGGAACAAAACATCGCGCAAACCAGATGGAGCCAGGGTATCCCCCCAGGCAAAGCTAGACCGGGACGCCCGGCTTAAGAGAAATTCGCGGGGGAAAGGAGGCGGGGACGCGCGCGGGCGACACGTCAGACAGGGACCGCGTCAGGAGCCGTTCTTCAGGAGCGGTCAAGTGGAGTTGGACCTTCTGCAAGAGCGAATCGATGGCAACGGGTCTGCTGAAGAGCCATCCCTGGGCATACCGGACACCACGCCGAAGGAGGAACTGGGCTTGCGCTTCGCTCTCAACGCCTTCAGCGACCATTTGAAGGTGGAGCGAATGAGCCATCTCAATGATGTGGAGGACGACCTGGCTGGTGGCGCCGTTTGTGTCGATCGTCTCGACGAAGGCTTTGTCGATTTTGAGCGTGTCGAGCGAGAGAGACTGCAGGCAGGCGAGACTGGAGTAGCCGGTACCGAAATCGT
>CAZKJB010000139.1:0-10047 GCA_964552975.1 uncultured Occallatibacter sp. | reverse complement strand
GCACAACGGTTTTCAAGACCGCCGGTTTCAACCGCTCACCCATCCCTCCGCGGCTTGAGACATACCTTATCTGAAGAGTTTACCGTAACTCGATCCCGGCGGGGATTCCTCGGAAAACGACATTGCCAGCGGCAGGACCGCCATCGGCCGTCAAATCAAGCGTGAGATCCATTTACTGAAACGTACCGCTCAGACTGACGGGATCAAGACCGGAGAGGAATTTCCGGGCTTCGTCTGTAAGTTGGCCATAAGTGACGGCCTTCGGCGCATTCGTGTGCAGTGTATTGATGCGGACCATGATGGAGACTGGGTGCGATCCTGAACCGGAGAGTTCATCCAAGCGCGGCTTGAGAAATAGAAAGCCGACCCCCTTGCTTGACGGAAGCTGCTGAAATTGCGCGCAAGAAGACGGGGTGCAGGCGGCATTTACTACGATGCTGTCGGTAACTCCGTCCGAGTAAAACCCAGTGCTGAGCGCAATGGACTTTCCTCCGGCAGTGACGAATGGCCTGGTGGTCAGGAAATCGGGATGCAGACCACGCGCCAGCCAGCACTGCTGCGCGTCATGGAAATGCGAGTACGACGCGACCCATACTCCGAGAATCACCTCGTCCGATCCCGGAGCCGAATAAGCCGCATTTTGTTCAACGGTGATGCCGCTCTGCTGTTCATACCATGTGCGTGTGACAGCGAATTCGCCGACCTGCCTGGGCATACGACCGGCGGAGGAGGTGGTAGGAGCCGCGCCTTGCCGGACCGATCGGAGAGCAGAGGAGGGTAGAGCAAGAGCCAGCAGAATGGTGACCGCGAGGGCAGCATACTTACCGCAGACATTCAGGATGCGCGGTAGAGGCGCTTCACGTTCGGGGACGACAGCTGGCTGTACGTGTTCGGCTCGCTTGCTGCGCGCTAACCTGAGGAAAAGGATTGTAGCGGTCAGAAACAGACAGGAACCGATCGCATAATCAGCCTGCTTAGCCAGGCCTTCCATGGTGGGATGACCCAAGGCGGCACGGTAATAGAGGACGAGGACGCAGAGCCGCGTGAAATTGAAGACGTAGCCGAGAAGTACTGCGCTGGTAACTAAAGCGAGCCAACGGATGATGGAAACCCGCTTCAAATAGCCGAGAACCAGGGCCACATAGCCCATCGTGACCGCGCCGCGAATCCCGTCGCAACCTGGCGCGATAAACATCCCAAAGTTTGGCGAAAACATGAGGCGCAGTTGCGGGGTGGTGGGCGCAAAGCCTATAAACGTGGCGAAAGAACGGGCGACCTGGGCCGAGATGTTTTGCAGCGGGATATCGATTAGCTCACTGGAGAAAAAAGGCACCGGCTGGCAAAGTAGCAATAGGCCGAGCGGAAACCATGCGCTGCACCAAACGCGCGTGCCGGCAAAAAGGAGAACGATCCCACTCGCGTAAACGTAGACGGGCAAAGACATTGGGATGAGTGAAATCGCTGCGCTGCCGGCGACTGCCAAGAACATGACATTTTGGCGGAGCAAGCTGAGAAAAAAGGCCAGCGCAATCACAACAAGGCCCCACCACGTTCCACGCATCTCCCAGCCGTGCTGGCGCCAGCTACGCAGAGTAAGCACGATACTGGCAGGCGGGATCAGAATGCCGATCGACCGAAGTGGATCGGTCGTCCAGCATGCCCAAAGAAACCCGAGTTCGCGGTAAATGCCCAGGCATCCGGCCGCGGTGAGGACGGCCATTCCGCAGCCCAGAAGGAAAGAAACCTTCGCCGGCCACAACGGCGCGAGTTCCGGCGGCGCCGTTTCAGGGACCGTTGACAGGAGTTCCAACTCTTCCGCCATAGGGACTGCCATTCCTTTATTCGAACCAATTGACTGCTTGCCGAGGTAAACGCGGCGACTTTCTTCAGAATCGATCACTATGGCGCCTGGAGTCTATAACAACTTAGGCTCGGGAATCGATATTCATTCGCCGAGCGAAAGCCGTGTCGTTCCATTTCAGGGCTGCTGCGGGGTACCGGCCAACGGAGTCTTGACAGGAGACGCCACGCCGATGATTTGCGTCAGCGTGTTGTTTCCGAAGTTCGAGACCCAGATATTTCCACTTGCGTCGAGGGCGATCCCGTAGGGCTCGAGAAGGTTCGCGTCCGTTCCAAAACCGGTCGATGGTGAGACATAGGTTCCTGGCTTTGTGCTGGATGAGCCGTCGATCTCGGAAATGGAGTTGCCGAGGTAGTTCCCTACCCAGACAGTTCCGGCGCCGTCGACAGCGATTCCCTGAGGATGATTTACTCCGCCGCCCTTTGCGGCACCGAGTTCCAAGCTGCCGCAAGAATTCACTTCGCTGATGCTGTTGTCGTAGTAGTTGGCAATCCATATGTTCCCGTTCTGGTCAGTGGCGATCCCTGAGGCCCCGTTGCAATCGCAGTCAAAGTTGGTGATCTCTGAGCCGTCCTTCGAGATTCTGGTAATCGGGAGCACGCCCGACTGATTGGCCACCCATGCGTTGTGGCCTGAATCGATAGCTAATGCAACCGGAAAGACGAGAGATTTTGCCCCCCATCCGCTCGCAGGGGAGATCGGTGTGCCCGCACTGTTTAGCTGCGTAACTGTCGAATCGCCGTAATTGGCAAACCACATATTGCCGTTGCTATCTGCGGCAACCGCGACCGGATAGTTTATTCCGCCGCCGGTGAGCCCGCCAGCAAGGAACGTACCTGAAGAGTTGAGTTCGGCAACATCGCCCGACCCACTGTTGGGGTTAGTTTGCTCATTTGCGATCCAAACATTGCCTTGAATATCGAGCGCCATGCCATACGACTGGTTGAGGCCGTTGCCGCCAATACCCGATGGGAAGTCCGTTGCGCCTCCGGGCAGGAACTCAGAAACCGCGTTGAAGTAGCTCGACACCCAGACACTTCCAGAGGATGCCACGCTGACCGAAGCCGGCGAGTTCATGCCGCCACCAGTGATTGTGTTATGGAGCATCCAGTCAGGAGGCGCGGCGTGGAGGACCGGGGAAAAGACGGCGTTGCCCGAAGCCAACGTATAGATGGCAGCCACGTTGTTGCCGGGAGAATGGACGATGTTGAGCGCCGCATCCAGCGTATTACTGGGAACGGTGTTTCCCGACGCGGCCGCGTTGAACAACGAAGTGCAGGATGCGCCTCCGCTCGAAGCCGTGCACGAGTTGAGGGCGTTGGCCAACGTATTCAGCTTGCTTGAAGAAACGGCGAGCGTGGATGGAATTGCTGCTCCCGGCGACGCGCCCGTCGCCGCATTCACCAAGCTGTTTGCCGTCAGGAATGCATTGTCGAGTCCAGTAGTGTTGGTGCAACTTGCACCTACGCTTCCCCCGCTGGACATAAATGGAGCGAGAGCCCAAACAGAAGCAGATGTAGTGGCTTCATTGAGAATGAAATTACTTCCCGCGGTAATGGCGCTGCAAGGCCCGAGGGCGGTCATGAGCCATAGAGACTGGTTGGCGGAGCCAGCACCCGGTTGGCCACCCTTCGAGACAAGATAGACCGGAGTCTGTGCAGAAGGGCAGGAGTATCCACCAGGAACGGTGAACGCGCCGCCTGCACTTGTAGAGACCGATGCGCTTAGGAGCGCAGCAGGTGCGGAGCCATTGCCGGTGATGCCGGCGGCATAAAGTTGCACCGAGGCGCCGCTGATCGGCTGCAATCCGGCGAGAACTTTTCCGGTGAACGAAACGCCCGCGACCGGTGTTCGGGCCGGGCAAGAAGGCGCCGCAATAATCGTGGTAGTCGGCGTGCAACCGCCTCCAGATTCGCCGCCACCACCTGTGGTGGGAACGGCCCCGCCGCAACCGGCGACCGCGGCCAGAGCCGCAGATGCCGTGAGAGGGAGGAGAATACTCCGGAGGTTCATCATCGAATTCGTGATTGACGGGCGAACCGGCAGGCTCAGTTTACGCCACCGCTGAATATCGAGAGCCAGAGATTGAGGCCTTATCCGCACAGGCAGGCATTACGGTTTGCGAATCCGGGTTGTCTTTAGAGAGGCTGCGAATGCGCCTGCAGCAGCGACAAGAGCCAGAACAATCGTCGGATCCTCGGGAGAGTCGTCACAACCGTCTTGCGCGTGCGCTGGAAGCGCGATCGCGGCCAGCGTCAAAACCAGGAGACTGATTCGGCGAATCATGGGGAACTCCTCGATACAAGCTTCATGCAGCAGGTGAAGGCGCCGTTTGAATGCGCCAATGAATGAACGCCCGGCCGCGTGGCTGAGTGGCCTCTGCGACTCATGGCCTTTTCCCGAGTTCGTTGTACTGCACTCCTGCCGCGATCGGCGTGACTACGGGTGCGGCAGCGCCGATGAACTCAGTGAGCGAGCTGGTGCCATTATCGGTCGCTGCCCAAACGTTGCCCGAGAGGTCGATAGCTATTCCGTAGGGTTGATAGACCCCGCTGCCGACATAACCGTTGGCCCCGGTAATGGGTGAGCCGCTGGAATTGAACTCGCTAATGCAGTTGCCGTCAAAATTCGCGACCCAGATATTGCCTAAACCGTCAATGGCGACGCCCCTGGGATCGCTGAGCCCGCCATTGATGTAACCATTGCTGCCGGAGATCGCGGTTCCGGAAGAGCTAAATTCGCTGAGGCTTCCGTTGCCGCCTTGATTCGTAACCCAAATGTTGCCTGCGGCGTCGATGGCCACACCGTACGGTGAGTTCAGACCTCCGCCGGTGAAGCCCGACGGATCTGCGCTCTGCCCGCCGCTGGAATCGGATTCAGTGATGCTTGACGTGGATGCCAGATAGTTCGCCGCCCATATGTTACCGGAGGTATCGGATGCAATGCCCGCCGGACCGACGAGTGAGCCCACCGCGAAACCACCGCTTCCAGAAAGAGCGGTGCCGGAGGCAGTAAATTCACTCAGGTTGTTGCCACCGAGATCGGCAATCCAAACGTGACCCAGATTGTCAAAAGCGATGCCGTATGGCTTGTTCAGTCCGCTGCCGGTGAAGCCCGGAGGACCGGAGATCTTTGTGCCACTTGAGTTGAATTCACTGACGCTGTTGCCGTTATAATTCGCGGCCCAGGCATTGCCGTAAATATCGATGGCGAGGCTTGTTGGTTCGTCCAGCCCTGCCGCAGAATATCCGTTTGTGCCGGACAGAATAACCCCGGTGGGGCTGAACTTAGTGATGCTGGATGACGTGAAGTTCGTCACCCAAACATTGCCGTAGCCATCAACGGCGACGCCATTGGGAGCAAATCCTGTGCCGTCCATACCGCCCCCAGTGTACGTAATTGAAACGGCGAAGTCGCTCGGCTCGGCGCTCAACGCCGGCTGGAAGGGCGAATTCGGAACCTGCACGCCCCAGAGGTTGTCGAGATTCGCTCCTGGATTGTGCGCGATGTTAATCGCCGCGGTCGCCGTGTCACTCGGCGCAACGCTCCCATTTTCCGCATTGGCGAAGAGCGTGACGCAAGGCGAGGACGAAGGCCCGGTCGAGTTGACGCATGCCGCCAAAATGTTCGCAAGCGAATTGATTAATTGCCGTGGTGGGGTTCCATCGCCTGCCGGAATCGTGGTAAATGCAACTCCGGAGGGCAGCGATTCAAGGTTGGTTGCAGAGGCAAACGCATTGGCGATGCCAGTCTCGGATTGAGCGTTCGACGAACTCGACACATGCGTTGCATCGGTGGCGAAACCGGCAAAGGCATACGCCGCAGCGATTGTCGAGACCTCATTCACTACGATGAACATGGAAGAGGAGAGCGAGCTGCACGTTCCCAGTGCCGCCAGCAAGCCGGCGCCGAGGTTCGCTCCTCCACCCACACCCGGATTTCCGCCCACTGAGTATAAGTACACTTGCGAGTTTGCGCTGGGACAGTTGTAGTCGCCGCTGATGCTGAATGTGCCTTGCGGCCCAGTTGTTACATAGTAGTTCGTGCCGTCCGAAGTCCGTCCAGTACCGCTTGTCAGCATCGATATCGATGCACCACCGTAGCCGTTATTGTTGGCCGCGTAAACATAGAGGTGCGCGCCCGCTACAGGCTGCTGACCACCATGGACTTTGCCCTGCAGAGTCGCGCCGGGGGCAAAGCCGGATGAGGTCTGAACAGGAGAGTTTCCCGGCACGCCGGAGCAGCCAGAAAAAAGAAGTGCACACGAAAGCACCAGGATCGAACCGGCAATGCGCACGGGGGGAGCTCCCTTCGTTCGGCCACCTCGCGTTTTTGGAGAATCTTCAAAGATCCTCCAATCGGTTTATGTCGTGCCGTTCGGTATCAGCCGCGGCGTGCTGAGATTGTTCGTAATGGCACGGAAGATGGCAGTTAGTTTTGTGATAGCTTGGTTGCTCGGCGCAGTCGCCTGGCATCCGGAACCATCGTCTGAATAAAAGTTTACTTCCGCTGAAGCCATTGCAGCCAAGGCCGCACATGGTTGATCACCTGGCGCCCAGCTTCCGCCATGTGTGGTTACGGTGGTGCTGTACGTTGCGTCGCTCAGGCATCCGCCTGACGTTTCTGCCCCATAGCCGATGGTGTAAACCGCGGTACCCGCAGTCGCAGCCGCCTGCGCAGCCAGCACTGCTTGCCCGCACTCGCCCAGCGCCGACGGGTAGGCATAGGAT
Source organism: uncultured Occallatibacter sp. (assembly GCA_964552975.1). Classification (GTDB taxonomy): domain Bacteria; phylum Acidobacteriota; class Terriglobia; order Terriglobales; family Acidobacteriaceae; genus Telmatobacter. The sequence goes on along the minus strand of CAZKJB010000139.1, from coordinate 3,456 downwards.
TTGTAACCCGAGGGATTACTGCTAGACGTACCGGTCCCATTGAGAGTGCCCGCGGAAGCTACGAGTTGGGCCTTTGTATTGCAAGCTCCGCCAGCCGTGTATGCATTAGTAGCGCAGGCGGTGGCGTCGCCATCGGAGGCGATGATCAGGGCGTTCTTTGACCCTGGGTTTGCTGTTTGCTGCGCGATAAGTGCCGCTTGCGCCGCATAGATAACCTGCGCGTAGTAGGTTCCCTCACCGCCCGGCGCGCCGATGCCGTTGCAGCCGCTAACCCCAGAGTTGCCCGAGGCGATAGAGATATCTGCAGCGGTGTTCAGAGCCGTGGTTGCGTCGGAAGTTTTGTAATTGTTGGAGAAGCCGACGATCTGATAGGTGTCTCCACTGGGGAGGGTCGTGCTCGACGGTGGGTTGGGAAATGTGTATGCCACGATCGTCGGGTTGCTCGTTTTGCAGACATAGTCCTTCGAAACTGTCGCGGTGGTCATTGCGGGAAACGCAAACAAGCTCACACTGTCGACATACGCGGTGCTTGTAGTGCAGTTGGCGCCCAAGGCGCATGGATATAAATCCTGCAAGAGCGCCGTGACTCCCAGCAACGCGCACTGGACCTGCTCGAGATCGCATTGATTGCCGTTGTCGTTCTGGGCCATTGATGCGGTGGTGTCCACGATGATGGCAATGTTCCAGGGCGTGTTGGTACCGCCTCTCATGGCCGCCTCAGCGTTCGCCGAAACGTTGAGCTTGGTCATGCCGATCAGGCCGCCGAACCAAAGAGGAATCTGAGCCGTCTGCGTTACCTTGAGAGCGTTGTATCCGCCCGTGGCGCCCGTGGAGGTGCTGCAGGGCACGTTCAAGGTGTTAGTTACGGTGCTCAGGCAAAGGTAGGTGGGAGTCGCTGAGACGCTCTGCAGCAGGTTAGTCGCATTCAATTCTCCCGTCTGGGAGCTGTAAAGCGTGACGTTTGTGCCCGCATTCGTGGTATTTGGCATGGCTGCGGCGCCAGCCAGCGCGGAAGCTTTTGTGGATGCAACCAGCTTTTGATAGGCGTAATAGACGTGGCCGGTCTCGACGGAAACCCCGGCCATGCCCATGAGTGTGGTGATGGTGACTACCGCCATCACGCCAGTTTGACCGCGTTCATCCTTCAGGAATCTGCGCATGAATGAAAATCCAAAACACTTCATAAACAAATTCCTCCTTTCAATCAGGTGACGCTTTTTCTGCGACGTTCAACTGCGCCGGGCTAAAGCACATCGCAAAAAGCCAACAACACGGATGGCTTACCGAGTCCACGCTCTGGACGCTGAATTCTTTGTGTACCCCTCGTGCGAGATCACCATTCGGCCCCGCCTTGCTTCACGGATCCCGGGGACTGGCGATCTAGTTTATGATCTTCGTCCAATTAGTAACCGGATATTGCACTTTCGTGCTACGGCGGAGTGACCTGAGTAACGGACATAGGAGAGGGCACAAGATTCCAGTCCGCGACTTCGGACTCTCGCTTCCTTTATTTGCAATGAGTTAAGCCATCGGCTTGAGATACAGACGATTCTTTCGCGGGCCGGCAGACGCTTTGGACAAGGAAATGTGTAGGGCTTGATGCAGCGATGAGGGCTGCCGCCGAGCAACCGTGAGGAGCTTGTGGAATGAGACGCAACAAAAAGGTACGAGCGATGAGGCTCGTACCCTCAAGAATCCTAGCCGGTTTTTTACTTTGTGGAGGAGTCCGCTTTATGTGGTGCCGTTCGGTATGAGCCGCGGCGTACTCAAGTTGTTTGTGATGGCGCGGAAGATCGCGGTGAGTTTCGTGATGGCTTGGTTTGTCGGAGCTGTCGCCTGGCAACCGTTGGCATCGTCAGAGTAAGAATTGACCTGGGATGAGGCCATTGCGGTCAGGGCCTGACAAGGCTGATCGCCAGGAGCCCAGCCGCCACCGCCAGTGCTTACGGTCGCGCTATAAGTGCTGTCGGTTGCGCATCCACCCGAAGTAGGCGAACCATAGCCGATGGTGTAGATGTCGGTGCCGGCATTAGCCGCCGCCTGCGCCGCCAGCACAGCCTGCCCGCATTCGCCCAACGCCGAAGGATAGGCGTATGAGTTGTACCCCGTAGGATTGCTGGTCTTCGTCCCAGTTCCGTTGAGTGTTCCCGCGGAGGCCACGAGCTGGCTCTTCGTGTTGCATGCGCCTCCCGTGGTATAGGCATTCGTTGCGCAGGCCGTGGCATCGCCGTCGGTGAGAATAATCATCGCGTTCTGCGAGCCCGGATTTAATCCCTGCTGAACATTCAGAGCCGATTGGGCCGCGTAGATGGCCTGCGCGTAGTATGTTCCCTCGCCGCCCGGCGTTTGCAGGCCAGAACAGCCCGTCACGCCCGAATCACCGGCGGCGATGACGATCGGCGCGGCCTGATTCAGGCTCGTCGCAGCATCGGAGATTTTGTAATTATTCACGAACCCGATTACTTGATACGTGTCTCCCGTAGGCAGAACCAGGCTCGACGGAGGATTGGGGAATGTATACGCAACGATGGTCGGGTCGCTGGTTTTGCATACGTAGTCCTTCGACATCGTGGCAGTGGTGACAGCGGGAAAGACGAACAAGCTGACACTGTCGACGGGTTGCGAGCTGGTGGTGCAATTTTGGCCAAGGCCGCAGGGATATAGATCTTTGAGCAGCGCCTGGACACCCAGCAGAGCGCAAGATTCACGGGATCCGGTGCACTGGCCGGTGCTATCGGAGTCTCCCATTGACGCCGTTGTGTCGATGATGATGGCAATATTCCACGGAGAGTTGGTGCCGCCCCGCATAGCTGCGGTGGCAGACGCCGACACATGGAGTTTCGTCATACCGAACAGCCCGCCGAACCACAACGGAATCGAGGCAGTTTGCGTGACGCCAATCGCGTTGTAGCCGCCGCTAGCGCCAGTGGACGTACTGCAAGGCACGTTGAAGGTATTCGAGACAGTACTGAGGCAAAGGTAGGCCGGCGTAGCCGAAACGCTCTGCAGCAGGGGGGTGGCATTTAATTGACCCGTTTGCGCGCTGTAGAGAGTGACATTGGTCGCCGCGTTGGTAGTGTTGGGCATCGCTGCCGCGCCCGCCAGGGTGGCGGCTCTGGTGGACGCCACAAGTTTTTGATAAGCGTAATAGACATGGCCGGTCTCAACCGAAACTCCGGCAAGTCCCATGATCGTTGTGATGGTAAGGACTGCCATGATTCCTGTTTGGCCGCGCTGATCTTTCAGGAATCTGCGCATGAACGAGAATCCAAATCGTTTCATCGAACAAACCCCTCCTTCCGGTCAGCGGACGCCGTTCGAACGGAGTTGATCTGCTCAGCGAGCTGCGGCGCAGCCCAGGGAGCCGAGCACACGCGTAGCTGACCATAAGCGTGGCGGGCCGTTGGGCACCATAGCCGTTCAGGAGGAGCTGGGGAGCACGTGGAGGACCGCGCT
>CAZKJB010000138.1:0-10100 GCA_964552975.1 uncultured Occallatibacter sp. | reverse complement strand
AGATCAAAGTCCCCGTCTATGCCACCGAGTTCACGCTGGCCTACGTTGACGGCAAACTCGAAGAACACGAACTGCAGGACGAAATCGAGCTCATCGAGATCACGCCGAAAGAGAAATTCACCATCGGCCCGTTCACCATTGAGCCCATTCGCGTGACGCACTCGCTCGTGGATTGCGTGGCGTTGGCCATCGAGACTCCGGTGGGCGTCATCATCCACACCGGCGACTTCAAGATCGATCTCTCTCCGCTCGACGAGAAAGCGTTTGATTTGCACACCTTTGCGGAGTACGGAAAGCGAGGCGTGCTTGCGCTGCTGCAGGACTCGACCAACGTGGAGCGGCCGGGCTACACGCCGAGCGAGCGTTCCGTCATTCCACGCCTCGACGAAGTCTTCACGCAGACCAAGAAGAAGCTGTTCTTCAGTTGCTTCTCGTCATCCATCTATCGCATTCGCATCGCTATGGAATTGGCGCGCAAGCACAAGCGCAAAGTGGCCGTAGTCGGCCGCTCGATGATGGAGAGCACTGAGATTGCGCAGGACCTCGGCTACCTCGACATTCCTCCCGGTCTCGTCATCAACCCGGGTCAGATGCGCGACTTTGCTCCCGAGCAGCTGATGGTTCTTATCAGCGGCACGCAGGGCGAGCCGATGAGCGCGCTGAGCCGCGCCGCGCTCGACAACCACAAGCACGCGCACATCGAGCCAGGCGACACCGTTGTGCTCAGCTCGCGCATCATTCCCGGCAATGAGAAAGGCATCTTCCGCGTCATTGATCACCTGAGCAGGCGCGATGCCAACGTCATCTACGACGACGGGCAGCACGGTTTGATTCACGTCAGCGGCCACGGCAGCCAGGAAGAGATGCGGTTGCTCATCAATCTGGTGCGGCCCAAATTCTTCATTCCCGTGCACGGCGATTACCGTTTCCTGCGCCAGCATGCGCTGGTGGCCATGGAAACCGGAGCTGTGGAGCACGCCATCGTAATTGAAGACGGCGACGTGCTGGAGTTGGATCGCGACGACGCGCGCAAGCAGGACAAGGTAACGGCAGGCCGGATCCTCATCGATTCCGGCTCGTCAATCGACGTGGTGGAAGACCTGGTAATCCGCGACCGGCGCATCCTCTCTGAAGATGGAATCGTGCTCGCCGTGTTAGCCATCAACAAGCGCACCGGCAAGGTGGAGCGCGCGCCGGAAGTAGTGATGCGAGGCTTTGGCGGCGCCGATATCAGCGAAGAGGTGGCGGAAGCAGTGCTGAAGACCCTGGACGGCCTGAGCGTCGAACAGAAGTCTGACTACGGCATGGTGAATGAGAAAGTGCGCGTTGAGATCAAGCGATTGGTCCAGAAAAAGACCGGACGCAGGCCGATGATCATGCCTGTCATTCTGGAAATCTGAATCCGGAAATCTGCTCGGTTGTCGCTCAGGCGACGGCAATTCCACGCGGCACATTTTCGCGGATACGAGGCGGAGAACCCGGAGTTTTGCTCGAGATATAAACCCGCTGTGCCGGCGGGCGCACCTTTGCATCCTGGATGATTACCGGATCAATCGCAAGGCAATCTTCCACACGCGGCCGCATCGTCCGTTTGCCAATAAAGATTTCACCGAGGGCGATGCGCGCGTTTCCTTCCAGATCGACGAAGCATGTGTTGGTCTCCTTGCACAGTGCCTGCGCCTCAGGCGAGAGGTACGGCGCAATGATCACGCGTGTCGATTGCGCCTGACGATCAGGTGCGTCGGCGCACACGTCCTGGACGCGCAAGTTCTCGACCTCCGCCTGCAGTTGCTCAAGGTTCTCACGGGCCTTTACTTCGCAGACAAGTGTGTGGATGCGGCCCAGTACATCGATGCGCGCCAGGATTCGAGCGGCCCTGCCACGGCTCGGCGGTTCGCACTTCAACTCAGTCAGCCTGACCCAGGAACTCGCTCCAAGGACCGCCTTCAATGCCTCGGAGGCGCGATCAACCAGCCCATTTTCCATGCTGCTTGTTGTTTTCATCTTGAGCCTCATTCCTGATTCTCTTTTGTCGCAGTTGCCTGGCGCTCCAGAGCTAAGTTCTTCGAGAACCCGCCGGAGATGCAAGCCGCACGAGCGGCTCTTCCTGTTCAGTCACCTGCCGCTGCAGGGCTCAATGTTGCCGTTTCCAGAATCTGCGGCCTGGAATTTCGTGAACCCGACTCTCGCGGGTGCGCTGCGAGCTCGTCTTCCGCATCCGCATCGGGAGAATCCGATTCCAGGCTCGCAGTGCCGAGGATGAAGGAATCTTTCCCAGACGGAATCAGCGCCATCAGAATCGGTCCCCGGCGGTTCTTTGCATCGCGATGTTTCGATTCAAGCCAGGCGCACAACCTGGGATCGTGAATCTCCGGCTGGTCCTGCCAGAAGTGCGGTGTCAGTCCGCACGCAATCCGCAGATGATCGAGCTGCAGTTCGATGGAGGGCGCGCGCCTGCGAAAATAGCGTCGCACGTTGCTCGCGCCGACGTACAGGCCTGTCACTCTGTTTCCGTTGCATTGCGACGTTACGAACATCGATCTTCTCCGATCAAATCAACACTGTTGAGACCGATTCTGGAAACCGGCCGCTGCCGGCCAGTTGATGCCAATAAGATGCTCCAGCTTGCGTCACGTTGCAGGCTTTGCGCGGAGCTCATGGCGCCGCTCTGAAAGCCAGATGAAGAATTGCCACTGCAGCTGGTTGGTTAAGTGACAAATTTCCAACGCGCTTACAAGCGCCAGCTGCAATCTCGAACGGCGGCCGCAGTGTCAAATTGAAGTGTCGCGCCAAGCGGACGAGAAACTCCCCTGGCGTAACAGCGCGTCGATTCGTCGGTCGAGAAGGGAACGGAGGGTGGCCAGGAAGAAAAAGCAGACTGACGCGAACAGGAATCCTGACCGCAGGTGAATTCCCCTCACATCTTTTGGCAATCTTGCGCTCGTCCTGCGGAAAAGTCAACTCGATTGCAATGAAAATTACAAGAACAGATGCGATTGAACAACGCGGGAGATTTCTTCGAGCGTCGAAAGATTAACGATGACGCGATGAGGGCTCGTCCGAGAAGATCTGGCCGTCGCGGATGTGGACCACGCGATGCGCATACTGCGCAATGTCAGGCTCGTGGGTCACCAGCACGATGGTGTTGCCTTTTGCGTGCAACGTATCGAACAGCGCCATGATCTCCTGCCCGGTCTTCGAATCCAGGTTGCCGGTCGGCTCATCGGCCAGGATGATCGACGGGTTGTTCACCAGGGCGCGCGCGATGGCGACGCGTTGCCTTTGGCCGCCCGAAAGCTCATTGGGCTTGTGCATCATGCGCGACTCAAGGCCAACCTCGGTCAAGGTCTTCTTGGCGCGCGCGATGCGCTCGGCGGACGGTACGCCGCTATAGATCAGCGGAAGCTCCACGTTGTGCAGGGAACTGGCCCGGGCAAGAAGGTTGAAAGTCTGGAAGACGAACCCTATTTCCTTGTTGCGGATGCGCGCAAGCTGGTCGTCGTCGAGGTCGCTGACCAGTTGGCCGTTGAGCCAGTAGCTGCCCTTCGAGGGAGTATCGAGGCATCCGATCAGGTTCATCAGCGTCGACTTGCCTGAACCCGACGGTCCCATGATGGCCACATATTCGTTGTGGCGGATGCGCAACGAAACGCCGCGCAGGGCCTGAACCTGCTGCTCCAGGCCCATATCGTAAGTGCGCCACAGGTCCTCAACGACGATGACCTCGTCGGCGGAGACGGTCGCGGTCTGTGCCAGGTCCTCGATGCCGATACTGTTCATCAAAGCCATCCCAACCTCATCCTTCTCTATTCGCTATCTTATGCCCGCCGCCTTCAGCTTGACGGCGTCGTAACGGGCTTCACCGTATCGCGCTTCAGCAGCGATCCGCCTTTCAAGTCACGCAATGTCTTGTAGGGGCCAGTCACCACCTCCTGGCCTTCGTTCAAGCCAGTCAGTACTTCAATATCAGTGGCGCCCGTAATGCCCGTCGTGACCGGAACGAACTTGGCGCGGAGCCTGCCGCTCTTGTCCTTATCCACAACGAAGACACCCTGTACCGGGTTGGACTTCGCGACGCCGTTGGTGGGAAGCGTCGCCGCCTGCACCCCGCCAGTGCTCTTTGTGTTGTCGGTTGCCGGATCGTGCATTGTGAGTGCTTGTATGGGCAGCGACAGCACATTGGACTTACGGGCTGTCGTAATCTTTGCCGTGCAGGAGAGACCCGGACGGAGTTCGCCCGAAGGATCGTCGAGGGTGACCACAACCTTGAAGTCCTTGGCCTCTTCGGTGCCGGTGGTCGACTGCGAAGTGGCTACGCCGGTCGAGCGCAGCAACGCCTGATCGCCCACCAGCGTCACGTGTCCCTTAAAAGTTTTGCCTATCAGCGCGTCGACGGTCACCTCGGCGGGCTGGCCCAGTTGCACGTTCACGATATCGGTCTCGTCTACCTTCACCTCGGCGGTAATAATGCTCATGTCCGCCAGCGTCATCAAGGTCGATCCTTCGGTATTTTGGATACCTTCGACGACGGTTTCCCCTTCGCGTACCGGTTCGTTGGTCACGATGCCGTCGAAGGGCGCCACGGCGATGGTGCGGTTAAGCAAGTCCTGATTCGCGCGCAGCGTGGCCACCTGGGTCTGCATGTGGCCGCGTGCCGAATCCGTGTTGGCCTTGGCCTGGTTGAGCCCGGCCTCGGCTTGATCCAGCGATGCAACGTCAAGGTCGTATGCAGCCTTCTTGGCGTCGTAGTCCTGCTTGGCCATGATGCCGTCTTTAAAGAGCGCCTGGGCCCGATCCCAGTCCAGCTTCTTCTGCTCCAGATCGGCCTTCGCGTGCTCCACGTTGGCCTCGGCCGTCTTTTCAGCGGCCTGGTCCGACAGAATGTCGGTCTTGGCGGCGCTAATGTTTGCTTCCTGCCCGTTGACCGTTGCTTCCTGCTGCACGTTCTCGACCGTGGCCACGGTCTCGCCTTTGGTTACCCGGTCGCCTTCTTTTACGTATAGATGCGTCACACGGCCCATGGCGGTCGCGCCCACGTTGACGTAGGTCTTGGGCTTGATTTGGCCGGTGCCGCTCACAACCGTCGCCAGATCCTGGCGCGCCAGCTTGGCCGTCAGAACCTTGGTATAGCCAGACTGCTGCTTGATGACCATGAACGTCACAAGGCCGGCGGCTACAAGCACAGCAAGAGCGATTAAGAGAATTTTCTTCATTTGCGTGGTCTTATCCGATGGTTTTTCTACACTCCAGTGTACGCGAGGCAGAGGTCGGCGGTTCCATGGATTCTTAATTCGGCAGCTGAGGTGCTCGGCTGCTCAAATTTGCCCCGCTGCCTGCAACTTTTGGGGTGACAGACGCGATTCCCTCCCGTCCAATGGCCAGCCAATCGGGTTTGTTACCTTGCCCTGCCCTTCCGGGAGCCGTAAAATAAGGGATCGCAGGAGTATTCAGGGGAATGATTCTTAACAGCAGTCGAATTCTGATTACCGCTCTCGGTTGCGGCCTCATTGCAGGCCCGGCAACTGTCCTTCTGGCCCAGCAAAGTGCCGCCGCGCCCGCGCAGTCCCAGCAAGCCGCGCCGGCGTCCGGTCAGGATCAGGGACAAGAAGCCGATCCGCTCAAGCGTCAGATGAGCGACACCGAGCGGTACAAAGCCCAGAAAGCTCTTCGGCAGGAGTTGAAGGGGCCCTACAAGACCTGGCTCAATGAGGAAGTTCCTTACATCATCAGCGACGATGAGCGCAAAGCGTTCATGAACCTCAGCAACGACGAGGAGCGCGAGTCGTTTATCGAGAACTTCTGGCTGCGCCGCAACCCCAATCCCGATTCCCCCGAAAACGAGTTTCGCGAAGAGCATTACCGGCGCATCGCTTACGCCAACGAACACTATGCGGCCGGCAAACCCGGCTGGAAGACCGACCGCGGGCACATCTACATCGCCTACGGCGCGGCCGACAGCATCGACTCCCATCCCTCCGGCGGCATGTACGAGCGGCCCATGGAAGAGGGCGGCGGCGAGACTTCCACATTCCCGTTTGAAGTTTGGCACTACCGCTATCTCGAGGGCATCGGTGAAAACATCGACATCGAGTTTGTCGACACCTGCCAGTGCGGCGACTACCACTTCACCATCGACCGTAGCGAAAAAGACGCCTTGCTGCACGTTCCCGGCGCCGGCCTCACCCAATATGAAGAGATGAACCACTCAGACAAAACCGACCGCTTCAAGGGCAACGGAATCGAGAGCCTGGGCAGCGGCCCCGCCGGCGACCAACAGCAAGGCAAGGAATTCGATCGTATCGAGATGGCGGCCAAGCTCTTCGCTCCTCCGCCGATCAAGTTCAAGGATCTTGACGCCTTCGTGACGGAGCACAAAGTTCTTACGGGCCCACCCTTCCCGTTCGATGTGCGCACTGACTTCATCAAGATCACCGACAGCATGGATATGGTGCCCATCACCATCCAGATTCGCAACCGCGATATCACTTTTGTGACCAAGGACGGCGTCTCGAAAGGCGTGGTGAACATTCTGGGCAAAGTCACCACCATCATGCACAAGACAGTGCAGACATTCGAGGATACGGTTGAAGTCGATGAGCCCTCCGAGCTACTTGAAAAGACCCTCGAAGGCAGGCGGCTTTACTGGAAGGCCCTTCCTATTCCGCCCGGTCTCTACCGCCTCGATATCGCCATAAAGGACGTGAACAATCCGGACCATATCGGCATCTATGGGCGTGGCATCGAGGTACCGATCTATAACGACGAAAAGCTGGGTGCTTCGTCTCTCATTCTGGCTGACGAAATGAATACCGTCTCCTCACGCCAGATTGGCAGCGGCAATTTCATCCTCAGCAATACCTTTGTCCGGCCTCGCGTTGCGACGAATGCAGCGACTCCTGTGGCCTATAAACGTAGCCAGGATCTGAACTTCTGGATGCAGTTCTATAATTTGGGCATCGACGAAGCAACCAAGAGTAACTCGGCAACGGTTACCTACCAGATCACCGACGCCGCAACCAACACGGTGATCCTCGAGAAACAGTTGGAATCAAAGGATTTAGGGGCGCATAGCGACCAGTTGACCGTGGAGAAAACACTGCCTATGGCTGGTCTGCAGCCGGGCAAATACAAGGTGACGGTGAAAATAAATGATGCAATTTCGAAACAAGAGATTGCGCAATCGGCACCTTTTGTCGTGGAATAGTAACAATACTGCGCACTTGCCAGCAAGACTCAAGAATTCGCGGCACGTGCGGTTTCGATTTGATTGAAAATTGCCAGAGACGCGGCGGGTCTCCGATCTGTGTTCATGATGCGTAGTAACCATCTCGCCGGGTTCGCCATGCTGATCGCTCTGGGCGCTGCTCCTCTATGCGGAGCGGCAACAGCGTCGGTGTCCGGAGTGGTGCGCGACTCGTCAGGGGCACCGCAGATCGGCGCTAAGGTCCAGCTTCTCCGCGAAGACATGAGCGTCGTCACCAGCGTCTTTACCGACGACGAAGGCCGCTTCCTGATCGCGTCGCTGCTGCCCGGGCGATATGCGCTCAAGGCGATCGCGCCGTCCTTCCTGCCCGCGCTGCGCGAAGACGTCAAAGTTCACGGCGGCACAGTCGTCAACCTCACGCTCAACACACTCTACGAAGTCATTCAGTGGCTTCCTGCCGATCCGCGAGCCGCGAATTCGCAAAAAGACGACTGGGCCTGGACGCTGCGTTCAGCCGCCAACAGGCCGCTGCTGCGCTGGCTTGAAGACGGCCCTCTTGTGGTTGTCTCCGATGGTTCAGCTTCCGCACCCAAGCTCATGGCTCGCTTGATGGCCACTGGCGAGGCCGGATCCTTTGGCGAGACAGGCGAGCGCTTCACCGCAACCGTTGAAGATACTCCCGCAAGCAGCCGCGAGTTGCTCGCTCGTGTCGATTTTGCTCCTGGCTCGGATGGCGAGATGGAGTCGATGCTGGGTTTCCGCCAGGATTTGGGTTTTGCCGGATCGGTTCAGTCCGTTGCCACTGTCTCCGTTCAGCCGGAACTCGAAAGCGGTGGAAACGAAGGCCTCGATGAGGTTGCATTCAATTCCTCTGAGACGATGCATTTTGGCGAAGCTCTCGACGCCGAAGCGGGTGCCACCGCGGTCGTAGCTCGGCTTGATGGACCCACTGCAAGCACTGCTTCCGCCATGATGCCCTATGCCTCTATCGCATGGCACGATGGCAATTCCACCGTGCAATATCGGTACGCTACCGTCGTCCCGAATCGCGCCTACGATGAGTCGCAGCCGGGCGGATGGCAGCCCATGCTCTCAGTGCGCGACGGCAAGATCGCGATTGAGCATGGGGTTCATCAGGAGATTGGCTGGGAGCGCAATACGAACGCATCCGGCATGGCCGTTCGCGTCTTTGCCGACAATATCAGCAATCCGGTAATCGAGGCGATGAGTCACTTCGCTCCGAATGACTCAGCGGCAATCCCTTCCGCAGTACTCTTTGATTCGGCCAGTGGTCTGCTGCGCTCGGCCGGACCATCCTTCTCCACGCTTGGCGTGCAGGCAAGCTTCGAGCGCCGCATCCATGGCGACAGTCGTGTCAGCCTCAGCTACGCCAACGGCAACGCGCTTGTAATGCACGCGCTGCCAGAGCCCGTGGAACTCACCCAGTTGATCGCCGCGGCGCGTCCCCGGCGAGCGCAAACGTACTCCATATCTCTCTCCGGCACATTGGATGGTTCCGGGACCCGCTGGCACGCCAGCTACACATGGCAACCCGACGACACGATCACTCAAATCGCCCCTTATGCGCTCGATGCCGCTTCGCCCTTCCTGAACATCAAGCTGCGCCAGCCCATTCACATCACCCGCGATGGCACTGGAGGCCTTGAGGCCTTGGTCGATATGAGGAACCTGCTTGCCGAGGGCTATCGCCCCTGTATCCTCAGCGACGGCTCGCTGCTCATCTTTGCTCAGGACCAGCGCAGCATGAGCGCAGGCCTCGCTTTCACCTTCTAGTTCCGCCCCTCGCAAAATCTTGAGCATCTGCAACACCCCATTCTGCGGCAACCCTTTGGAGTACATTGGGAGTGCATCGAAACTGTTCCTGAAAGCTGGAGAGAAATCCGATGAACTGCGATCGATTGAGCCGCCGCGCCGCTCTCAAATCCGGTCTTGCCGTGACTGCGGTGGCTTCGCTCACAGGAGTTGGAATGGGAGAAGACACTGTGCGCACGCGCAAGAATCGCATCCATCAATCCGTTTGCCGTTGGTGCTACAAAGACATTCCTCTCGAACAGCTTTGCGCCTATGCTGCCGAAATCGGCCTCAAGGGGATTGACCTTCTGTCGCTTGAGGATCTTGAGGTTCCGCGGCGTTACGGATTGATCTGCACCATGGGACAGGTGGGCGGTGGCACAATTCCCGATGCGCTCAACCGGCCGGAACATCACGACGCGATCGAGGCCGCTTTTCGCAGCAACATTCCGCTCGCGGCAAAGGCGGGCGTGCCCAATGTCATCACCTTCAGCGGCGTTCGTCGCGGCATGGCAGACGATGAGGGCGCGCGCAACACCATCGCCGGCCTCAACCGCGTAAAGAAGATCGCCGAAGACAACGGCGTGAACATCTGCATGGAACTGCTCAACAGCAAAGTTAACCACCCTGACTATATGTGCGACCACACTGCCTGGGGCGTGCGCGTCGTCGAGGAAGTGAATTCGCCGAATGTGAAGCTGCTCTATGACATCTACCACATGCAAATTATGGAGGGTGATCTGATCGCCACGATCCGGGCAAACATCGCATGGATCGCCCACTTCCACACCGGCGGCGTGCCCGGCCGCCACGAACTCGACGACACGCAGGAAGTACAATGGGACGGAGTCATGCGAGCGATTGCGGATGCTGGCTTCAAGGGTTACGTGGCACATGAATTCGTTCCGGCGCGTGATCCACTCACTAGTCTCCGCGCTGCCACTGACCTTTGCGACGTGTAATCCGCGTTTCCGCAGTTATATACCAACGAAAGTCTGAGCCGCCATGAAGTCTTTGCTTCTTTCCGCCTATAACCAGCTTGAGATTGCCGATTTGCCCACGCCGGTTCCCGGTCCCGGCGAGG
>CAZKJB010000137.1:0-10146 GCA_964552975.1 uncultured Occallatibacter sp. | reverse complement strand
TGGAGGCGAGCGTGTTGTGCATGTGCACCTGCACGCCGAGTTTGGCGAGCAAGCCCAGCTGATTCAGATAGCGGAAGCTGTCGACAAAGGTTGAGGCCCACCGATCCCCGCCGCATGCTGCTTCAGCAGTCTCAGTAATCCAAAGCGGTTTGCCTGGCAGCAAACGGTCGCGAATGCCGCCGTAGTAGGCCTCAATCTCTGTCGACACGGAGAGCCACTTGTCAGAAAGCGGATCCGGAGGCGGCGCCGCTGCAACGCCCGTCATGCCTGAGCAACGGCTTGAGGCTGCGCCGTAAGAATGGTAGGAGAAAACATCGAAGACGGGGCCGGTTGCGGTCAGCAGGTCGGCGCTTGGAATCATCCGGATGGATGCGGGAAACGTCGTCTGATCGGTGCGCGTGCTTTCGCTCGTGCTTCCGGGACCAACAAAAATCATGTCCGGCGCGGCCTTCTGTTGGAAAGCGCGAAACAGCTTTACATCGCGGCCGTAGGCGGCGGCATCGTAGCCCTTGGGTGCGCCGCCGGGGCCGGGAACATTGGGCTCATTGAAGTATTCAGCCGCGGCAATCCGGCCGCCGATCGAACGTGTGTAATCGAGCAGAAGCTGTGCCTGGTTGCCCGTCCACACTCCCGCGGCGTCCCGCGTCCCCGGGCTTATGGCGAACGACGTCACAATCTCCGCATTCGCCACATGCGCAAAGTCGACAACGCCTTTCCATTCCTTGCGCGTGAGCACGCCGTTGAATCCCGCAGGGGGCGCGGCCGGCGCGGGCTCATCGGAGTTTAGAAAGAACGTGGTGTTGGCCCAGGATCCGCTTACGCGGAGATAGGCCGGCCCCAATGCAGCGGCGAGCATGCGCAGGCGCGGATTCGAGAGATCGATCGGCGGTCGATATTCAAAAAGACTTGCGCTCAATCCTGGCAGTTGATTGGAGTCAGTCGCATGTGCCGCCGAGGGAAGGGAAGCAGTTGTGCTCGCATACGGCTTCCAAAAACGCCCGCCCGTCACTTCCACCATCTCAATGTTGTAGGACTGAAAACGCTCATCCACCGTGCCCAGGCGAGGCATCGTGGACGGAGCGATGTTTTTGGGTGATTGTGCCATCGAGAACGTCGTGAAACTTGAAGCGATTGCAATGGTTGCGAACAAAAACCGCGCAGTCCCCCGGTCGCTCAACTCTCGTTTCACGTTGGCCTTTCTCAGCGTTCAGCCGTTCCCGGCGGAGCTTATTGGTTTACGCCGCTCGCCAGAAAGCCTCCGTCCACAACCAGAATCTGTCCGGTCACAAATGAGGCGCTGTCCGACGCAAGATAAACCACGGCGCCAACCAGTTCTTCCGTCTTGCCAAAGCGTCCCATCGGCGTTCGCATCAGCAGCTCCTGGCCGCGCGGCGTCGAGTCCAGCAGTTGAGCGTTCAAGTCCGTGCGGAAGACCCCAGGCGCCACAGCATTGACCGTCACGCCTTTCTTTGACCATTCCACTGCGAGCGAACGCGTGAGTGACGCCACGCCTGCCTTGCTTGCCGCATACGCCGCTACCTCACTCAACGCAACAAAACTGTTCAGCGACGCAATGTTGATAATGCGCCCGGAGCCGCGCTCTAGCATGTGTCTGCCGAAGACCTGGCAGGCGCGCAGAGTCCCGGTCAAATTCACGTTCAGGATGTTCGTCCAGTCCGCTTCGGGCAGGTCTAGAGTCGGCGTCCGTTTGATGATGCCCGCACAGTTCACCAGGATGTCAACTTTGCCGAAGCGCTCGAGCGCGCCCGCCAGCAGCTTCTCAAGCGACTCCCGATCACCCACGTCTGAAGCCAGGCGATACGTCTGCCGCCCCCGCGCTTCGATCTCTTTGGCCGTATCGTCCACCTGTTGCTGGCGGCGCGCCGAAGCAATTACATCCGCGCCGGCATCGGCCAAACCGAGGCTCAAGGCGCGGCCAATTCCTGAGGTGCCTCCGGTCACAACCGCGATCTTGCCTTTAAGGCTGAAAAGTTGAGCTTCCATTCGATCTCCGTGGGGAAGATTTGCTGAGCAGTAGAATCTGGTTCGGCGTTACAGTCAGATGCTGGTCCCCAAAAACACCGGGGCAATGTGCCGGTCGTAGAGATTTTCCGTCACATTTTTCGTGATCACAGCTTCGTTGGCTTCGAGCAGCGAGAGATAACGCGGCCCCATCTTCGCCGCGACCTTAAAGCCGACGTGCAGCAACTGGCGAACGCTGGGGTTGTAGGCCGGCGCCCCCTCCACATGCCGCAATGCTGCGGTGTATTGCTCTGATGTCCATCCGCGTACGGTCTCAGCCGAAGGCAGCTTTGCAGGATCGATATCGATGACCGCCGCATAGGGCGCGCACAACTCTTCGCGGTGCGCCAGAGCTTCTGCGTAAACTTCTTTGGCCAACGCCAGTCCTGCGCCACCGGCCTCGGCCAGCCCGATCAGCTCTTCGAGCCACGTGGTTCCTGCTGTCTTTAGGTGCACGCCAACATCGAGTCGCTTCATCGTCGAGTGAATCGCCGGATAAATTGAGAACTTGTCGCTGCCCGAGTGCACACTGAGCTTCAGGTTGTCCGGCAGCCCGTATTGCTTCACTGCATAGGCGATGGCCGCTACGTCAAGCGCCATCTCGCGCTCAAACTGCGCCACGTTGCCCACGTAGTCCACACCTTTGTTAAACCGCCCGCTGAACTTCGGCGCAATCGTCTGCACGGGGATGCCTTCATCTGCAATCGCCGCCAGAATGATGAGCAGCTCTACGGGGCTCTGCGCGCGATCGGTCTCGTCCATGGAGACCTCGGGGACAAAGTTGCCTGCTCCCTTGGCGCTCACCACGCGCCGATGCACATCGCCCGCCTTTTTCACCGCCGCCAGAAACTTCTGCGCAGTTTGCTTCAAGCTTTCCGGGGTAATTTCGAAGGCCTCGTCGGCCCCAGGCAATTCAATGCTCCCCTGCAACTCCGGATGCCGCTTCACGAAGCTCTCAATGTCAGCGGCCTGCGCCGGCTGCCCGATAAAGTCCGCCACATCGTAAGTGAAAAAGTCACTCGGCGCTAGGAAGCGCTCGACTGTCGCGGCCGTAATATGGTCGGCATCGCAGTAGTACGGCAGCTCCCAGCCCAGCGCCTTCACTGCTGCATCGGCAGCCTCGCGGACTGAAGTTGGTTCCGAACCAATAATCAAATGTTCGCGATTCGACTTGTTCCATACCGGAACGACTTCGAGCCCGTGATCGAGAGCACGTACACATGCCTGCAACTGCGCCTTCGCCTGGTGCGCAAACCTGTCACCAGTGCCGACGGAATACTTGTTGAGCTTCATTCCTTGATTCCCCATTCCAAGTCTGTCCAAACTTCAATCATCCGGCTCGGCCTGCTCCGGCTGCCGCCAGACCGGCTGGCGCGCCGGCCTCAAAACGGCTGCGAACGGCCCACAATCCCAACCCTGGATTGGCAACGTAGAAAATCTCTTCTCCGTCAACCTTGTTATAGCCGTGTTCGAGCTTCTCCAGGTCATAGCGTGCCATCATCGTTTTCAGATCGCCGTATTCGAATCCCACGCCCTCAATCTCCTCGCGGCTCAGCTCGCCAGGGCACCAGACGATCTTAAAGCGTCCTTCCGAGGACGCATGAATCAGATGCGCGGCCGCCCCCAAATCGGCAGCCAGGTCCGCATTTTCATTCACTGCCTTCAGTGTTGCCGGGGTTCCGCGATACCCGTATTTGCGGATCAGCACATCAATGCCCTTGTCCTCGCCAAACTCCTTCACGCCCGGTGCCAGGATGACCAGCTCCGCCCCGTCGGCCAGCGCCATGCGTGTGCGGTACACGGCCTTGTTGCCGATCCACGTGCTGTGGAACTCCTTGGGATCGAGATACACAACGGCTTTCTGAATGGGCTTGTCCAGCATCTGGAAGTTCACCTTCAGGCTCAGCTCGGCGGCCTTGAGGAAGCATTCCAGATCGTCGCCAACGTAGAGGCCGCGCACCGCAAGCCCGCCGTTTGCCCCGCGCCCCACCACCGTTTGCACATACACAATCGGCAGGTGCTTCAGGAATTTTTCGCATGCGCGGTTCAGCACGTTGCGCACAGGATTCTCGGCGCGCCCCATGATTCGCTCCATTCCGTAAACGGCGCCCAGGTAGTGGCTACGGTTAATGCCTTCGCGTCCGCCTGTTCCAATCAGGATGTTTTTGGCGTGGTTCGCCATGCCGATCACTTCGTGGGGCACAACTTGCCCGATCGAAAGAATCAGGTCGAAGCCGCCCTGCGAGATGAGCTTGTTCACCTGCGCCGGCCACGTATAGTTCAGCTTGCCCTCTGACTGCTCGCGGATGAACTCGGCCGGCAACTCGCCCAGGGTTTCAATCTCCGTGCGCCAATTGTGCACGCGGAAAAGATCCTGCGGCATATTCCCAAACATGTGCGCAATCTGGTCGGGACGCATCGGTGTGTGCGTTCCTATCGCCGGCAAAACCGCCTTGAGCCGATCACCGTAATGTTCCCACGCATAGCGCGTCAAATCCCCGGCGCGCGAGTGTTCGCGGCTTTGGTCCGGAGGAACAGCCAGTACGCGATTTCGCGCGCCCAATTTGCCCAGGCTTTCCACCAATAGCTGTTTCAACTGTTCGGGAGACAGATCGGTGTCAGGGCTTCCAACAGAACAATAAAGGCTCATACACTAAGCTCTCTTTCTCGTGCTTCGGCAGGCAGGTCAGCGCGCTTATCAACGCCAGGGCGTCCGAACCCTGATCTCTAATCCCTGACCCCTGCCTTACAGCCGATACGCCTTCTTCACCAACCCGTAGGTCAATTCGTGCGCCACTTCATGCGCTTCGTCTTCGTCCAGCCGATGCTCGGCCACCAGTCTGCCGAGAAACGCGCAATCCACGCGACGCGCCACGTCGTGTCTCGCTGGTATCGACAGGAACGCCCTTGTATCGTCGTTGAACCCGACAGTGTTGTAAAACCCCGCCGTCTCTGTGGCTTGCTCGCGGAAACGCATCATGCCCTCAGGACTGTCATGAAACCACCACGGGGGACCAAGACGCAAGCAGGGATAATGCCCGGCCAGTGGCGCCAGCTCGCGGCTGATCGTCGACTCATCGAGCATGAACAGAATGATGGTCAGGTTTTTTTCGTTGCCAAAACGGTCAAGCAACGGCCTCAACGCTTGCACGAAGTTCGTCGGCCCGGGAATGTCGGCTCCCATGTCACGGCCGTACTTCTCATACACAAACTTATTGTGGTTGCGCACGCTACCCGGATGAATCTGCATCACGAGCCCGTCTTCAACGCTCATTCGCGCCATCTCGGTCAGCATCTGCGCCCGGAACAGCTCCTGCTCTTGAGCGTTGGCCTTCCCCGTAATGACCTTGTTGTAAAGAGCCGCCGCCTCAGCCGGGGGCAGGTCTGCAGTTTGCGCCGTGGGATGTCCGTGATCGGTCGATGTGGAACCCATCGCCTTGAAGCGCGCCCGCGCCTTGGCGAGTGCGTTCAGATATCCGCTCCATTTGGCGGTATCTTCGCCGTTCTGCTCGCCCAACTTCGCAATGAGTCCGGCAAATCCCTTGAACTCCGGATCCACCACCGGGTCCGGACGGAACGCGGGAATGATGCGCGCCTTCCAACCCGATGCCCGGATCTGCTGATGAGCCGTCAGTGGGTCCAGGGGTGATTCCGTCGTCGACAGAACCTCAATGTTGAAGCTTGCATAGAGCGCCCGCGGCCGGAACTCCGGCGTGCGCAGCTTCTCTGAGATGGTGTCAAAGTAGAGATCGGCATTCTTTTCTGAGAGCCGCTCTTTCAGCCCGAATTGTTCCTGGAATGCGTAATCCAGCCAAATGCGCGTGGGCGTGCCGCGAAACAAGTAGTAGTGGCTTGCAAATAGCCGCCACACCTTGCGCGGATCCTTCACCACGGGCTGGCCAATGGCAAGATCGTCCATTGAAACGCCCTGGCTATAGAGCATCCTAAAGATGTAATGGTCGGGCTGCACCAGCAGCGTCGCCGGATCAGGAAACGGCTCGTTGCTGGCAAACCACCCGGCTTGGGTGTGTCCGTGCGGACTGACGATCGGCAGGTTCCGGACGTGCGCATACAGCGATCGGGCTACTTTTCGGGCTACTTCCTCAACAGGAAACAAACGATCTTCATGGAGCAGCATGGCTTTTATTTTACCCTCGAAGTTGCTTCACCTGGCTCTATGGGGCCTTAGAGGTCAGACCGGAAGTATACACTCCGGCGCCGTACGCAATCTCCTGCGCGTTCCCCAAACACTGCGCCGCAAGTTTCTCGATTCAAACCCGGTTTTCAATGATAGTCTCTCGATAAGACTCGGAAATCCTGTACCGCAAGAAGGTGGCTGATCCAATGCCGCGGGTGAGAGAGTTCGAACCGAATACGCATCGCGCAATGCATGTGGTTAACCACATCCGGTCCCTGATCGAAAACGGAACCCTGCAGCCGGGCGACAAAATTCCGCCAGAACGCGAATTTGCGCGCTCTTTGAAAATCAGCCGGGCCAGCCTCCGCACCGGCCTCGGCTACTTGGCAGCGATGGGCGTCATGAAAGTCCGGCACGGCGTGGGTACTTTCGTCGCCGATGGCCCTCCTGAATTCGGAAAGGCCTCACTGAGCCTCATCGGCGCTCTCCATGGATTCCAATCCTGGCAGATGTTCGAGGCGCGCATCATCCTCGAGAGCCATCTGGCTGCTCTCGCCGCCGAACGCGGCAAAGAAGAACATCACACCGCGCTTGCCGAGGAAGTTGCTGAGATGTTCGCTGCCATGAGTAGCCCGGCGGAGTACCTCATCCACGATCTGCTCTTTCACCGCATCGTGTCCCAGGCCTCAGGCAATCCCATTCTGGCTGCAATCATTGAGACCATTACTTCGGCGCTTTACGACAGCCGCCGCAAAACGGTTGAGCAATCGACAGATATGCGCGAGTCCGCCGAGATGCATCGCAAGATCTTTCGCGCCATACGTGCCGGGAACGCGAAGGATGCGCACAACCTCATGGAGCAGCACCTGCGCATGGCTCAGATCGCCCAGGGCCTCGAGCGCCCCAGCGATCGAAGGGGATCGGCCGCTGCCCCACCCGCTGCCCCAAGGAGCAGGCGGGTCCGCTCCGCGTCTGCCGCTTAGCGGGACTCCAGACCGCATACACGATTCACATCCAGCTCGACGCGCGAGCCATTTCGATTCTCCACCCGTGGCATAAGCATTCCGATTTCGCGCTTGCCCCCGTCTCATTTCCAGCTTGGATCCGTCGAACCGCCGTCTTATTTTCCGGCGGCCGTCTCATCTTGAAGGCAAACGATAAGCAGCGTTTCGAAGTAGCTTTCGTCTAAACTTTCGGGTCACTATTCCAGGCAGCTAACAGATTCCGAAAGCGCCTTCGCAGCACGTAACTCCAGCGTGCTTATGTTCTTTACTCCCCGGCA
This sequence comes from uncultured Occallatibacter sp., assembly GCA_964552975.1. Taxonomy (GTDB): domain Bacteria; phylum Acidobacteriota; class Terriglobia; order Terriglobales; family Acidobacteriaceae; genus Telmatobacter. The sequence goes on along the minus strand of CAZKJB010000137.1, from coordinate 2,704 downwards.
TATGTAGCCAATAGAGTCCAGCGGTAATAGTCAGGCGAGGTGTACCGCGCGGCGTTCGGAACCCCCCTTGTATTCGTATTCAGTCGCATCCAATTACTTTCAGAAATCTCGCAGCGATTCAACTATTGACAGTTATGGACCCGTTATATAACACTTATTCCGCTTCAAAATGTGGTCAGACCACAGATGTTAGTTCTTGTGGCCAAACCGTATGTCTGCCGCGTTGCGAAGTGTGAAGCGAATCTTTCTGGAGGCAACACAATGAAGCAATTGGCCGTGAAGATCCATTCTGGGTCGTGCAAAGCTGTGTCGGGAGGGCGGACGAACTTCGTCAATTTCGCCGCTTTCGCTTGCATGCTGCTCGGCATCGTATTGATGACAACCCTCGGCGCAAGAGCGCAGATGGCCGGTAATGGAGCAATCTCCGGCATCGTCACTGATCCTTCCGGTGCTGTCATTTCGAATGCGACCATCACTGTGGTTGCAACGGATACGAATCAGACGACCGTCCGGCAAACAACGAGTGCAGGCGATTACGACGTCACGCCGCTTCCGCCAGGGAAATACAGCGTGACCGTCACGGCTCCTGGCTTTGAAACATTTGTGCAGCAAAACATAACTGTGAACGCCCTCGAGACGATCCCGCTGAATATCAAGATGACGGTGGGGGCGACTGGGCAGACGGTCACCGTCACTGCCCTGCCGCCGAATTTGACCACAACGGATGCGACCCTCGGCGGAGCGATGGAGAATGTGATGTATTCAAATCTCCCGCTCCAGATGTCGCAGGGTGGCGCTGGAACCCCTGACCAGCGGCGCGCCACTGACTTCGAATACTTGATGCCTGGCGTGCAGAACAACTGGGTAGGCAGCAACAACAGCACGCAGGCCTCGGGAATCATCAACGGGAGCGGACCGGCTGCCGGAGCCGAAGAAGTGTATATCGATGGCGTTGACATGTCGACACCGCAGTCCGTTGGCGACCCGAGATTCGTCTGGACCGCCATGGGCGTCGATGCCGTCAGCCAGTTCCAGGTGCTCACAGCAAGCTGGGGCGCGCAGTACGGCGGCCAGGGCGTCGAAAACTTCTCCGTCAAGCAGGGCACCAACGGCTATCACGGCTCTGTGTATGAGTACTTCCGCAACACGGCGTTGGACGCATGGCAATTCCTCTCGAAGAAGCCTACGTTAAACTCGGCGGGCGCGCTGGTTCCGGGCGGTATCAAGCCCAGTGAAAACCAGAACGAAGTAGGCTTGGTTCTCAGCGGCCCCATCATCCATAACAAGCTCTTCTTGTTTGAGAATTACGGCCAGTATCGCGAGGCGGCAGGCCCCAATAATCAGTACCAGACCGCTCCGACATGCGCCATGATGGGCTACTCGGTTGGCTCCGATGGCAATTGCGGCGCAGCGCTCGGCTATGCCGACTTCAGCAGCTGGTCGGCCTCCACCAAGCAGAATGTCTACGATCCCAACACGCAGGTCTATAACTGCGCAACGTGTACCCGCGCGCAGTTCACGAATAACCAGATTCCGGCATCCCGCATCTCGCAGGCCGCCAACTATTACAACCAGCTTATGGTCGCGTCGGGCATCGAGAAGCTCGTCAATCAGAGCTCATACGCGAGTAATCTTGCCACCGGCTATCCATCGGGTCTGAGCAACTGGTACCAAACCGGCCGCGTCGATTACTCGGTCACCCCCAAGAACCAGCTGAGCGTCATTGTGGCGTTCGGACGTCAGGCCAGCACCGGCTTCGCATCCGTCCAGCACTCAGCTCCTCTGCCGGTCACCTCCAACCAGATGCTTCCGCCGTTCCAGACCAACCAGACCTACGCTCCGCAGACAACGGTCGACATGATCAAGGACGTGCACACATTTAGTTCCAACATGATCAATCAGTTTGCCGTCGGATACGCGAGGTACAAGAGCGCGTCCACCACGCCTAACCGCCAGCCGAAATACAGCGCTGCGAGTTCCGGCCTTATCGGTATGCCCGCTGGTCAGTCATCGGATGGGTTCCCCGCGATCACGTTTTCTTCTCCGGACCAGATCAATACCGAGGGCGGGTACGCGTGGAATACCAAAGCCTCCAACTCCTACAACATCACCGACAGTGTGATGTGGCTGAAGGGCAAGCACAGCTTCACCTTTGGTGGTCAGGGGGTAAGGCTCGAATATAACTACATCAAGGTTGCCACCAACTCCGGCCCCATGGGCTTCACTTTTTCTCCCACGCAAACGGGCGCGTTTTCATCGGGGAATACCATCAGCAGCAGCAGCGGGTCTGCCTTCGCCAGTTATATGCTGGGCGCCGTCTCATCTTCGTCCGTTACCGCCGACTATCCTGAGACTGGATCGCGGTACAACGATTGGTCGTTCTGGGCGCAGGACGACTACCGGCTTACCCCAAGGTTGACGTTGAACATCGGTCTGCGCTGGGATATCTTTCCGTCCTATAGCGAAGTTCACAACCAGTACACGTTCCTGAATCCAACCGCCACCAATCCAGTCACGGGCAACCTGGGAACACTTGAATTCGCGGGACCTGGAACCTCCGGCGTTTATTCTGGCTGGACTCGGACCCCGACGTGGTTCAAGGATTTCGGACCGCACGTCGGCCTGGCTTATTCGATCAATGCGAAGACTGTGATTCGTGCAGGGTACGTGCTGGGCTATGCGCACGGCGATAATATCGGCGGCG
>CAZKJB010000136.1:0-10162 GCA_964552975.1 uncultured Occallatibacter sp. | reverse complement strand
TGCCTGGGTCGTAACGGAAGGGGAGAAGTTCAGCACCTGCTGCATGAGCTGCAAGGCCTTGAATTTGAGCCATAACTATCCCGAAGCCCTCTTTTTAATTGAAATCGTGCCCGGCAATGACCCCAAAGCGCCGGTCTGTCGCAGAAGAAACCTGAAGTTTAACAGAACTTCATTGTAAATGACGGCGCCGGAACGCAGAGACAGGACATGGCCCAACAGGAAGGCGCTCTAAAACGTGGATCTTATTGAAGACAAGGGGCCAATTGGTTGAGGTGGGCGGCCGACGCTTGTTGATTGCCAGCGCTATCTAATCAAAGCCGCCGCCGGAATCGATGTGCAAGTTGAGAACCTGAAAGCCAGTGAGGACGCCGCCAGCGGGTGCGTCGCCGGCGAATTCCGCGGATTCGCCGTTCAGGGCGGCATTTTGGGTGTTGCGGAGGGGCTCAAGGGCGTTGGCAACGGAGAGCGGCAGGCTCGTGAGGGCTTCGCCATTGAGTTCGCCCTGGGTCTCGGGGGCAAGGACGCTGACGTAGATGCGATCGGCAGGGTGCTGACTGCGAGCTTCAGCAAGGACGGTGGCGAGATCGGCAGGCGGAGCACCCATGCGCGGTTGCTGGAGCGCCCGGTCAAGAGTTGCGCCGTCAGAGACGAGCAGGCGGACGTTTCCCGGCGCGAGACGCGACGGGAGCTTGAACGAAATGCGGACATTGTGCCCGGGCTGTTGCCAAGGACGGATGGTTGCCTCGACTTCAACGGTGTCGCCGGCGTGGGCGATGTTGTTTGAGACCAGGCGCGCTGCTTCGAGAGAGACTTGAACGCGCCGGGGAACCGCCTGGACGTGGATATTGATTTCCTTGACGGCGGCCTGGCGCGTGCCATTTGAGTAGAGACGCGCGAAGAGGCCGCCAGCCTGAAGGGCGGCAGCCATCGGCGCAGGCAAGCCGTCGCCGGCCGGCGCCCAAAGATCAAGCGGGAGCGAAGGAAAACTGGCCACATCGATATTGCCAGTGACGTGGTAGCTGAGGGATTCGCTGCTCTCGTTCGATTCAAGCAAGGACTGATAGAGGACTACCTGCATGGCGAGCGGCGTGAGAGAAGGCAGATCGAGAATGTCGACGTTGACTTTGCGTGGACCCTCTGGCGCATCGACGGTGATGTGCATGGGGATCATGCGCGCCGTGGCGCCAACTGCGCCGCGAATGGCTGATTCACGGTCCTGCGTAAATGCGCCAATAGTGACGCCGGTATTAATGATCTTGAAGGAATTGAGCGGCGAAGCAAGAGTGGTGATGACTTCAGCCGTGGTCATGGGCAACGACACCGGGCCTGCGCCGAGGACGGGATGGCCGCAGGCGAGGAGCTGTTTCGGGTCAATGTAGGTGACGGTGCATGTGGCGGCGATTTCGAGATCGCCTCGAACAAGCTGCATGCTGACAGCCGAGCCGGGAACGAGCGTGGGAGGCGCAGCGGACGACGAACCGCCAGGAGCAGAGGAGGAGCCAAGGCCAGCGAGAGAACCACCGGCGGCGACGGACTCAAGCGTCGTTCTCGCAGTCTGCTGCTGCCAGAAGCGAATGGAGCCTGGCGAGAAGCCGCTCATGACGAGAGGGGTCTCCATCGCCTGAAAGTTCATGGAGGCTTCGGAGCCGATCGGGCTGCCGGGTTGGGCAAGGCCGGACTGGGCAAGACCGGGGAGCGAGGAATCGGCTGCGCTGGCTACGGCGACGGTTTCGGGGTGCGGCAGGCCGTTGGAGGCCAGGTCGCGAGCGGGCAGGTCGCGCACTTCGAGCATCTGCTCGATTGGGGTGATGCCGGCGATGGGATCTTTGGTGAACTGGCCGATGCGGTAGCTGAGCGATCCCGCGAGTTTTCCGTTGATATATACGGGACTTCCGCTCATGCCTTCGACAACGCCGGTGTATTCGGGCTTTGTGCCGCGGAGCTGGGCGAGGATCATGTCCTGGCCGGGACCGCGCGCTCCGTGCAAAATGCCGAGAATCTCAACCTGCATGGGCTCGGGCGTCGATCCCTGAAAGACAGTCCACGCGGTGGCCATCATGCCGGGACGTACTTGGCTGAGCGGAAAGATGCCGGGGTTCTGGGGCGGACCGACCGAAGGAGTTTGCGACCGCAGCGCCGCCGGAGCGGCGAGAGCGAGGAGAGCGGCGAGGCTTGCAAAGCGCCGAGTCGATTCCTTGAGGCGAGTTCTCACGTCTATTAGAGTACAGCGGGCGCGGTCCCAAACTAAGGGATTTCGTTGCTGCTTGAAGGAGCCGGCACTTGATTTAGACGGACGAACGGAGGACCTGGAACGCAGGACCAACAGATTTCGCGAAGCCGGCTCCGCGGCCAGGTCCCGCTTGAATCAGCTAAGCTTGGGGACACCGGGCTTGGAACGCGGCTTGGGAGGACGAGGCTTGGGAACACGAGAGGATGATATGTCGACGTCGCGCAAGAATTTGAAAGTTCCCCATCTTTCACTTGGCCTGCTGTTTTTGGCTTTGCTGGGTGTGGCAATTGCTCCAGCGGTGCTAGGGCACGGGCAGGCGCAGCCTGCGGGGCAGCAGCAGCCGAGCAGCCAGCCAAGCCAAACCGCGCCCGATGCCGGCGGACCGAACGGCGACAACGGCGCCATTGCACTGCCGAAGAAAAAGGACACGCCGGACGACACGCCTCTACCGCCAGCGCCGGCCGAGCCGAAGTTCAAGAACCCCGAGGGAGCGGGAAACGTGAGCATCCGCGTGGAGGTTCCCGAGGTGACGGTCGACATCGGCGTGCTTCTGGAAAAGACGCACCAGTTTGTGCCCGGACTGAAGCCTGAGAACTTTCGCGTGTATGAGGATGGGGTGCAGCAGAAGGTGGAAGGCTTCAAGCGCGTGGAAGCACCGATCACAGCGCTGCTGCTGTGCGAGTATGCCGCGAAAGGCTATATTTTCAGGATCGACATGCTGAACGCGGCGTGGGCTTTTACCCAACAATTGCGCCCACAGGATTATGTGGCCATGATGACGTTCGACCTGAACACGCACATCGTGACCGATTTCACCCAGGAACATAAGCAGATTCTGGAAGGCATCAATCAGCTGGGCAACGAAGTGTATATGCCGGCCGCATTTTCAGAGACGAACGCTTTTGACGCGCTTGCGGAAGCGCTGGACCGGCTAAGCCGCATCGAGGGCCAGAAATACATCATTATGATTGCGACCGGTATCGATTCGATGTCGAAGCTGACGCTGGACAAGATTCTGGCGAGAGTGAAGGCTTCGCGAGACATTACGATCTTTACGATTTCGACTGATGGGTTTTTTGAGGCGATGACGCAGGGATCGGGCGGGATGATGGGCGGCATGCGCGACATGACCTACCTGCAGGCCGACAACCAGATGAAGACCTTCTCAGACTTGACCGGCGGGATGCACTTTGCGCCACGGTTCAGCGGGGAGCTTCCCGACGATGTAAGGGCGATCAATGAGAACATCCGCGCAAAATATGAGATTGTTTATCACCCGACGAACGCCAAGCAGGACGGGACATACCGCAAGCTGCGCGTAGAGCTTGTGGATGCAGAAGGCCAGCCGCTGCGCTTCCAGGACGAGAAGCACAAGCCGCTGAAGTACGACATTATTGCGCGGGACGGTTACCGGGCGAGGCAGGAAGTGGAGTAAAGCAGGGGACAAGCCACCCCAGCGGACAAAGATCGTCCGCCGGGGACCCCGGGAGGGAACAAGGGAACGGGGGAACAGGAACTGAAAAGCCGGACGGGGCTGTCGCCGAGGAGCGGCGGCCCTTTCTATTGAGAACTTGGTTTCAAACGTGAGACGGCAGTGCCATAGGTGACTGCTGTCACTCTTTCCTGCCCAGGCCGCTCACTAAGATGATGAACAATCATCCGCGCCTATGAACTTGAGATTGCGAATTCCCTGAATTTCGCGATCGCGGCGCCGTGAGAAGCAGAGGAAGGCGGAGATCAATATGGCTATCGTCCCGGTATTGTGGGGAGTATGGGGTCTTTCGATTTTAATGTTGATCGGCGTGCGGGTGTACGCGGCGAGACTGACGCAGAATGAAGAGGATCAACTTTTTCTGGCCGAATCATCGAATCATGCAAGGTCCGAACAGGATTCGATAGCGACCAAGGTGGGCAAGGTTGAGCCCGTCAAGAAGATTACGTGGGTGCTGGTCGGAGTGATGACTCTGCTGGTGCTGGTTTATTACGTATTCGACATCATCAAGCAGTTCCAAAAGTAGAAACGGAACTTGGCGAGCCGAGAGGCGAAGATAGCGGCACCGTCATTCGGGCGGTCTGCGCGGCGAACACTCGCCGCGCTGCCTCGGCGCCGGACGAGCGCCGTTCAACGGAAGATTGCCTGGCGGCGCGAACGGGCGCAACTTAAGCGTGGCGGGGCGATTTATCGGCTCGCTAGTCCGCCGGGCTGATGGGCCGCTGAACAGGTCGGCCGGGAGCGCCCTGTTACTGCATGAGGTGCAACTGGACCATCACGTCGCGCACGTAGTATGCGAGCACAACGACCGTCATGGCGACAACCAGCCACCGGGCGATTCGCACGAGCGGCTCTACCTTCGCCACCCTCGCAGTGATTGCTTCCTGCGCTACCCTTTCATGTGCGAATGAATCATCGAGGAAGATCTGATCTTCTTCGTCACGGGTGAGGCTTGAGCGATAGATATACAAAGCTGCAGTAAATACGACGAATGCAGCCCAAACAGACCACATTACTGGAACAAGTGTCATGCTCCACCTCCGAACGATATCCGGTCCCAGATACCAGCGGGGTCGTAATGATCTGCGGTCTCGCGGCCTCAGGGGCCGTACGGTTGACCATCATAGCCCCGAAAGCATGAAATTGGGAATAGGTTGCATGGGGCATTTTGATGGTGCTTCAAACCATTCTGATAAGGGAGTTTGAATCGGCGCGGCGAAGCGATTGAGCGGATCCATCCGCGACGATTGCTTGCGACCATCACTTTCGGGGTGCATCCAATGAACAGCGCCCCGGAAGGGGGCTTGAAACCGTGTCCGCGGATAGGTACAGTGTAGGGAGCGGTATCAGATCGACCCAGAGGGAGAAACCATGGCCACAACGACCGCCGTACCGAGTCAAGCCGCCGCACCGATTCAGGGAACAGAGAAGAAAGCACCCCTTGTGCTGACGCCCCAGGCGATTGCCAAGGTGCGCGAGATTATGGCCACGCAGGATCCACTGCCGGCCGGACTGCGCATTGGCGTGGTGGGCGGGGGCTGCTCCGGCTTCCAGTATTCCATGGCCTTCGAGACGCAGGGCGGCATGATGGACAAAACCTTCAATTTTGACGACTTAAAGGTATTCGTGGATGCTACTTCGCTCATGTACCTGAACGGGTGCACAGTGGATTACGTGGAGACGCTCGAAGCTGCCGGCTTCAAGTTTGAGAACCCGCAGGTGAAGTCGACATGCGGTTGCGGGTCGTCGTTCAACGTGTAAGAAGCAGGTTACGAGGGACCAAGGTTACAAGGGAACAGGATCAAAGGCTCGCCCAATAGGGCGGGCCTTTTGCGTTTTGGAGGGCGTGAGCTATTGAGGAGGCGTCGGGGAAGGCGAGGGGGTCGATCCCGAGGTGCCGCCTGAGGTTGGACCCGAACCGGAGCCCGTTCCGGCGCCTGAGCCGAGGCCGGTGCCTGGAGTACCCGTGGCTGGGCCCCCGAAGGGGTTGGAGCTGCTGCCCGCGGGCTGGCCGATGGTGCCATTGTTGCCGCCAGTTATGCTTTTGGCGTCAGAGATCGGGTCGTAGGTGAACTCCCACTCGTTGTAGTGAGTCTTCTTCTTGTAAACCAGGATCGCCTGTTTAGGACTGGCGGGGGAAAAGCCGATAATGCCGGCACCGCCGAAGGTCTGGCTGGATTGGTCCGTGCTGGAGGGGGGGCCGGGAGTCGTTGTGGCACCTGCTGCTCCGGGTGCGCCTGGAGTTCCGGTTGGGCTCTGAGTGGGGCTCGTGCCGCTTGAACCAAGGGTCGGCGAGGAGCCGAAGATTGAGTTTGAACCGCCAACGCCTGAGTTCGGAGTACCGGGCGATGATAGTCCGTTGCCGCCGCTGGGGCCTGTGCCGGCGATTGTGGTGGCATCGCCTCCAATGGGCTGCCCAAAGAATCCCATCGCAGTGGGCACTTTGTTCTGTCCGAACAGGATCGGCTTCCAGTCGTCTTTGCCAGTCAAGGGATCGACATACTTCTTGCGAAGGAAGCGAATCTCCTGGGTCTTGACGAGAGCGTCGACGGTGGGGGGATACGCGTGATATTTGCGGTAGTAAAGCTGGATGGCGCGCCGGTATTGCATGCCGCGATGAAAGGCCTCAACTTCGCGGTCGCGCTGGATGGACTTGGCGATACTGGGTGCTGCGACAGCAAGCGAAAGAATGATGAGCGCCACAAAGAAGATGGCGGCGACGAGAACGTAACCTTCCTCGGCGGGCGGAGTGGGGCTGTGCCCGGGGTGGGGGCGGCGACCGCGGCGAGTTGGAGCTGGCTGCCTCATGCGTGGAATCAAAACGGCGAAAGCGAAAGTGTCTGCGTATTGTTGTAGGCGAGGTCGGTGACCTCGACACTGAGCGGCTTGATAGCGCCGACCTTGTAGCGATGGTCGACGATATCGCCGGTGCGCGCCATGAAGATGTCGTCTCCGTGAATGAAGAAGGCTTTGAACATTTTGCTGGCGTCCTGCGAGTAGCCGAAATACTTGAGTTCAATTTGCGGCGGCTTGGGCGGGCCAGGGGGCGGCGGTGGAGGCAACTTTGCCAGGTTGTTGCGGCCGTTGGAGAGCGGCACTGGAATGGGAGGGGGCGCCGACTCGGTAGAGAAGATGTTGCGGCCCGTGCCAGCGTAGTGCACATCTTCGCTTTGAGCCAGCTTCTCAAAGTGGAGGGTTGGATCGATGCCGGCGTTAGAAAGCTTTTGCGCTTCGGCGCCGGCTGCGGGCGTGGCGCTTGCGGTGGGCGCCGAAGCATCTGCGTCTGGCGGAGTATTGAGCGACGGAGTCCTGACGGGCGTTGGCTTTGCAGATCCTGATGAGCCGGAGAAGGAGCCATAGAGCTCCCAGCCGCCAACGATGACGATGCAGGCGAAGAGCGCAATGACGAGGTAGACCTGGCGCTTGTTTTCAGTGCCGAGACGCATGGCTATTCACCCTCCATGCCAGCGGCGGACGGCGCGGATGCAGGCGCCGAGCCCGACTGCGGAGTTGAGGGAAGACCACTGGCAGCGGCGTCGGCAGGGCGCAGCCAGGTGGAGAGCTGCAGGCGAAGATTTACCTGCCCACCCTGCTGCCCGGTGAGCGCCATGGTGCGGATGATGAAAAAGATCGGGTCGCGCTCAATGCTGTTGATGAAGCGCATGATGGCCGGATAGTCTCCACTGATGCCGGCGTCGATGGAGATTTCAGTGAGGCCGGAGCTGGGCTGGCCCTGCGTGTATTGCAAGTGCGAGAGGTGCACGCCGGAGGCGACCTGGAGCTCGCCGATGCGCGCATCGATGGAAGAGTAGTTGGGCGGGACACGCTGTTGCTCGAATGTCTGTAACTGGCCGCGTGTTTCGCTGACGCGGCGATCGAGGCCGCGGAGTGGCGCCGTCTCGTGCTCGAGCGCCGCGAGTTCGAATTGCCTGCTGACAAGATTATCCTGGGCATTGCTGTTGGTCGCGGCCCAATCAAATCCCAAGCGAACAGCGAGGGAGATTGCGGCAAGAAGCAGCACTACGAAAGCGACAACATGCCACGTGAACGGAGAGGACAACTGCTCACGCGTGGTCGAAGGAGATTCGCGCTCGTTCATTGCGGACCTCCCGGCATGGGATGTTGCGGTCCGGTGTAGGGCGGACGCGAGGCCGGACGTGCAGCTTCTGGCATGGAGCGCGACATCGGGTGGGTTTCCGCTGCGGCCGCGGAAGATTTTTCATCACGCTTGACGGCGGCGCGTTCGCCTGGCGCAGGCGGATTGTACTCGGACGTGAGATCGAAGGCGAAGCGGTCAGAGGCGCTGACGGGCATCGCACGCTGAGTTGGGCCACCAGCGGATTCGGCTGTCTCTCCCATGATGCGCGGCTCGAGGAATCGCCTGGAGTGCTCGAGATTGCGAACCAAGTCAACGGAGCGGTCGCGAGGGCCGACGACGCGCAGGTGAACGTTGATGTGGCCGTCCTTGGTGCGAGTGGGCTCGATTGCCGTGACTTGGACACCGGCGGGGAGAACCGTTTCAAGGTTTTCCATGGCGAGTGTCCATGAGAAGGCTTTTTCGTCGAAGAGCTGGTTAAGCGCGACAGACTGGGCGAGAAGCTCCGCGTTGGCGGGCTTGCGCATGGTGGCCTCGGCATTTTGTCGCTCGGCACGAATGGCGGCGATCTGGCTGTCGACTGCGCGCAGACGGGCGCGGGCATCCTGAGCTTTGCGTTCAAAGAAATGCAGGCCCACGCCGAGAAGGATGCAGACCACTGCGAGCGCGACAATGGCAACGCGCAGGCGCTTGATGGCCGGCCCGAGATCGGTGAAGGGGCGAGTGGCGAGATTGAGAGATATGCGCATGGCTTATCTCGCTCCCGCGAGCGCTCCGGCGACTCCGGCGAAGCTGGTTTGAGGAAGCGGGGTTGCAGCGCCTTCGGGCCGAAGCACCCATTCGATGATGTCGAATGTGGAGTCGGCGATGGTCCGGGAGAAGTCAGCGGCCTTCAGGATACCGGTGTAGTGCAAAGTGCGCGGACGCGCGCCCAGCTTGTCTTCAAAATACGCGGCGGCGACGGCGATGCTGCGCTGAATTTCGCCCATGCGCGGCAGGGAATCCTGCGGCAGGTCAATGGTGCGATAGAGAAGCAGATCCTGGCCATTGGCGATGGTTGTCGTGATCGCCATGGTGCTGAGATTAGCGGAGAGCACGGCCTCCATGGTGTCGACCGATTCGAGCGCGGCGAGCGAGGACGAGATGACGACACCAGGTTCGTAGCTCGCGGCGCGGACCGCAGCTTCATACTCAGCGAGAATGGTCCCCGGCACGACAGCGGCCAGCACTTTCAACTCGGTTTCATTTTTCGAAAGCACCTGATAGCTTACGGCGGCGTGCTCGACATCGAAAGGGACCATTTTGCGAAGGCGGAAGCGGACTACAGAGAGCGCTTCAGCCGCTTTGGCTGGCAGGGTATCGAAGTCGAGGACGAAGACGCGCACCAGCGTGTCTGGCAGGATGAGGGTAATGTCGCGGGTGCGCGGGAAAACCTGTGCGAGAGCCGAGCGAATGGCCAACGTGACGGTTTCAGGCGAGCGCAGGTTCTGCTCTTCAATATGAGGAACGAGGGTGCCGGCGGGCAGGGTTCGAAAGGCCCAAGCCTGCTCCGCCGACGAGGAAGACAATGCGCCGGCGAGCACACCTTCAGGCGTGATTTCGACGGCGGCCGGTGGGCGGCCAGCAGCACTCGTACCGGGTTTGGATTTCAAGAACATCACTCGTGTTTGTTAACGCGATGCTTCAATAAATGTAACCTTGTTGATCTCTTTGAGCGTTGTGATGCCGCGGCGGACCCGTTCCAGAGCCGATTCGCGGAGGAAACTCATGCCCTCCCGCTGCGCCAACTTGCGCACCTCGGAGGTGGGTTTCTTGGCGAGAATCAGCTCGCGAATGGGATCGGTTAAGTCTAGCAGTTCGTGAATAGCAGTACGGCCGCGATAGCCAGTGCCTCCGCACTCCATGCAGCCAGTTCCTTCGCGGAAGGGGAAGCCGCGCCACTCGGCCAGGTCCATGCCGCTGGCGACGAGGAAATCGTCTTCATAGCGGACGGGCCGGACACAGTACTCACAGACGGTACGCACAAGGCGCTGAGCCAGGATGCAGTTGAGCGCGGAGACGAAGTTGTAGGCCTCGACGCCCATGTTGAGGAAGCGGCCAAGCACGTCTACCACGTTGTTGGCGTGGACGGTGGTGAAGACAAGATGGCCGGTGAGCGCGGAGTTGATGGCGATCTGCGCCGTCTCCTGGTCGCGAATTTCGCCGACGAGGATCTTGTCGGGGTCGTGACGGAGGATGGAGCGCAAGCCGCGCGCAAAAGTGAGGCCCTTCTTCTCGTTGACGGGAATTTGCGTGATGCCGCGAATCTGGTACTCGACCGGATCTTCGATGGTGATGATTTTGT
>CAZKJB010000135.1:0-10268 GCA_964552975.1 uncultured Occallatibacter sp. | reverse complement strand
AGCGGGACTGCTGACGGAAGTGAGCAGCGGTTCAGAGACTGTTAAAGCGGGGTCTAACGGGAATTGGGCAGCGCGTTGGCGGGTTACTTTGCCGCAGTCAGTGCGGAGACGGGGAGAAGCATATCTTCTTTGCGCATAACGAGGTTGGTGGCGTTGAGATTGGCCAGTTCGAATCCGTGGCCGTGGGTGATGGCGTCGGTTGGGCAGGCCTCAACACAATAGCCGCAAAAGATGCAGCGGTTGTAGTCGATGTTATAGACCTTGGCGAAACGCTCGGAAGAGGAGATGCGCTGCTCCTCAGTATTCTCGGCGGCTTCAATATAGATACAGTTGGCCGGGCAGGCGGCGGCGCAGAGGAAACAAGCGACGCATTTTTCGAGGCCATTTTCGTCGCGCTGTAAAACGTGCGCGCCACGGAAGCGCTGCTCAAAGACCGCTCCGCGCAGGGGGCCCTTGCCATCGGGATAATTTTCGACCTGAGCGGGCTCGAGCGCCTCACGGAAAGTGATGCTCATGCCCTTGGCGATACCGGCAACGTTGCGCACGATCGACATAGGTCCAGTATACGATGGAGGTCGGGAGGGAATTATGAAGCTTAGAAGCGTGCATGCGGCTATCTTCTTCGGTTTGATGGGCGTGGCGTTGGCTGGAGCACAGGCACCCGCGCCCTCGCAGCAGGCGCCAATGGGCGAGACCGGCGAGATGGGCAATATGCACAAGGCCGCAGCGCCGGCGGGGCCGCTGCAGATTACTTTTGGCGACAAGACGGCTACTTGGACGGCGGCGACGCTGGCCGCGCTGCCGCACAAAACGATTACCGTGCATAACGAACACACGAAAGCCGATGAGACCTACACGGGCGTGCAAGTGATTGATCTGCTGACTCCGCTGGGCGTGAAAGCGCAACCGCGGGGGAAAGATTTCAAGTTTTACCTGGTGGCAGCGGGGTCGGACGGATATGAAGTGGTGTACGGGATCGGCGAAGTGACTCCCGACGTGCATGAGGCAACCGTGATTGTGGCGGACACGGAGAACGGCAAACCGCTTGCGGACGATGGGCCACTGAAGATGGTGGCGACGGGAGAGAAACGGCCGGCGCGCTGGGTGAGGAACCTGGTGTCAATTCGGGTGATGGCGGCGGAGTGAAATAGCGGGCTACGAGGGACCAAGGGCACAAGTGACGGCCGAAAAACGATGGGCGCCTCATGTTCTGAGGCGCCCACAATTTTGCGAAGAGACGAGCCGCGGGCAACAAATGGCCGCGTTCTAGCGGTGGTGGTCGTCCTCGTGGCCGCCGCCGCGGTTTCCTCCGCCGTTTCCGCCGTGGACCTGCGGCTGTACATTGCGATCGGCCGGGATCGGGCGGTTAATGGCGGGAGTTGCCGGACGACCATGATTCTCAGAAAAACCCTGACCATGAGCGTTTGAAAAGTTCTGCTCGTGCTGCGCCTGCGTGCTCATGCGCGGCGCGGTTGGTTCGCGCCATGCTTGCCCCTCAGAAGGCTGCGGGTGAACCTGGACGCCCGCACCGCCACGGAAGCTGGTGTGCGGATCGTAGTTTCCGCGCGGAGCGTTGCTGTGCTGATCGAAGTTTCCGCGAGGAGCGTTGTAGGCGCGAGGCGCTGCGTGATACTCGTACACGTTGTGCACGACGCGCTCGTTGATGTGGTTATAGGCGCGGTTGTAGAAGAAGTGGCCAGAGTTCCAATAGCCGCCCTCATAGCCTAAGCCTACGTAGCCGAAGCCATAGTTGATGCCGCCGTAGAAGCCAATGTGCGATCCCCAATGGCCGGGATAGAACATGTAGCGGCCGGTGTAGAAGCCCCAGTAACCAGGCGTCCAGAGCGCACCCATGTAGGGAGGCTCAACCCAGGCGCCAGGCACCCAGTAATAGCCGCTAGGAGACCAGGCCCAATAGCCAGGAGTCCAAATGTAGCCGTCGGCCGGCGGTGGGGGCTGATCGTAATCGGGCAGCGGCGGAGGAGCATCGGGAGCGGTCTGCGTGGACTGCGGGGCGTAGTTGTAATCTTCGGGGTTCTGGTCGGCGGGTGGGGCGCCTTGATCGGGTGGCGGAGCCTCCGTCGTGTACGAAGGGCCGGAAGGCTGGGCCTGATTTACCATGGCGGGATCTGGTCCCTGGTCAGGGGGCGCCTGATCCTGTGCGGCCGCAGTGGCGGCATGAACCGACAGACAAAGAACGGCAGCGATGGCCAGCGACATTGAATGTGTGAATCGATTAGAAGCTTTCATTTCACCCTCCAAGGGGGCGGATACGATCCGCGGTTATTCAGTCTAACCCTGCTCTCAAAGAAAAGTCACTGCAACACGCATGAATTGCGGGAAGCCGGTGGTGCGCACAAGCAAAAAAAAATGAATCCGAGCTCACTGCAGAGAATCGCGTTTGCTTGCGGTGCTCCCAATTCACTTGGATGCGCCAGAGTGGGCGCGCGGCGGAGCGGATTGGCCATGGTTGTTGCCAGGTGGCGTCGTGACAGGCTTGCGCTGCGGCTGCTTACCGAGTAATTGCTGACAGATCTCAGAGTCCTGACCGCGGGCGAGGCCCTGCACCGTGTCTTGTCCGCGGCAGAGGCGAAGCTTCATGGCCTCCGCTTCTTCTCTATTCAGGTCTGATGTGCGCTCCATGCCGGTCATGGGATCGACGTCGTAGCGGAAGACAGTATCGGCTGGGGGCTTCACTTTGCCGTATTCGAAGTGATTCCACGTGGCCAGCAGAGCGCGGCCGTCGGCGCCGCCCATGACGGCGTAGATCTGCGTCCATGCAACCCCGGGGGCGCTGGGCGGAGTCGCATTCCACACCAACACGCCTTGGCCGCCTCGCACCCAGCGCGCCACAAACATGTGGTGCGGAAGATCGTAGCGCAGGGTGGTGAAGTAGGTGCTGGCGGCGCATTCGCGACAGTTGTCATAGAGGATCGTGAGCTCAGCGGGCGCGTCGCTGACAAAGTGCTCCGGCTCAAGCCAGCGCAGATTTACGCCAGTCAGAATCGGCGCCACGATGTGACTGGTGAGCGACACATTCCAGATGGTGAAAGTGTCGTCACCGGGTGGCGCTTGCGGGCTGGCGCGATCGGTAGTGACAACAAGCGCTGCATCGTAGACGACGCCGATCTCGCGGATGGCTGTCCACTTTTCGACTGAAAGGGAGCGGGTGATCCAGACAACAATGTTCTGATCGTCGGCCGAGTGAAAATCGATCCAGCGGAAATCACCTGAGGTTTGCTGGGCGGGCAGAGCAGTGATGGCGAGGACGGCAGCGATCGAGAAGAGGCCAGTCCGGAGGGGGACGCAACGCATGACTCTAGATATAGCAGAGGATGGCAGACGGTTTTGATAGCGAGATGAGAGTGGGGCGCTCAGGTTCGAGTGGCCGAGTGCAAACCGAGCAGGCAAGGGGCACATAATTTTCGCGGCGCGGCGAGAGTGGCAGACGGCGGTTCAGGCTATTCTGGCAACACAATGATGCGCCGACACAAAACTATTTGGGCGGAGGCTGCCGTTTGCGGCGCGGTTGTTTTTATTCTTGGACTTTCTTCCGCCGTGCTGAAGGCGCAGGGGAACACGAGCAATTCCTTGCCCTACCGAGGCGAGGAACCGGTGCGCGCGCGGCACGGCATGGTGGTTAGCGTGCATCGGCTGGCGAGCGACGCTGGATTGCAAGTGCTGAAGGATGGCGGCAATGCCGTCGACGCGGCAGTGGCTACGGGCTTTGCGCTGGCCGTGGTGCATCCGGTTGCCGGAAACCTGGGCGGCGGCGGATTCATGCTGATTCGCGATCACACTGGCAAAACGACCTTCATCGACTACCGCGAGAAGGCGCCGCTGGCGGCGAGCGAGGGGATGTACATGGATCCGCGAGGCAACGTGGATGGGGAGGCAAGCGTGCTGGGCTACCGATCGATCGCGACTCCGGGATCGGTGGCTGGGCTGGTGTATGCGGAGCGCAAATATGGCAAGCTCGGCCTGAAGCGCGCGATGACAGCGGCGATCGGACTGGCGCGCAACGGATTTGTGCTGACGGCACCGGAAGCTCGCGAACTGACTGACGCGGACTTGGGAAAGTTTGCCGACTCGAAGCGGATTTTTCAGCGCGACGGGAATTTCTACATGGCTGGGGAAACATTCAGGCAGCCGGAGCTTGCCGAGACACTGGAGCGAATTGCGGCCGATCCCGAAGAGTTTTATCACGGCAAAATGGCGCGGCAGCTGGTGGAAGATTTGAAAAAAGGCGGAGCGTTGCTAACGCTCGACGATTTGAAGCAGTACGCGGTGGTGGAACGGGAGCCGGTGATAAGCACGTTCCACAACTACACGGTGATCAGCGCGCCGCCGCCTTCGTCGGGCGGATTGGCGCTGGAAGAAGCTCTAAATATTCTGGAAGGCTACGACCTGAAGAAGCTGGGCGATCGCAGCGCCGCAGCGATGCATCTGGAGACCGAAGCGTGGCGACGAGCGTTTATGGACCGGTCGGATTACCTGGGCGATCCGGATTACAACCAGATTCCGACGGCCGCGCTGACCGGGAAAGATTATGCAGCCGCTTGGCGCAGAACGATTGAGCCGGAGCAAGCTTCGCCGAGCGCGACGCTCGCGAGACCGGCGGGATTTTTGCCGGCAGCGGCGAAAACGGCCGGCCGTCGCGGCGCTGAATCACCGGATACAACGCATTACTCGGTGGTGGACGGCGAGGGCAACGCGGTGGCGGTGACGACGACGCTGAACAACGGCTTCGGCTCGCACGTGACTTCGGGGTCGCTGGGCTTGCTGCTGAACGACGAGATGGACGACTTTGCAGCGAAGCCAGGCGCAGCCAACATGTTTGGGCTGGTCCAGGGGCCGGCGAATGCCATTGCGCCCGGGAAGCGGCCACTCAGCTCGATGACTCCGACGATCGTGCTGGAAGACGGCAAGCTGCGCTACGTGCTGGGATCGCCGGGTGGGGGGCGGATTATTTCGACGGTGGGCAATATTTTTCTGTCGTTAGCCGAAGGCGGACTGAACATCCAGGAGGCCGTAGACGCGCCACGCTTCCACCACCAATATTTGCCGGACATTTTGTATCTGGAGCCTGGATTCAGCGCGGAAACGATTGCCGAACTGCGCGCGACGGGATACATGGTGGAGACGAGCGACCGGCACTGGTCGGACGGCGAGTGCATTGCGGTGGACAAGAAGACCGGCGAGTTGCTGGGCGGGCAGGACCACCGCGGGACGACAGGAAAGGCGGCTGGGTGGTGACGGATACCGGGAATGCGCAACCGCCGGAGCGACGGACCGGAGGCCAGACGTATAGGCGCCTGGTTTCTGCTGCCAAATATTCATTGCGCTGCGAGCGCTGCGCAACGTAGGATTCTGCCATTCGGAGCCGCTGCGGAAATCTCCAGAATATTTCTGCGGCGCGGAGCCGTGGGCCCACACAACAAAATCAGGAAAAGACAATCAGGGAAAAACAAGGAGATATCCGATGCATCGAAGTGCATTGCTCGCAGTGTGCGTGGCGGCGGCCATGGTGGCGGGAGTTGCGCTGAAAGCGCAGGATGCGGGGAAGATGGTCTTTGCTCCCGCGGCTACCAGCAAGTTTCAAAACATGCCGGGGATTCCGAAGTGCCTGACGATTTTGGTCGAGCGTGGAGATCCGACGACGGGGCCGGCGATCATGCTGCTGAAAATGACGGCAGGTTGCAAAGTTCCGTGGCATTGGCACACCGTCGGCGAGCAGGTGATGGTGGTGAGCGGGGTGGGCAAGGCGGAGATGAAGGGCATGGATAAAGCGGCGATGGTGCACGCGGGGGACTTCCTGTACATACCTGCGAAAAATATCCATCAGTTGACGGCGGTGACGGCGATGACGTTGTTCAACGCGCCGAAGGAGCGTTCGATATCCATTACGCGGACAGGGACGGAAACGAGATACCTCCTGACCAGGCACTGGGAACGGTGGCGAAATCACGGGGATTGGCTCCGCCAAAGTCGGGAGTGATGGCTCAACCGAAGTCGAACATGATGGCGATGCCGAAGCGGGGCACACCGACGCATCCGTCGTCGAACCAGTAACGAAGTTCAGGCGCGAATAATCCACCAGAGTAGAACTGATGTAATTACAGCAGCCGTTGTGACGACCAACGCAAGTTGCAACGAGAAAGGCTGACGCGCGCCGGGCGCGATGATTTGCGGCGGAATTGCCGGTTCCTCGCTGTCTGGCTTCGCAGTTCCGATGTATCGGTCAGCAAGATGGTAGGGACTGTCTGGCAGGCGCGAGGCGGGAAACCACGCGTTAGACTTGAGGACGCTAAAGTATCCAGCAGTCCCCACATTGAAACCTCTGCGCGTTACAGATCGAAGAATCTTCATGGCTTCCTCCGCAACCCAAGCGCGTGGGATTGGTCTCAGCCGCCGCGATTCCCTGCGCCGATGTCAAGCGGAAACGCGGACACTCAAATTAGAGCATGGCTTTAGGTTCTGCGCAATGTGTTGCGCATTCGGGGAAAGGTGCTACAGGCCCAGCTTTGCCCACATGGCGTCGACCTTAGCTTTGGTGGCGCGGTCCATTTCGATCATGGCGGGCCAGGGACGCGAGAATCCTTCGGCTTTCCATTTGCGCGTGGCGTCGATTCCCATTCTTGATCCGTAATTGGGAAGGCGCGAGGCGTGGTCGAGCGAGTCGACAGGACCGAGCGTGAATTGAATATCGCGCTCCGGGTCGATGTTGTTGGCCACGCGCAGGACAACTTCAGGAATGTTCTTGGGGTCGCAGTCCTCGTCGACAACGATGATGCACTTGGTGAACATGGCCTGGCCGAGCGACCAGACAGCGTGCATGACCTTGCGTGCCTGGCCGGGATAGCTCTTCTTGATCGAGACGATCATGAGATTGTGAAAGACGGCTTCGACGGGCAGGTGAACGTCGACGAGCTCGGGGATCGTCATCTTCATCGCAGGGAGGAAGATGCGCTCAACGGCTCGGCCCATCCATGCATCTTCCATGGGCGGTTTGCCGACGATGGTGGCGGCGTAGATGGGGTCGCGGCGATGGGTGATGCAAGTGAGATGGAAGACGGGGTAATCGTCGGCAAGGGTGTAGAAGCCGGTGTGATCGCCGAAGGGCCCCTCAGGGCGGAGCTCGCCGAGCTCGACATAGCCCTCGAGAATGATTTCGGAATGGGCGGGGACTTCAAGGTCAACAGTTTCGCACTTGACGATTTCAACTGGCTTGCCCCGAAGAAACCCGGCGATGAGAAACTCCTCTACCTCGGGCGGGGCGGGAACGATGGCGGCGAATGTGGTGGCGGGATCGGTACCGATGGCGACAGCGACTTCGAGCCGCGAGCCTTTGAGTTTGCCAAGCGAGATTTCCGGTAGGCCACCGGCGGGGCCGGTGGGGATGGTCACGGCGCCTCCCGCGGACTCGGCCATGATGTTGACGCGGGCCGTGCTTGCGCTGACGGTTGGGTCGTCATTTGCGGAGGCAGCGTTGCGCAGGGCTTCGCGATAGTGCTCGGCGGCAACTTTCTGTCGCTGCCAGTGCATGCCGGTGGTTTGGCCGTCGTAAACCTGCAGCCGGTACATGCCGATGTTGCGCTTGCCTGAGCGCGGATCGCGTGTGTGCACACAAGGCAGCGTGATGAAGCGGCCTCCGTCGTGCGGCCAGCACTTGAGGATAGGGAAAAAGTCGAGGTCGAAGTTGTCGCGACGAATGACTTGCTTGCACGGTGCGTCTTTGGCGGCTACCGTTTTGGGGAACGCGCTGGTGATGACGCCGAGCTGCGGAAGCATTTTGAGCTTGTCGAGCAGGCCCTCCCCTGGGGGTTTCATGTTGAGGAGGCCGGTAATGCGGTCGGCGACCTGGTCGAGGTTGTCGACGCCGAGAGCAAGAGCCATGCGGCGCTCGCTGCCGAACTGGTTGATGAGAACCTTTTGGCTGGGGTGGCCGGAGACATTTTCAAAGAGGAGCGCGGGGCCACCGGGCGGGTAGTTTTGTGAAGGAGTGGCAGCGGACGAGCTGGCCGACGATCCTATTTTTGAAACGCGGTCAGTGATCTCGGTAATTTCAAGTTCGGGCGAAACCTCTTCGCGTAGGCGCTTGAGCTCCCCATGCTTTTCGAGGGTTTTGATCCAGTCGCGCAGATCGTCGTAGGCCAAGGCTTGCTCCCGGCGGTGGAAACCGTACCTCAACCATAGTAAGGCAGTGGACGGAGAGCAGCTTCAGGCTGCCAGCCGCAGAGAATCCAGGATCGCAGAACAGGCAGTGACCAACGGGCAGAATTTTCATGATTGCGCGGTCGCGAATGGCATCCAACGGAGCGTGGAGCGTGTGCTTTGCGAACAGGGGTTGCGCACGGCCATGTTAGCGTGCGAAGTGGAGGTTACGATGGCGAACTCGCGCAAGTGCGGCTGCAAGCCCTACTACAAACTGCCGGAAGACCAGGACCAGGCTGCAACGACGGCCTGGAACCTGCCCGATCTTTGTGCGGCCTACAAATGGCCTAGCGGCGAAGCAGGCGGCGGAGTGATCGCGATTGTGGAACTGGGCGGCGGATGGGTGCAGTCGGACATCGATGCGTTCTTTCAGTCTGTTGGTCAGCCTTCGCCGTCAATTACCGATGTCTCCGTCGACGGAACAAAGAATACGCCCAACCAGAGCGGCTCGGCGGGCGATGATGATTACGAAGTTGCGCTCGACATTGAGGTCGCAGGCGCGGCCTACTACGCTGCGACAGGCAAGGCGGCGACGGTCCGCATGTATTGGTCGCAGGATATCGGCAAGGCGGTGGAGAAGGCCGCATCGGACGGCTGCGATGTGTGCAGCATCTCGTGGGGCTCCGATGAAGCAAATTGGGGCGCAGCAGACGCCGACGCAATGGAATCGGAGGCGGAGGGCGCAGTGGCCGCAGGCATGCTTGTGCTGGGCGCTTCAGGCGATAACGACTCGAGCGATGGCGGCTCGACGCCGGCAAACGTGGACTGCCCCTCGAGCTGCCCGCATGTAGTGGGCTGCGGCGGAACGATGAAGACGGCCACCGAAGAGACAGTATGGAACGACAACCCGGGCGAGACGGATGGCGAAGGAACCGGAGGGGGCTACTCAACGTTGTTTCCTGCGCAGGCGTTCCAGATTGGCGCGCCGCCTTCGCCGGCCAACACGCAGTATGGCTCAGGCAGGATGG
Organism: uncultured Occallatibacter sp.; assembly: GCA_964552975.1. Classification (GTDB taxonomy): domain Bacteria; phylum Acidobacteriota; class Terriglobia; order Terriglobales; family Acidobacteriaceae; genus Telmatobacter. The sequence continues at coordinate 1,086 of CAZKJB010000135.1, read as the reverse complement.
TGCCGGACGTGTGCGCGAACGCGGATCCCAACACCGGCTACAGCATTTTTGTGCGCGGGGCGTCGACCGTGGTTGGCGGAACGAGCGCAGTGGCGCCACTGTATGCAGGATTGTTCGCTGCGATGGGGAAAAAGCTGGGGTTTGTGACGCCGACGCTTTGGAAGAATCAGAAGGCCTTCAACGACATCACGGTGGGAAGCAATGGGTTTTATGACGCAGAACTGGGGCCGGACGCGTGTAGCGGAATTGGTTCGCCGATCGGAACGAGCTTGGCGGCGCTGTTTAGGACGCAGACGTGAGTTGAGAGTTGCGGCATCCGGCTCCGGCAGAGTCAGGCCACCGCGATCACTTTAGACGGGGCGCGCGCTCTAGTGGAAAGCGAGAAGCCCCAAGCAAATCAGGAGTGCGCGGGTTGCACGGTGGTGACAAGCGGATTGACCGGCGGAACTTCGTCGAGTGGGAAGCCGAGGCGCTTCCACTCGTCAAAGCCTCCACGCAGAGGGCGCACGCGCTCAATGCCGAGCTTGTGGAGCGTCATGGCGGTTTTGGCGGCGGTGGCCTCGCTGGGGCAGGTGCAATAGAGCACGACGTCGCGGTCGCGGGGAATCTCGTGATGGCGCTGGGTGAGAGACTCGGGCGAGAAGTGCTGGGCTCCCGGCAGCGTGAACGGATCGGGGACGAGCTCAAGCGGATGGCGCAGGTCCACGATGAAAACCGGTTCGCCGGCGTCAAGTTGCCTCTTTAGTTCCTCAGGCTCGAGACGGGAGGCGGCAAGGTTTTTGAGGACAACGCGACGGCGATAGATGCGGCCGACAAAGAAGCCGATGATTCCCAAAACCAGCAGCCCGCCAGAGAAACGGCCGGCCCAATCGAGAAGATTGGTGTTGCGCTTGAGCAAATCGCCGAAGAAGCGGCCAACAGTGAGCAACGTGCCCACCCACAACACAGCGCCTAGGCTGTCGAAGAACAGAAATGGCCCGAACTCCATGCCATTTTGCCCGGCAACCGGGGCTGCGAGCATGGCAAGGCCCGGCACAAATTTGGCAAACGAGAGCATGACGCCGCGACGGCGACCGAAGGAGTCCT
>CAZKJB010000134.1:0-10268 GCA_964552975.1 uncultured Occallatibacter sp. | reverse complement strand
GCGGGCGAGGGCTCCTCGAACTGGGGCAGCTTCAAAGACATCTTCTCGGGCATCTTCTCGGGCGCGCAGCAGCAACAACAGCCGCATGGCCCGCAGCCAGGCAGCGACCTCGAGTACCAGGCCACCGTCGATTTCTGGACTGCCGTTCGCGGAGGCCAGGCGCGCATCCAGATCCATCGTCAGGAGACCTGCCCAGCCTGCCACGGACAGGCGCATACGGGCGGCGCCATCCAGTGCCCGGAGTGCCATGGCACCGGCCAGGTGACGCAGATGGGCGGCCGCATGAAGTTCAATATTTCCTGCCCGCGTTGCAATGGTACGGGACGCATTGCGAACGACTGCCCAACCTGCAACGGCGAGGGCACTGTCACGCGTTCTGAGACGGTCGAGTTCCGCATCAAGCCGGGCACGCGCGACGGGCAGCGCATCCGCCTGCAGGGCAAGGGCAACGCCGGCGTCAACGGCGGCCCGGACGGCGACCTGTTCCTGATTGTGCGCACCGGTTCTAACCCGGTGTTTACGCGCGTCGGCGACGATATTCAGATCACCGTCCCGGTCACGGTTGCCGAAGCATCGCTGGGAGCCAAGGTCGATGTACCCACGATCGACGGCCGTGCGCAGTTGAAGATTCCGCCCGGCACGCAGAGCGGCCAGAAGTTGCGCATGAGAGAGCGCGGCGTCGAAAGCGCCTCGCATCCCGGCCAGCGCGGCGACCAGATTGTTACCGTCACGGTGGCCGTGCCGCATTTGCACGACGAGCGCAGCCGCGAAATTATGCGCGAGCTGGCCAAGCTCAATACCGACGACCCGCGCAAGGCGCTGTTCGACAAACTTTAACAAGCGCGCGCATGAAGACTGATTGATTCGCGAATGGCTCAGTTAACCTGATTCTGGATAGAACATGGCTGCAAAACGAAAATCCAAAGGCGCGTACATGATTTCGGCAGTCGCCGAAATGTACGAGATTCATCCTCAGACGCTCCGCCTCTACGAGCGGGAAGGTCTGCTGAAGCCGTCGCGCACGGAAGGCAACACGCGCCTCTACACCGATGAAGACCTGGAGCGGCTGGAATTCATCCTCAACCTGGCGCGCGACCTCGGCGTCAACATCGCCGGCATTGCCATCGTCCTGCAGATGCGCGAGCGCATGGAAGAAATGAACCGCCAGATGCAGAGCTTCGTCGAGTACGTTCGCACCGAGATGCTGACGCGCTTTCAGCAGGGCGTGCCTGGCTCCGGAGCGGCGATCGTGCCCATCCGCAAACCCGTCGCCGTCAAGCCCGCAGTTGTGGCGCCGCGCCCAGCGCCTCCCCGCAAACCCTAGTCGCGGTCCGCTCCCCGGCCCGCTTCCGCTCTCCGCGCCAAGGGGATCACTCTTAGCAAACAGTCTTGCTCTCCCCGATGCGACTTGCGGCGGGTATTCTGGAACCTGTATGCCGTACTTGCTCGCCGGGCTCGCTGTCTTCGGCCTCATCACTTCCACGGTCTTCGCCGGCATTGTTTTGTGGGCGGTTCCCGGTTATCTGCGTGAACGCCATAGCGCCCTCGCTGACCAGGCCGCGCGCCCGGGATTCACGATCCCCATCTCTCTCTTCAAGCCGTTGCATGGGTCGGAGCCGGGCCTCGAGCCGCATCTCACCAGCTTCTTTCAGCAGGATTATCCCGACTTCGAAATTCTCTTCTGCGCCCGCGATCCCAACGACGCTGGCCTTGCAATCGCGCGTCGAGTCGCAGCCCGCTTTCCGCATATCCCCGCAAAATTTCTGTCCACCGGAGGCCAGCCCGATTACATCAACGACAAAGTCATCTCGCTCGAAAAAATGGAGACTGAAGCCGCGCACGACATCTTTGTCATCAGTGACAGCGATGTGCTCGTAACCCCGGACTACCTGCGCGCGGTGGCCCTCCCATTCGCCGACCCGCAAACCGGAGGGATGTGTTGCCTGTATCGCGGCGTTCCGGCAGAAGGCGGCCTCTGGGCGCGGCTTGAAGCGGTCGGCATGTCCGTCGAAATGTCTTCCGGCGTTCTGGCGGCGCGCCTCATGGAAGGAATGCAATTCACGCTCGGTCCCACCATGGCATTCCGCAGAGATACGATCCGCCGCATGGGCGGCTTCAAAGTCACGGCAGAATATTGCGCCGACGATTTCGTCCTCGGCAACGCAACTTCCAAACTCGGCGAGACGGTTGTCCTCAGCCACCACGTCATCGACCATGTGGTTTTGAACAAAAGCTTCGTGGGCTCGCTCAAGCACCAGGTGCGCTGGATGAAGTCCACCCGCTTCTCTCGTCCCAAGGGCCACTTTGGCACCGCGCTTACCTTCAGCCCGCCTTTCGGGATTCTTGCGCTAGCCGCCGCTCTGTGGCTTGGCCATCCCGTGTGGGGCCTTGCGCTCCTCGCCTGGAGCATCGCCACGCGGCTGGCGCTATCGATCGCGGTTGGCCGGCTCGTGGTCGGCGACCAAAGCTGGTTTGGGCTTCTTGTGCTTTATCCCATCCGCGACCTGATGGGTTTCGGCTTCTGGGCAGCGAGCTATCTGGGCCGCAAGATTCTATGGCGCGGCCACGTCTACGAACTCTTGCCCGGCGGAAAGATGCGGGCAGCGAAGTAACTCGCGCGGCTCTGCATGATCAATCTACCGCCTGAACTCGACCCACGCGGCATAGGTCCCTAAGTCAACAAGTCCCTCGTAACCTTGTCACCTGTCCCTACTCCACCGGCCGATCGGTCCACAGCGTTTTGTCGGCAATGGTCTGCACTGGGTAAAGCCTTCCCGTCAGCACATTTTGCACTTTGTCGCGATTCACGTCTTCGGCAAACAGCCATTTGCGCTCGCCCGCGCCCCAGATGCTTAAGAGCCGGTCGTCATTCAGGTAAATGTCGGGTGCATCGGGATAGCAAGAGCCCCAAAGCAACGTCGATCCCTCGCTATGCTGTCCGCAGCGCGGCACCACCATCAGCGCGGGCCGGCTGTGAAAGAACGAATTTGTGTAGAAGATGACCGAAGAACCGGACGACTGCTCGCCGTAAATGATCAGCGTGTCGGCGGACGATCCTTTGGCCTCGATGGTGTCGGCCAGTGGCTTTGAGCTCAACATGGGCTCAAAGCGCGCGAACGCAATATGCGCGGCAATCAGGAATATCGCAAGCGTGAGTGCCACGCTCACCGTGGAGGCGACGTGCTTCTTCCTTAGCCGCAGCATCCAGCCGGCGGCTGGCCCAATCAGCAGAACAATCGCCGCGATTACCGCCGGCAGGCGTAGCGCGGCAAACGAGGGCCCGGTCAAATCGAAAAGGTGCGACATCGACAGTGTGTAGTTGCCCACGGCGCGATGCGCCAGCATTGTGCCGACGTCGGGCACGAATGCCAAATTGCGCGAGGTCCACAATCCCCAGCCGAGCGTTGCGGCCGCTGCCGCTCCAATTCCGGTGAACGCCGCTTGCGCGCCCGTCAGCCAGCCCGTCGACAGCACAGGCTTGCCGCCATCCGCGCCACGGTTCTCTTCGATGTCGGCTATCACTCCCGCGATGAGAATGAACGTCGGCGGCCAAACGGGGAACGTGTAGTACTCCTGGTTCGTCGAGATCGAGAAGAACACGAGCGTCCATGCCGAGAACAAGCTCAGCAGCCAGATGGTGCGCACGCGGAACTTGAGCCGCTGCACATAAGTGGCTACGTCTTCGCGCATCGCGTGGTCCAGATAAAAATCCACGGTCTGGCCGGCATCGTGGCGCAGATGTTTGAGCCAGGTGCGCCGCGTCTTCCACGCCGTCACGATCGCGGCCGGCAGAAACAGGCTCCAGGGGAAAAGCCAGACTAATTCGCTCAGCCAGTACCACACGGTGGGCATCTTGTTGTAGTCGTGCGGGTAACGCTGGTTGAAGAAGCGCAGCACGTGCTCGTTGATGAAATATTGGTAAAAGAACCCGTGAACGTTGCCGATGGTGGGGTGATTGCCCACCGGATTGCCGTAATCGTGATTGATGATCCCGCATGCGATATGCCATGGCGCTGTGATGGCCAGAAACAGCAGCAGGCCTGTCACCGGCTTCAGTTGCTTCCACCGCCGCCACTGGCCTGTGAGCATCAGGTAGGGAATCGCCGCGCCCAAAAAGAAAACCGGAGCGATCAGGCCTTTTGTCATCAGCGCCAGGCCCACGCCCGCCCACGCCCAATAGGCGCGCGCCGGCTTGTTATCTTCAAGGCTGCTGATCAGGCCGTAGAGGGCGAGCAGCAGAAAGAACGAAAGAATCGATTCGGGAATGATGAATCGCGTAAAGAGGAATGGACCGATCGACGTAAGTACGCCCAGCCCGGCATAGAAGCCTGCGCGCGGGCCCCATGCGCGCCGAGCCCACAACCACGCGAGCCACGTAAGAGCCAGCATCGCCAGCGCATTGGGCAAATGCGTAGCGAAAGTGTTCTGGCCAAAGATGCGGTACATGCCCGCCACCAGCCAGTAGGGCAGCGGCGGCTTTTCAATGTAGCGAATGCCGTTGGTCTTCGACGTAATCAGGTCGCCGGTCTCGGCCATGTGCTGCGCCGCCTGCGCATGCGCTGCGTCCACATCGTCCAGCAGCGGAGGCGAAAACAGCGACGCAAAATAGACCACGGCGAAGATGGCCGCAAAAAGCATCCACACGGCGCGTGTTGACGGCGCCTGCCGCGGACGATCGACTGTCTTTGTCGCAATGTTCGTGGCGATATTTGTTTTTGCGCTCATCCCAACCAGAATACCAGCCGCGTTCCATCGCGTTTCACACTGTAATTTGAGCGGCATTCAGCCCAAATCGTGCGCCGCCCTGCGCGAAGAACATGGTTCGCCCGCGATACGCCCGCAACCGCAAAACAGGACACTCCTAGGGCATTCGTGAGGATTTTTCGCCCGCAGTTCTTGAGGCCAGCCTTTTCGCGGCTGATTCTCGCATCTGACTATGAGCGCGACAATTTATTTTTCACGAGAGGCCCGACGAATGACTCGTACCCTGTTACCTGGCAAGCCCTATCCCCTGGGCTCGACACCCAGTCTCAAAGGCACGAATTTTGCCCTGTTTTCTGAGAACGCAACGGCTGTGTCGGTCTGCTTCTTCGACGAAGCGGGAAAGCAGACGGACTGCATCTCTCTGCGAGAACGAACGGCGTTTATCTGGCACGGATTCGTTCGCAATATTCGTGCCGGGCAGCGATATGGATACCGCGTGGAAGGACCATGGGAGCCGGAGAAGGGATTGCGCTTCAATGCCAATAAACTGCTGGTCGATCCTTACGCGAAAGCACTCACCGGCGACGTGGACTGGAAAGCTCCAATCTTCCCGTATGACGTGGCCACTGGCAACGACTTGGCTCGCGACGACCGAGATTCAGCGGCCGGCGTACCAAAGTCGATCGTGATCGAGCCCAACTTTGACTGGGAGGGCGACTCTCCCCCGGATATACCGCTCGCAGATTCCGTGATCTACGAGGTGCATGTCCGGGGATTCTCCAAATTGAACGAGGCAATCCCGGAGAAGCTGCGCGGCACCTACGCGGGCCTGGCATGCGAACCAAGTATTGAGTACCTCAAGAAACTGGGCATCACCGCGGTCGAGCTCCTTCCCGTGCACCACTTCATCGACGAAGGACACCTTGTTGATCGGGGCCTGCGCGATTACTGGGGCTACAACACGCTTAGCTTTTTTGCTCCGATGTCGCGCTATAGTTCGTCCGGAGACACGGGCGAACAAGTCATCGAATTCAGGCAAATGGTAAAGGCGCTGCACAAAGCGGGCATCGAGGTCATCCTCGATGTGGTTTACAACCATACCTGCGAAGGCAACCACATGGGTCCGATGCTTTCTATGAAGGGAATCGACAACACCACTTATTACCGCCAGGTAAACGACAATCCTCGCAACTATATGGATTACACCGGCACCGGCAACACACTGAACGTGATGAATCCACAGGTGCTGAAGCTGGTGATGGATTCGTTGCGCTACTGGGTAACGGAAATGCATGTTGACGGTTTCCGCTTCGATCTGGCCAGCACCCTCGCGCGTGAACTGCATGCGGTCTCGAAGCTGTCGAGCTTCTTCGATACCATCCACCAGGATCCGACGATTGCCGATGTGAAACTGATTGCCGAGCCGTGGGATGTCGGAGAGGGCGGCTATCAGGTTGGCAATTTTCCGGTGCTGTGGGCGGAGTGGAACGGCAAGTATCGCGACACGGTACGAAGATTCTGGAAAGGCGATGAAGGCCTGCTTTCCGATTTCGCCTATCGGCTTACCGGCTCTTCCGATTTGTACGAGATGGATGGCCGCAGGCCCTATGCGTCCATCAATTTCATCACCGCGCATGACGGCTTCACGCTGTGCGATCTTGTCAGCTACAACGAAAAACACAACGAAGCGAACGGCGACAACAATTCCGATGGCGCCAATAACAACGATTCGTGGAACATGGGAGCCGAGGGACCAACCGATGATCCGGCCATCAATACTCTGCGCGAGCGCCAGATGCGGAGTTTTCTCGCCACTCTAATTCTGTCGCAGGGCGTGCCTATGCTCTGTGCCGGCGATGAACTGGCGCGGTCGCAAAACGGCAACAATAACGCATACTGCCAGGACAACGAGCTGACCTGGCTTAACTGGAAGCTGAGTCCGCCGCAGCAAAGGCTGATGGAGTTCACGTCCAGGCTGATTCAGCTGCGGCGGAATCACTCCAATCTGCACCGCCGCAAATTCTTCCAGGATCGCGTCATCCGCGGGTCTGTCGTTCGAGACATCTCGTGGTTCAACACGGACGCAAATGAGTTTTCCGATGACGACTGGAACACCCACTGGTACCGTGTACTGGCTGTCCTCCTCAACGGCAGAACGCTGGCCATAACCAATGAGGAGGGTCATCCGATTATCGATGAGAGCTTTCTGATCCTCGTGAATGCGGCGGCGGAAGGGGTAGAGTTTACGCTGCCCGCGCCACCGGCAGACACGCCCTGGTCTCTGGTGGTGAATACAGAGGATCTTGACGATCCTTTTGCTGAGGTTGAAATCGGCGAAAAGGTGATCGTTGGCGGCCGCTCCATCCGCGTGTTCTCCGATGGCCGCAAATGAGGGATCGGCCATTGATCCTTAGCACGGCTTTGGAGAAGCCATTGCGCTCGTTGGGCCCATGAGATGTGCGTCTTTTGAGTCCAGGTTGGTTAGTCGCCCGTCCGGACATTACCCCATTCTCGAGTTCTGTCCGGGTAGCCGGTAATCCATCCGGAACCCCTGAATTTGCTTCCCTGGCGATCGATTCAAGCCTCGACAATGATTCCGCTTATCGAGCGCACATCCGGCCAGTTCCGGCCTCCTGTGGCTTTGAGCTGGGGATCTTGGAGGATTCAAGGGCCAGATGTGGACCGTTTAATTGCGCAAAACTTTGAGAGGCCGGTTCTCGCTGCATTTTCGGTCGATGCAACGACTGAGCTAGACGGCACAGACTGCGGCCTCTGGGGGTGCGACCCTTGATCATGGCCGAAAAATGCGAGAGTCCGTTCAATATCGACACATATCTCGCGACCGTTGGGCCGGGACGAAAAGTCATTCGTCTCAACGCTAAACAGATTTTTTCTGCACAAGGGGATGCTGCTGACTGTCTGTTTTATCTTCGGGTGGGCCGGGCTAAGCTCACGATTGTTTCCAAGGGTGGCAAAGAAGCCACCGTTACGCTACTCGCTCCGGGAGACTTTTTCGGTGAGGAGTGCATAGCCGGACCAAACCAGTTCCGCACCACGAGCGCCACAGCCATTACGGTCTGTGTGGTGCTCAAGATTGCTTCCGCGGAACTGACACGGGTCCTCCACGAGGAAAAGGCATTCTCAGACCTGTTTGTTCAGTTCCTTGCACTCCGAAGTACGAGGACCCAAGCGGATCTCGTCGATCAATTATTCAACAACAGCGAAAGGCGCCTCGCGCGAACCCTTCTGCTGATGGCGGACTACGGCAATGCGTCCGGCCCGGAAACGCTGATTCCACCGGTAACTCAGGAAACCCTTGCAGATATGATCGGCACTACGCGGTCACGCGTCAGCTTCTTCATGAACCGCTTTCGAAAGCTCGGCTACATCAGCTACAAAAACCGTATCCGCGTCCACAAGTCGCTGCTGATGATGGTTCTGGAGGACCGTTTGCCGGAGCAGAACGCGTCACGTCCCAAACTCCTCGATTCCCGAGCCGGTCGCGCACGAAACGCCAGGCGAACTGAACTCTCGGGAGCGCCGAATTCCGCACCTCAAATTGCAAGATGAGGGAACCCTTCGTTCGTACTGCACGGTGTTGTTCAAATGTCGGGAATCGACACAATGAATTTGACAACACATTTGGATAAGCATTGCAATTGCGCCGAGCAGGTCCCATGGCAAATACCATTGATCGAGCAAGCTCGAGAAACCGTGCATTCCCACGGCTGACTGAAATCAGAATGGCGCAGTCTGCGGCACAACAGATGCTCAATAGTAAACACCTGGCTTCTGTTCCTATTCAAATCCCTCAAACTGTGTAACGTAGTTCGGCCCTTCGGTCCCTTCTGGAGTGGCGCCTGGATTGTCGCAATACCACACATGAACTCGACTTTCGAGCTCCCTCCGAATCGCGGTGATCCACCCAGAATTACGAAGTCTTTGGAGAAAGTTCGCAAGGCCGCCTTCTCGTCACTGTTCACTCATCACTGTTCGTTCATCGACTAGCGGCTCAAGCGAAGATTCTCGGAGCATTAGGTACTGTCCGAAGCGTGCTTTGCTGGTGCGAAGCGTTCTGAATTGATCATCATTGCCGGCCGAAAAGCAGTAAAAAAGTGGAATGCATGAGAATTGCTTGCCATTGAATTTCAAATGTCCAACCTGCGGGGCCGTTCCGCAAGAAAAGTGCACGTTAGACAGTGGCGCTCCTCATTTTCAATCCCACATTCGACGTTGGGAAATTGCCTTGGATGCTCTTTGCAATGGGTCCTCAGCATCAGCAAAGCTTGCTTAGCAGTGGCGCTACCGGTCAAGCTAGAAATCCACGGAGCCACACTCTTTTCCACCAAACGGTGAGCAGAGTTGACCATTCCTCGTTGAACGCCTCCTCGTAGGGTGGGATTATCCGCAAGGAACACGTCAACACTTCCGCGTAAACAAACCGCACTAACTTTCTGCCCTCCCCTAAAACTGAGCAAGAGCCGAGAGGAATCTCGGCTCTTGCCCTCAATCTCCAATTCGCTTCTTCTCGTCATTGGGTACTTGGCCGCTCATTGGACATACAAGGTGTGCGAAGTCAGCGTTCCCGCCGGAACAAGAGCCTGTTGCGGGCAGAACTAGAATTTGCAAGCGCCGTATTAACCGTCGATCCCCGCCTCACTGCCATCCGAAACCCTCGTGCGCATAGAAAGTTACCTGAAGCCCCCGACACCCCATCCCACATCGGTTTCCGCGCGCAGGTACCCGCGTAATGACACTTTCGCAGCGATGATCTTCCCAGTTCCGTCGATGCCGCCTATAGTCCGAATACTGCGTGCCTGCGAGTGACGGCAGCAGGTGAACGTGCATTCCTCCAACCCCGAAGGCAATGAACAATTAAAGACTAGGAAGGGAGAAACTTTGATCTCTGACTACACGGTTCTTCCAATCGGAGCGAGAGTTGAGGGTGGAGAGGTAAAGGTTTGTCCGAAGTGTCGAAGAGTCGGCCTCAACGTGGAAATGGATGGTCATAGCTTCTACACGCATTTCCAGATTCTCAGCAAAGACGATCCGCACAACGTCTTCATCCGGCGGGTCGAGTGTCATTTGCTTGCCGGAGAGATCACCGCTCGAAACCGGTATCAGGCTCTGCCCCAGTGGGCCTCGCCATCGACGTAGACCGATGGAGCCGCCGGACGCCACGGCACTCTGCGGCGGTGAGCGCCATCAGCTTGAAGAAGTGGCTCGACCGCCTCGCCACGAGCCGTTCATCGCGAACTTTTGCTCGGCTCAGCAGCCCCATTCTGCAAGCCTTGCCGCTGATTACTACTGGAGGACGTCGCGGTGTCCAGGAATGAGGTTGTGCCTGGATTGCCGCCCAACCGGAAGGTACGCCCTCGTTCGAGCTGCTTCCGGTTGACCGGTGGTCCGCCATGCAACCAGGCTCGCTACAGACCTTCCGACAGGCTTTTCTGTATGTCCTGAGCGACTTCATCGATTGAAGTATTCCGGCCGAGTTGTTCGATTTCCCTGCTGTTTTTCATCTCCGATAATCCAACTTTATTCGCAATTTGCTGGTTCATGCT
>CAZKJB010000133.1:0-10336 GCA_964552975.1 uncultured Occallatibacter sp. | reverse complement strand
CACCCGCACCCCTCGGCGATTCAACCTTGGGGCCAATTCCCCAGGAGCGGCTGAGTCGCAGATTGACTGTGATCGAGGTGGGACTGTCGCCCAGATATGGAGCAAGCAGCGTTTCTCCGGATTGCGGGACCGTATCGAGGCAGCCAAAGGAGGTTTGTGCGTATTGTGCGTTTCCACCAGTGCAAGAGGCCGAACTGGCTGCCAGGGAAGGCCTGTCATTAAAGAAGTTGTCCCCGGTTAGATCGGTGTTGGTCGTAATGTTGAATGGCCTGCCCGACTGGACGACCAGGAACGGATTGTAGGAGATGCCCCACTTGCCGGAGTAGTTGGCAAAGAGGAATACCATATTTCGTCTTACAAAGCTGGAGCGTCCGTAGTCCTGCTTCAGGTTGTACGAGTTCGATGCCGTGCCAGTATTACCATTGGCAAAGTTGAGAGTGTAAAAACCGGTCACACTGAAGTTCGGCGTGAAGCGCGCGTTCAGATTCGTAATCAATTGGTTCTGCTTGAATACACCCTCGGGATAAATCTCGTCGATGGGGCCAAAGCTCGTATTCAGTCGCTGTCCAGTACCGATGTTGGGGCCGTAATTGAAAGTTCCCGCAACATTCTGGTAAGGATTCGAATCGCGCGTCACCATCTGGTGCACGCCGTAGCTGTGCAGGTAGGTGAGCGTGAGTGTCGACACCTTGGTAAGTTGCCGCTCGAGGCTGATCCCCAACTGCTCGTTATAGGGCGAATGGTAGCTGGGTATGAGCTGGTTAAACTCCTGGGTCTGCAGCGTGGGAGCCTTTCCGCCATTGCAAGCAGTCAGCGTAGCCACGCTGATGTTGGCCAGACTGACGGGATTGAAGCAGGCCGGATTTGTAATGACGTATTGCTGCTGGCTGGGCGAGTTGCTGACATGGTTTTCTTCCAGGCCCATCAGGCTGGTGATCTGAAAGCGATCGTAGAAAAAGCCGTACCCTCCGCGGAGGACAGTCTTTGCCACGGTGCCTTTCTTGTGGCCGTCGAGCGCGTAAGCGAAGGCGAAGCGCGGCGCAAAGTCGCTATGGTCGGAAACATGATTCTGCGATTCCCAGCGCAGGCCGCCGGAAAGCGTCAGGAACTTGTTCACCTTCCAGTCGTCCTGGAAGAAGAGCGCGGCATCGAAGACATTGCCCAGATATTTCGTGTTCCCGGTCGTGATGCTCATCTTGATGGGTAAGTTGGTTTTGCCGCATTCGCTCGTAACGGGGCCGCCCGCCGGGCATGTTCCGGGAGTGTAGAAATTGTTCAAAGCGCCAGCGTAGTCGTTCAGGTCGGCGAACGTGAAGCTGCCGTTGAAGCCGCCGCTCGAGGTGTTGGCGTCGCGGTTGTCGCGCAGCCAAGTGCCGAACTTGATGGCTTGCGTCCCCTTGGTCATCGTTGTGATGTTTTGCAACTCTATGTGCGAAGAGCGGTCGGTAGACGACTGGGTGCTGCTTCCGCCACCGGTGAAGAACCCGCCGACACCGACCTTCGGCGCGGTGCTCACAGAATTCTCAGTCGTGGGAGCCAGGCGATACTGAAACCGCGTCTCATTCACGATGCGGTCGCTGATAATCTCGGAATCGTCCATCTGAATGGAATGCTCCGAGGTGGTATTTCCGGTCGCTTGCGAGGGCAGCGATGTCGAGGTGAAATTGCCGCTGGTGCTGCTGCTTTCAAACTGATAGCGAAGGGTAAGCGTGTTTTTCTGGCCTAGCTGCACGTCCAGCCGCGGCGAGACTTCGATGCGCGAAGCCGGGCTATAGATAGCGCCGGTTGTGTTGATAACGGTACCACTCGAGTTCGTAGGAATGAAGAAGGGGCCTGCGCCTCCCGTCTGAATCGGAATGCCAACGGTGTAGACGCTGGCGTCGGGATTGTCACGGCCCTCAACGCTGAGGAAGTACGAAGCCTTTTTGTTCAGCGCGCCGCTGACTGTGCCGTTGTACTGGATGGAGTAGTAGGCCGGAGGGGGAGCAAAAGGGTTGCCGGTATTAAACGCGCTGTCGTTGCCTTGCAGGAAGGCGCGGCCGTGCAGCGTATCGGTGCCCGGCTTGGTGAGAATCTCGATGCGCCCGTAACCGATGCGGTCGAACTCCGCGGAAAATGGATTTTGATTGATGCGAATCTCGCGGATCGCCGACTTGGGTGGAAGCGTTCCGCCGGTAAAGCCGTCAATGTAGATCTGGCCGCCATTCGGCCCCGACGATGGACCGGCAAGTGCGGTCAACTCATTCGATAACTCGTCCGGATCATCGGAAAGCGCATCGAGGTCGGAGCCCTTCAAAACGATGGCGCTGGCGTTCGCATCGGCATCGGTGCTTACTGTCGGCGCTCCCTCATCCGTCACCACGACCTGAACGTCAGCAGCTTCGATCGCCATTTTGATGTCGACGCTTTTGATTTGACCCGTGCCCAGTGGAATGGGCGAGGAAACGAAAGGGGCAAAGCCCTGGTAGGACGATTGCACCACGTAGCTTCCGGCGGGAAGTCCACGAACCTGATAGGCGCCGGAGGAATCAGCTGTCGCGCTGCCCATGGATTTTCCGGCCGCCGTCGAAACCGAAACCTGCGCCCCTGGAATCAACGCACCGGTCTGATCGGAAATGTGGCCGTGCAACGAGCCGGTTGCCGATGGACCGGCCTGAGCCGACGGGGCGGCTCCGGAAGCCGCTGCGGGTGCTGCCTGGGGCGCTGCTGCCGGAGTGGTGGGCGCGGGCGTCGATTGGCCCGCCCCCGACTGATCTGGGGCCGACGGAGTTGGCGCTGATGGGGGAGTCGCGGGGGCTGGTGTCGCGTCTGTTGGCGCTGCCTGTGTCGTCGCCGACTGTGCTCGCCCTGCTGCGACACAAAAAGTCAAACCACTTGCAACCAGGAAAACAATCATCCAGTGAAGTTTTGAAGCCACATTTTCCTCGCTGATCTCAAGAATAGAAAAAGCGCGTTAGGTTAGTTGGCTGCGTCGGGCGAACCCGAGCTCAAACTCCAACTTGAAAGCAGGTCTTGCGCTTCCGGAGCCTCGAGCAATGGCTCAACTCCGGCGAGCAGCTTGATCGCGTTGATGCCGGAGGCATCTTCAGTGGCCACGATCATGACCGCCTCGCCTTTCTTCAACGAGGCAACTTGAATATTCGGCGCGCGGTCAAGAATGCTTTCAAGATCGCCTCCGCCCGCCCGGCCGCCGCCACCCTGGCTAAACGTTCGTGGTCCGTTGCCGCCTGCTCCCGCTCCGCCGTTCGCCGGGTGGCCGCCGCCGCCTGCGCCGCCAGCTTGGTTTCCCTTCATGCGGGCGGCAATCATCGTTGCTACGCTGTCATCCAGCCGCCGCATTTGGGCATCGGCGGTCACGTGAATGCTTACCGGCTTTTTGGTCGCCAGATCCTTCACGGTAACTGTCGACGCTGCCGTATCGGTCGAAAGGATCGTTCCCGCAATGCTGCGGAAACTGCCTGAAACTACACCCTGAGCGTCGATTGCAGTTCCGTCGGAGTTCTTGGCGCCCCGCGCCCACAACTGGTCGCCGGTTTGGATGGATGCGATAGGCGCAGGCTGCGCCTGATCGAAGCGCACGGAGCCGGGCGCGTAGCGCTTGAGCACCGTCGCGCTGGTGGTATTCACGGTCACAGCTTTCGTAACGGTTCCAACCCTGGTATTCACCACAATCACGCCCGACGCGGCGTCAACACTCTTTACCAACCCGTGCACGCCCTGATTCCACTCTTCGGCTTCAGCTTGCTGCTTCTTGGCGACGTCTTCCTGCTTGATGGCGATAACGCGCGCTGCTTGCGGCGTTCCTCCCGTAGCGTTGGGGTCGAGCGTCACAAGAACACGGTCACCAACGGCCAGGCTGCCGTACTCGATCGTCTCCGCCTTCGTTAAGTCTGTTTGTCCGGGAGCAATGCGCCTCAATTGCGCAGTCGATGGAACCTGAACAGTGTGCACGTCACCGGCGTCGGTCTTCACCGTCAGCGTGTCGCCACTGATGGTGGTAATCGAGCCCAAAAAGCGCGTTGCCTGAGCCCGCGCCGTAGCAGAGGCCGCGAACAACAATACCGCAGTCACCGCTAGTGCAAGGGCCGCCGCCACGCGCATCGTCTTTCTTTCGTTCATACGGACAAACTCCACGGTCTGGGGCGCCGGATGCTAATCCTTTGGCCGCCCCTGACTTTCTAGACGAGCCACCCCGGCAAAAGGTTGAAACGCCGTCTCACGATCTGCGGAAATGGTTCTAAGTTTGCGCCATGATTGTGGGTTAGCTCGACTAGCAGCCGCTATAATCTGCGCGTGACTTCTGTGGCTGCGACCGCGCACGATGGATATTTGTTGGCCTGCGTAGCCGGCACAGTGCTGCTGCTGCTGTTGCTGGTCGGGCGGCTCAAGCTGCATGCGGCCCTCGGGCTCTCGGTGGCTGCGTTGGCGCTGGGAATCGCCTCGGGAATTCCCCTGGAACGCGTCCCGGTGGCGTTCACCGCCGGTGCCGGCGAAATGATGGGGCACATCGCGATCATCCTGGGGATGGGCGCAGTTCTCGGACAACTCCTCTTGAGCTCAGGTGCGGCAACTGCGCTCGGCAGCCTCCTGGTGGTGAGATGTGGCACGAAAGGCATGCCTTGGGCGCTGCTTGCGCTCGGCATCCTCGTGGGGATGCCCGTCTTCTTTGAGGTTGGCCTGGTGCTGCTGATGCCCGTGATCCTAGATGCGGCGCGGCGCACCGGTCGTCCGCCGATTCTGGTGAGCTTGCCGGTCCTGGCGGGCCTTTCCATTACGCACGGACTTCTGCCTCCCCATCCGGGAGCGCTGCTGGCGACGACGGAGTATCACGCCGCGCTGCCGCGCGTCCTGCTTTGGGGATTGGTTGCGGGAGTGCCTGCGGCTGTTCTTGCAGGGCCGCTGCTCCAACGCGCGCTGGTTCGCCTCTGGCAGAGGCGTCAGGCGAAACTTGCGCCGGAAGGTGGAGCTCAGGATGCGATGAACGTTTTGCCCACTGCGCCCAACGAGACCGATAGCAACGCTCTGCCTGACGGCCATGCGCAGCCTACGCCCGCCGGCGCCTTAAGCGCTCTGGTTGTGATCCTGCTGCCCGTTGCGTTGATTCTGATGGGCGGATGGGCCGACTCGCTGACTGCAAGTGGCGCACTTTCGAATCGCCTGCTGCATTTTGCCGGATATCCCGACGTGGCAATGATCATTGCTGCGCTTGCCGCTCTGGCTATTCTTGGAGGCAGGATTCAGGATCACACCTATCGCACCTCGGGTGGCCTGCGCAGGCTCACCGCTGACGCATTTGTTCCCATCGCTGGTCCTCTGGTGATACTGGCCGCCGCCGGAGGCCTGAGCGGGGTCCTGCGTACCTCGGGAGCCGCTCAGGCCGCTGTGACATTTGCCTTGGATGCGCACATGCCGCCGCTGGTTCTGGCCTGGTTGCTGGCCGCCGCGGTGCGCGTCTCCATGGGGTCGGCGACCGTGGCCGTGGCAGTGGCCGCCGGCATTCTCGCCCCCATGGCTGGAACCATGGGAGTGCGCCCGGAGATGCTCGTCCTTGCCACCGGGTCGGGGTCGCTCCTGCTATCGCACGTCAACGACTCCGGCTTCTGGCTGGTAGGCTCTCTCTTCAAAATGGATGTGAAGACAACTCTCGGCACCTGGTCCGTGCTGGAAACGGTTCTGTCAGTCTCCGGGCTCGCCATGACGTTGTTGCTCGCGGCGTTGCTGAAATAAGCAGTCGGTTGCGAGCGAAGGGCTAGAAGCTGGACGCAGTCTTGCCTCCTCGCTTATCCCCACGCCCCCAGCAGGCGGCGCACCAGCACCATCTCGCCAAGATGATAACCACTGTGGTCCGCAAGCAGCAGGGCTTCCCGCAAGACAGTTTGGCCCGTCCCATGCGGGATTTTGGCGACCAGGTCCACTGACTCATTCGTGACCAGGTTGCACATCGCCTTCAGGTCCCTGCGAAAGTCGCGGACGCTCCTGTCCCACGCTTTCTCATCCGGGGGAGCCTGCGTTCGAGGCCAGTAGCCGGTCGGCCAATCCGGCGACGTGTGCTCCGGGTCGCGCGAAAACTCCAGGATGTCCCATTGCGCGATGCGCAGGTGCTCGAGGATCTCCCACGGTGAGTGTTCGGCGCCCTTGGGGCGCTTACCGCGCAGTGCGGCAGGCAGGTTCTTCGTGGCGGCATCGAACGTCGCGTGTGCATGACCGCCTTCGAGCACTTCGACCAGGTGCTGACGGAGCGCGGCGTCACGGGCAACAGCGGTAGTCTTCTTGGGCATCGGGTTTTTCCTCGGGGCGAAACAGCAGCGGCAAAGCTATGCCTTATCCTCGGCTGATCGGATTCGGCAGTTCGTCGAAAAGATGCGGTGAATTTCTTAGTTCCTTCAAGCTCCGAGCACCGCGCGCTGCGCCAGGAAGAGCTCCTTGATGCCAGACTCCGCCAGATCGATCAAGCCGTTCAGTTGTGTGCGCGAAAAAGAACCCTTTTCGGCAGTTGCCTGCGTTTCGATCAGGCCTCCATCGGCCGTCATCACCACATTCATGTCGACCTCTGCCTGCGAATCCTCCTCGTAGCAAAGATCGAGCAGCGCCTGTCCGTCGACGATTCCCACCGAAGTGGCGGCGACGAGCTGCTTGAGCGGAGAGTGCTTCAGCGTTCCGGCCTTGACGAGCGCAGTCAACGCGAGGCCCAGCGCCACAGCCGCGCCCGTGATAGCAGCCGTGCGCGTGCCTCCGTCCGCCTGAATCACGTCACAGTCGAGAATCACCGTGCGCTCTCCCAGTGCATGCATGTCGACAACGGAACGCAGGCTGCGCCCGATGAGCCGCTGAATCTCATGGGTCCTTCCGCCGATCTTGCCTCGTTCGCTCTCTCGCGGCGTGCGGGTGACGGTGGAGCGCGGCAGCATCGAGTACTCGGCTGTGACCCATCCGCGGCCGGTATTGCGCAGCCAGCCGGGGACGCCCTGCTCGACAGTCGCGCAAGTCAAAACCCGCGTATTTCCTAGTGACACCAGGACCGCGCCTTCGGCGGTTTGAACATAGCCGGGAGTCAATGTGAGCGGGCGAAGTTCGGTGGCTCTCCTGCCCCCCGGACGAAGCGAAATTTCGGCCGTTTGCATAGGGCGATTGTACAGAGGGCGCGGGGCGCCGAATCTGGCGGAGGATCTGTTCCCAGTGTGGGAAATTCAACGAGTTCAAGTGCCGAGATAGGAAGTTCCTGTAACCAAATGAAATAAAGCATCTTGTTCGAGATTCCACGAAATTGAGGTTCCGTTTTGGAACCAGTGGCCATCACCTGTTTGTCGCCGACGAATCAGGTTCACTCCATCATCCCTCCCCTTATCAGGAGCTTAGGGAAGGTGTTCTGGTTTGGCACGCCACGTGTATCAGAACAGGGCAAAACCCAGTGGCAAAACGGAAACGGGAACGGGCCGAATGCCGTGAAATTCCGGGGGCGCTGAGCGCGGATCAGTCTTCGCCGGGCTCACGTCCCGATTTACGAAAGGAAGCGAACCATGCAGGAGATCGGGCAGCAGGTCGGGCAGCAAACCGTGAAGGCTGAACGGGCATCGAGCGAGAACCGCAAGCGCGTAGAAACGGTGGTGGAAACCCTGGCCAAATTGCGCAGCGAGGGCGAGAGCCTTCAGGAGGTTGCACACGACGCCCGGAATATGGTGACGGCTTTGGGGCTTTATTGCGATCTGCTCGAAGAGCCGGGGGTGCTCGCAGCTCCTTTCGCGCACTACGGAAGCGAACTGCGGCTGGTGGCCTCAGCCAGTCGCCGCCTGGTAGAGAAGCTCGTCGACATCGACACCCACACTGCAGGCGAGGCGCCGTCGCCAACGCCATCCTGGTTCAATCGCGAATCGGGCCGATGGCCCCTCGCGGCAGGGCCCTCGGCGGCAGAGCTCCAGCAGGCTGAGACTGCCGCGGAAGCTGCCGCAAATGAAAATCGGCAGATCGAGCGGGGTCTTGGCCAGAATCCGGATGGGCATCGTGACCGGAACCGGCGCTGGGACTTGCTGCCTGCAATGCCGGTTGCCAATCTGGCCGCTGAACTGCTGGCAAACCGCAATCTTCTCTCTGCCATGGCCGGGCCGGCAATTGCGCTCACCGTCGATACCGAAGGCGGCGCGCAACCGGTACGGCTGACGGGCGAGGATCTGACGCGGGTGCTGGTGAACATGGTAAAGAACGCGGCTGAGGCGATGCCCGCGGGCGGACGAATTCATATGACGCTTTGTGAGCGTCCCGCCGCAATGGGAACCGCTGCGTCCGTTGCTTTGGTCATTGAAGATAACGGGCCGGGCATTCCTCAGGACGCTCTCGAGAGAATCTTTGCCTCTGGCTTTACCACTCGCGGCAAGAGCGGAACACGGAAAGGCGGCTGGCAGGTCAGCCACCGCGGACTGGGCCTCGCAATTACCCGTTCCATCGTGGAGGCTGCCGGAGGACGCGTCTTCGCCGCCAATCGCGAACAGGGCGGTGCGCGCTTCGAGATCGAGCTGCCGGTGCGGAAGGCGAGATATTAGCCATCAGCTTGTTCGTGCATGAGGGGACTTTCGCCGTTATCCCTCAGCGGCCACCGAAGTAAGAAAGCTGTCGGCGAAGAGCCGAAAACCGGCGACTGTGAACCGTGAGCTGTTAACTCTGAACCGAGGCGACTACAATGCTGGATACAGTCATCAATTCAAGGGCCATGGAGTTCATCCCACAACTCGCCGACCCGGCGATACGTTTGCACCTGCTGGTCGTGGACGCGGATGCGGCGGTGCGCTCGGCCTGCGCCGAGATCGCGGCCAGCCTGGGATACGCGGTCGATAGCACCGGCGATCTTGCACAGGCGAGGAGCCTGCTGCGTGGCCACATCGCCGACATTCTGCTGGTCAACCTGCCAGCTGGATCGACCGAGGGGTTGGAACTGGTCTCTGAGGTGAAGCTCCTTTATCCCGACACCTCCGTCATCGCCATGACCGCGACCGGCACGGTGAACGCGGCAGTCGAAGCCATGCGCTGCGGCGCGTCCGATTACCTCACCAAGCCATTCGCGATGGACGAGCTATCTTCGGTGCTTGACCGGGCAGCGCAGAACCACATGACCGATACCGCGACGCGCCAGTTGCGGGAACGGTTGAGGCTCTCCGAGGGGCTGGGCTCGATGATTGGCCGCTCGCCCGAGATGGAGAAGCTCTACCGGATTCTCTCAAAGATCGCACAAAGCACGCACCCTGTTCTGATCCTTGGTGAGAGCGGAACGGGAAAAGAGCTTGTGGCGCGGACCATCCATGCCTACGGCCCGAACGCACAGAAACCTTTTTTGCCGGTCGATTGCGGCTCGCTGGTGCCCACCCTGATCGAGAGCGAGCTCTTCGGCTATGTGAAAGGCGCTTTCACCGGCGCCAATCATTCCAAGGACGGCCTTCTCGTCTCGGCTGAAGGCGGCACAGTGTTTCTCGACGAAATCGGCGAGCTTTCGCTTGACCTCCAGGCCAAGCTCCTCCGCGCTTTGCAGGAGAAAGAGGTCCGGCCGGTCGGTGCGACGCATCGCATTCCGATCAGGGCGCGCATCGTGGCTGCGACCAACCGCGATCTGGCGGCGATGGTTGAGAAGGGCAGTTTTCGCAAGGACCTGTTTTACCGGCTCAACGTCGTCAATCTCCGCTTGCCCTCCCTGCGCGACCGCCGCGAAGACATTCCATTGCTCGCGGCCCACTTCCTTGACCGCATCAGCCGAGAGCACGGCCGCAAGTTTACGCTCTCTGACGAGGCCTTGCGTACTATGATGCGCCACGATTGGCCGGGCAACGTGCGGGAGCTCGAGAACTCCGTAGAACGGGCCTGTGCGATGAGCTCTGGGCCGGTGCTGCATTTGGGCGACCTGCCCACTCAGTTGCAGCAGCAAGGGCTCGAGGCTCGCCGCGCCGCTGCCCTGGGCATAGACTCGGCTGGCAACCCAAGCGCGCCCGATGTGAAGACGCTGGCCGAGCTCGAAAAGGACGCGATCCTGTCAGCGATACGCACTCTCAATGGCGACAAGCTGCAGGCTGCAAAACTCCTAGGAATCGGCAAGACGACGCTCTATCGCAAGCTGAAGGAATACGGCATCGCCGATCCGCTTCACGAAGAATGAAAAGATCAGCTTCCAGCTCTTAGCCACTAGCTTCTAGCCCGAAGCATCGGCTTTACGGGTCAACAACCGTGACAGCGACCGCAATGCATGAATTCAGCGGGGCCGCTTAAGTGCGAAGTTCAAAAGGGTGAGCGAGAGGCTGGAAGCTGGCAGCCAGAAGCTTGTGCTTAGAGATAAGGAGTCTACGATGAGCATTTTGATGGT
>CAZKJB010000132.1:0-10344 GCA_964552975.1 uncultured Occallatibacter sp. | reverse complement strand
AAGCCTGGGCCGCCTCTTCGATGCCGTTGCGGCGCTGGTGCTCAATCGCCGCGAAGTGGACTACGACGCGCAGGCAGCCATTGAGCTAGAAGGGATTGCAGCGGATGAAGACGACCGTCTCGATCGCCGAGATTACGTGCCTGAGCTGTGGAGCATGAATGGCGTGACATTGAATACGGGAGCGATGTGGCAAGCCATCGTGGATGATTTGCGCCACGGCGTTTCCAAAGAACGGATCGCCGCGCGCTTTCATTCCGGCGTGGCAGAAGGATTCATCTTTGCCACCGCAAATGCGCGGTCTGTAACCGGGATCAATCAAGTTGTAATGAGCGGCGGTTGCCTGCACAACCGCCGTCTTGCGCGGCTGTTGCGCACCGGCCTTGAAAGAGAAGGATTCCAGGTCTTCCAGCACGCTCAGGTCAGCCCAGGCGACGGCGGACTGAGCTACGGACAAGCTGCGGTCGCGGCAGCGATGCTGACGAAGCAGCGCGCGTAATTATGGGAAACTGGAAACGGGATGACGATTCGTAGAATTGGTTTGTTTGTTCTCAACTTGATCGCTGGACTGCTCAGCTTTGGGGTCATGGGATACGGCCTGGCCTCCGCTGTCTTCATCGACACGCGGTTTAATCCCGTGCTTTCTATTCTCTATTGCGTCATGCCCATCCTGAGCTTTCCGCTCTTCCTGCTTGCGCGATTGTTCCGCAAGCTCGTTGCGCTCCAGATAGTTCTTGCAATGGTCTATGTTGGGGTTTATTCCGCGCTCAACTGGAGAACGTGTGCCTCGCTAGGCTACTGCACCGGCGTTCTGGCCACTGTGATTCTGACGATGAAAACACTTTCTGTGTTGGCGTATTTCGGCTCGATAATCTTGAGCATCTTCGCAGGTGTCATCGAGAATAACCCGTAGGCGCAAACCGGAGCGCTCGTCAACACTTGATGGCGCGTGTGATCAGGTAATCCTGCCGGACAGTGTTGTCGCGCATGTATACCGCGACGATTGCGTCGAATTGCTGCCGATATTCGACCAGCGCCTGAGGGTTCGAGGCGCTCAGCACTTCGACGAGTTTGATGATCGGACCAGCGGATCGCTCGATATTCGCCCGGAAATGTTGCGGACTCAGTGCCGGAGACAACATGCTGCCGCGGTCGAATGTGATGTCCTTGACCCCCGAACCCAACCGCTGCCGAATGATTTCCGGAACGCCCCACAGCGAGGGCGGCAGAATGCCGGGCGGTGGTGGCGGCATGAAGCGCCCCGCGAGCTCCGATGTTAGGCCGACGAGGCATTCCGGGGGCCATGTGGAGAAGCCGATCGTCCCGCCGGGCTTGAGTACGCGCAGCATTTCGGCAGTCACGACCTCAGGACGGGGCGCGAAGATATGGCCGAATTGGCTCAAGACCACATCGAATTCCGCGTCGCCGAATGGGAGTTGTTCGGCGTCGCCTTCGCGCCAGTCGATGTCGACACCGGCGATCTGGCCATTCTCGCGAGCGCGCTCCAGCAGTTGCGGAGTGAGGTCGAGGGCGCTGACGATGGCCCCGCGACGCGCCGCCGTGACAGCGGCGACACCCGTGCCACAAGCAACGTCAAGAAGACGTTGCC
Organism: uncultured Occallatibacter sp.; assembly: GCA_964552975.1. Classification (GTDB taxonomy): domain Bacteria; phylum Acidobacteriota; class Terriglobia; order Terriglobales; family Acidobacteriaceae; genus Telmatobacter. Next base: position 8,738 of record CAZKJB010000132.1, on the reverse strand, counting down.
CAGGCTGGACGCCCGCCCATTCGACCAAACGTGCGGCAGTGGGTGTTGTCACCGCTTCCAAGGGTGCAAAGTGGGCCCAGCTTGCCTTTTGGTTCTGCTTGAATTGAGCGAAAGAATCCGTCACTGCGCCTCCAGTGAAATGTTTTGATGCATCGGTGATGACGCGTGGCTGGCGCCAAACGCGAAGAGTGGGTCAAAGCCTGACGGATATCATAAATCGTCCAGAGCGGAGAAGCAGGATCCGCGAAGAATGGCCCGCGAGCCGTCTCGTCAGCTCAGGCAGGGTCTTGCGACCCTAGCCCTCAAAAGTAGAGAGCGGTGGCAGAGGCGTTGCGCCGAATAGCGGGGGGTGAGGCGGAGGCATAAAGTGGACCAGACTGGTCTCGGCCTGTTCGACAAGCTTTGGCTCAATCTTTTCGCGGCTGCCGCGGCAGTGCTTGTAGAGCGCAAGGCCCAGGCTGCTGGGAGTTACATCGAAGCTGTCGATAGGCAGATACGAGGTAAAGTTGAAGACATTCTTCAACGTCCCCAGGTTGAAGAGATATGAGACATCCGTTGCATTCCTGGCAAGCTCGTGCACCCCGGTAAGATGAATCATTTCCGCCGCGCTAAGCACGACGGAGCCGGAACTCGAACTCCCAGCTTCGGGCTCGGAGGCCAGGGCGAGTTCACATGCGTGGGCCAGGATCCGGGCCTGTATCGGCGTGATATGGATGAGCAGGTTGACGAAGACCTGATTGGAATTGTCCGGCGCATCCGCTGAACAGGAGCTGACAAGCAGGCCCGTCCATAACTCACGGGTCAGCTCGTCGGGGGCCCATGATCCTTCGCGCAGGATGTTGGCAAGCAGTTTTGGATCGGCACGCATCTGCTCGGGATCGGGTTCCGCGGCCAACAGCTTTTCCGCGGCGATCGCGATCTTGACGAGCGTATTGGTGCGATCCGAGTCAAGCTGTCCGCCCATTAGAAGAATCGCCTCCTCAGCTTTGGAATGGCAGAGGCGGCATAGGAAGAGGATGCTCCGGAGAGTGTGGAACATCTGGGCGATTTCTTCGGGATCGTTGAGAAGAGTTATGTTTCGTACCAATACTCCCCACAGGCTTCGATCCAGGCCAGGAGGCAGATCAAACGAAAGCCCTATGCCATCCTCTCCCTGCCGGGCGACTCGAGCATGAACAGAAAACTGGAGTTCGGGGCCGCTTTCCGGCTGGGCTTCTTCCTGAAGTGTGAGGGTGATCAATTCGCCGGTGCGGAGGCGCTTCTCAGTCACCAGATAGATGCCACTGCTGCTGATGTTTTTGACGCCTGCGAGCGTCGGCGGCGAATCGGGCCCGTAGCTGACCTTCAGCCGTGATGCGGCCATCCGATCTGCTCTTGAACGCACCGGTTCCCCGAGTCTGTTGAGGTCTTGCTTTAATTTGTTCAGCCAGGACATCGGTCAGAACCCTCCCAATGCAGCGGCATTACCGCGGCGGCCGCTCTCTGCAAATCCGGCCTGCAAGTCGCACCGGCCGGGCGAAGTCGTGAATGCCTTCCCGCCGTCAACCGTTTGAGCCCAATCCTTATTTTCCCGTGGGAACAGGGCCTTGTCTATTGGGCGCGGCAAAGAATTGTTACCAACGTGCTTTTCGCAGCACTCCCGCGGGTAGATGCCCTGTTTGGGGCAGTCTTGAATTTCGTCTTGTCGATTTGGCCTTGGCCGCGCCCTGCTGCTGCCGAGCCGTACAATTCGAGCATATCGATGCAAAAGAAAGAAACCCCACGTGAACTTCGCACGCGACGATTGCTTCTGGCGATTTGCCTCTGCCTGATGCCAAAGTTCGGCGCCGGCCAGACCGCCGCGGGCGTCGTGTGCGATGCTGGGGCCGGCCAGTTCTCGACATTGTTCGCGACCGGAGTGATCGTAACGGTAGGCCCGCAAAGGGAGCATGAGTTCGCGACGCGGGCCTGTGAGGCATCCGTCGTACGCAACCGGAACGAGGTTGTCGTTGCGCGGAGCGCCGCACAGGTCGATATCGACGTACTGGGTGCGGACCTTGGGCTGGGAACGCCGGTTGTCGCTTTTCAGATTGAACAAGCCGCGTCGGATGTGGGGACGACATACGAGGTGTACTCGCTGAGCGGACCGCCGCGGCTGCTTCGAAAGCTGACAAAAGGAGATTGGTACCGCGCAGCCGACACGGATATGGATGGTCGCGTCGAGATCTGGACAAGGGATGCCGTCGCTCTAAACCGCTTCGACGACATTCCCCTGTCAGAATTCGAATTTCTCCCAACCCTTGTGTTGCGGTTTGAGAATCAGCACCTGGTTGATGTGAGTTCGCAGTTTCAACCGTATTACGACGAGCAAATCGCCAGGCTCCGGACTCAACTTAACTCAGGTCTGTTGAGTAAATTCAAGAACTGCGACGGGCGATTGTCCGTTATTCCCCCAGAAGAGTTGCGCGATCTGCTCGATCTGACGAGCACGAAGATCAAAGTGCTCGAAATGGTGTGGGCTTACCTCTACAGCGGGCGCGAAAAAGACGCATGGCGCACACTCGCCGACCTGTGGCCGACATCCGACTTCGAACGGATTCAGAAAGCGATTGAGAGCGCGCGAGCCGGCGGCATCCGCAGCGAGATTGATGCTGATCTCTCTCCGGCTCCTGTCCACAAATGGCGCACGCAAATCTACGATCTGGCAACGCAGTTCAAGAGTTACGATCTCTCAGGAAGGCAGGTGGGCTCCATGCAGCAGGGGCCTTCGAAGGCGGTTGCTTCTCCTCTTGGAAATGTCAACGTGCCGATTCAAATCCTTCTTGACACGCCACCCCCGCCAGACGCTGAGCATCCCTTTCCGCCCGGAGGAGTGCTCGTCGATTTGATTCTTGATGTCGCTGGAAAAGTAGCTTCTGCAAAAATAATTAACAAGGCTGACGAGGGGCCGATCGGCGACGTTTTGATAAAAGCCTCCGGTCGTTGGAAGTTCATTCCAGCGATGAAAAACGGAAAGGCGGTCGCCAGCCACATTCTTCTAACAGTCTCACCATACCGGTGACAATTCGCGATAAGCGTTTTTCTTTCGCTCTCATAGAAACGCGCTAAGAACGTGGGCTCCCATCTCGTCGCGACGAATCCCAATTGCTACTAACTCCGAAGTTGTAGCTTCAGTTGAACGCCCTCTCCCCTGTGCTACCCTTCGGCTATCTGTGGCCAATTTCGAGAAAGCACCGGCTGAGGTTCAGGAGATCCTCTCCAAGCCGATTCAGCAACTCGGTCTGAAGCTGGAGGGCTCTCCCCTTGAACGCTTTGTCCTGCAACTCTACAAAGAGCTGGACGCAAAGGGACTCACCCGGTTTCGGCCCAGGTGCTACCTCACTGATGAGTGGGGCTGCCCGAACATGGAACCTGTGATCGGAATCCCGTTCTACCTGGCCGATCCGAAACTGCAGCGCCTCGAATCGGAGATGAATGACATTGAAGACACGCAGCAAATCATGATGTACATGCGCCACGAAGCCGGTCACGCGTTCAACTACGCCTATGCGCTCTATAAAACGCAAACGTGGCGCGACCTCTTCGGACCGTTTCGCCGGGCCTACCGCGAAAACTACAAGCCGGTTCCGTTCTCGCGCCAATTTGTGCGCCACATGGAGGGCTGGTACGCGCAGAAGCATCCCGACGAAGACTTCGCAGAGACATTCGCGGTATGGCTCACACCACGCTCCAACTGGCGTAAGCGCTACAAGGGCTGGGGCGCGATGAAGAAGCTGCTCTATATGGATCGCATTGGCCGCAAGTTCGGCGATGCAGATCCGGTGGTTGCGCACGGCGATACCGACATCACCGTGGATGAAATGGCAGTCACGGTCGGCGAGTTCTATCAGCGTGCGCTCGAACAGCAGCTTACCCTGGTTGAGCTCCCCCTCGAAACCGATCTGCGGGACATCTTCAAAGTATCCAGACGCCGCAGAAAAAATGTTCGCCCGGCGGTGGATCTTCTTCGCGAGAACCGAAAGGTGCTTGTCGACAAGGTGAATTATTGGACCGGCGTTCAACGCCCACTGGTTAAGAAGTTAGTTGAAGCCATCGAGGCAAAAATCAATGAGCTGGGCCTGCGCGCTGATATGAAATGCGAACGGGAGTCATTGACTGAAGTCACTGTGTACGCGACCGCGTTGGCGATGAACTACATCAATCGGGGCAAGTTTATTTCGCCCTGATTGCGCTTGACATCAGAGGCTGGCGGTAGCCAGGAGCAAGACCGAAAAGACGTAGAGGCATCATGGTCATGGCAAATCTCAAAGTAACGATCTTGCACGACGTGTGGGAGGATGGCCCGCCAGAGCCGGAGCCGGAGCCGGTGAAGGCGCAGCGCGGCAAAAATGGGAAGCGTTCGAAGAAGAAAAAAGATCCCTTGCACGATCGCGAAGAGATCTTTGAGGCGTTGACGAAGCTTGGACACGAACCCTCCTATCACGTCCTCGACGGCAAGAATCAATCGCTGCTTGCGCTCGCCAGGTGTGGCGCGGACCTTATCTTCAACATCACAGAATCGTACGCCGGCCACGACACGATGGATAAGGACATTGCCGCCTATCTGGAACTGCTGCAGATTCCGTACACAGGCGGCGGCCCGCAGGCTCTCTATCTCGCGCAGGACAAGTCGCTCGCAAAGAAAATCTTCGACTTTCACAAGATCAAGACTCCGTACTTCGCCACCTCGTATAAGGGCCGCACCGATCACTCGCACGATATCGAGTTTCCGCTCATCGTGAAGCCAGTTTCTGAAGACGGCTCCGCCGGCATCGACTCGGGCTCCTTCGTCAACAGCGTGAAAGAGCTAATGGAACGCATCCACTACATCCACGAGGAATTCGACAGTCCGGCGCTCATTGAGGAGTACATCGAAGGCCGCGAAATCTACGCCGCAATTCTTGGCAACGATAACGCTGAGGTGCTCCCGCTAATTGAGCTCGATCTTTCCAAGCTGCCCAAGGGAACCCCGAGGATCGCTTGCCAGGATGTGAAGTTCGATCACGACACCGAGGCCTATAAAGTTACTAAATCAGCGCCGGCCGAAGACCTCGACGACGAGACCACTGAAAAACTTCAGGACACCGCACTCGCCGCCTATCGCGCCCTCAAGCTGCGCGACTACGGCCGCATCGACATGCGTTTGACCAAGAAGGGCGTCGTGTACGTAATCGAAGCGAATCCAAATCCGTGGCTCGCCAGCGCCGCCGAATTCGCCATGGCCGCAAAAAAGGCCGGCTACTCGTACATTGACATGATTGAAAAAATCGTGGAACTGGCCCGTGCCCGCTCGATGGAGCTGTAACAAGAATCAACGAGCATGGAAGATATGCGCTTCTCGCAATCAAGTCCTCCACGATGAAGCGGCCGCCTACTCGAAGGAAATCGGTTGCCCTTCGAGAATTTGATTGAACATCTCGGTTGCGCGCTGTTGATAGGGAAGAAACTTCTCGGGAGGCGAGAAGTTGTCATGCCCCGCGTTGACAAGCGGAACCACCGCCTTGGGCGCGGTGATTTGATTGTAGAGTGACCAGACTCCGGCCGGCGGAGAGGTGGTATCGATGAATCCCATCGCCACAAGCGTCGCAGCTTTAATGCGGGGCGCAAAGTTCACCGGATCGAAATATGGTGAAGTCTTTACGACGTTTGCATCATCCATCTTCCAGTTCGGATAGCCGGTCTTACGACCGTGCAGCGAGCCATTCATGTCCGCGCCGGCGGGAACATTGACGGCAATGGCGGTAATGCGCGAAGGGTTGAGCCCAGCCGTGACAAGGCTCTGCCAACCGCCCATGCTGCTTCCCGTCAGCGCGATGTTTTTCCCATCCCACTCCGGCAAACTGGCGATGAAATCAACGGCGCGCGTGTCGCGGAGAAACATATCGAGGAAATAACTCTTATCCCGGTCGTCATTGTTGATCGATGCATAGTCTTTGGACGCGCCCGAATCGTCGCTGGGCAGCATGTCATGAGAATCAACATTGAAGGTGAGCCAGCCCTGCTGAGCGTAATGTGCGGCGTTATCTGGATTCAGCTTGTATACCCCCGCATATTGATACAGGATCATCGCAGGATATTTGCCCGGCCTGGAAGGCTTGGCCAGATATCCCTGAACATGCGAATCCACGCTATCAAGTTTGACAGTGTACATCTCAATGCCGGGCTTCTCGGTCGTCATCGGAGTCAGTTGAGGATTGATGGGGATCTTGGCCAGCTTCTCGAGATTGGCCTTCCAGAATGCGTCGAAGTCGCTCGGTGTTTCCTCTGAAGGCTTCAGCAGTTGCGGCGCGATTGCAGCGCCCAGCAAAGTCGGCTTTAGAATCTCCGTGGGCTTGTCTTCGCGGGCAACATCAGCGGCAGCGGAGGGAGGCAACGCACATTCTGCATTGATATTGACGAGAATCATCGCGGGCTCGTTGAGCTGAACTTCGATCGTCGCCGTTCCCGAGGTAAGATCCAGATCTCCACTCTTCACAAGGAGAAAGTTGTTCTCTTTGACCGTGTAGGAATAGTGCAGACAAGTGGTATCTGCAGTGCGCGTCACCGTCCAGCCGGCCTTTTCGCCGATATCGTAGATTCCGGTTTGATGATAGGGCGTAAAAACCAGTTGGTCTCGCGGAGAAATCTGTGCCTGCCCTGAAACCAGAGCAGTAGAGGCGAACAACATTGCCGCAACGACCCATTTGCCGGGGTCAAGGCCAATCGGAGTATGAGCCATACGATTTCCCATCATATCTGGAGCGATGGTGATGCTGGAACTCGAGTAAAGTCAAATCCATTGCGGAGCTAAATTTTGAGCCTTGGGACTCCGCGGGCCATGGATGCGCCGGTGACCGCGGGAGTGCTAAGCTTCCAGAGGCATTTGGCCTATTTATGGGCAAGGAAAACGACGTGACAAAGACTGCAGGATCGATGAAATCCGAACCCGAAATACGCAGGCATCTCTTCTACGAGACCTCCCACTCCCCATCCCTCGCAGAGCTTGTGGGATACGAAAAGGCGAAGGAGATCATCGATTTCTGCTTCATCGCAAGTCCCTATTACCCGACCGCGGCCATGATGCGCGGGATGCAGGAGAATCTTCCCAATCTCATCAAGTCCTATCCTTCGAACAATCCGCTTACAAGCCAGAAGAACCTGGCCGCGGTCCTCCACGTCAACCCTGAGAACCTGATTATCGGCAACGGCGCAACGGAACTGATTGTACTCATCAACACGCTGTTAATTGACCGCATCGGAGTGCCGGTGCCAACCTTCGGCGAATACATCGAGAAGTTGCGCGACTATCGTGACGCGGAACTCTATGCCCTCGATCCGGAACAGCACTACCAGCTTCGCCTTGCCGACTATCTCGCCTGGGTGAGGAGCCGCAACCTTAGGGCGCTGTTGGTCATCAACCCCGGAAACCCGACCGGCCAGCTATTCTCCCGCGAGGAGATGGTCGATTTTCTCGAGCAGACGAAGGACCTGGAGCTTGTTCTCATCGACGAGTCGTTCATCGATTTCGCCGGCGAGTCCGTGCCCAGTCTTCTGCCGATTGCAGACCAGTTCTCAAATCTTCTGATTGTGCGCAGTGTGAGCAAGCATTGCGGAGTGCCGGGGCTACGCATCGGGTATTGTTATTCCGGCAATTTGTACCTTCTGAATCGCCTGCGCCGGTTCATCCCCACTTGGAACCTGAATAGCGTGGCACATTACTTTCTGTCGCTGCTGCCCTCTACCGATGCGGATTATCAGGAGGCACGAAAGCGCCTGATCGGCGATGTTCGCTGGCTCTATGAAGCTCTCAAGTCGACACCCGGCATCGAACCCTATCCGACGGGCGCCAATTTCGTGTTATGCAAGGTCACGAGCGGGCTGACGGCAGCCGAGGTCCAGGCGCGCTTGCTCACCGAGCATTTAATGTATGTGCGCGATTGCTCCAACAAAATCGGCATGGATCGTTTTCACATTCGCGTCGCTTCGCAGGGGCGTGACAAAGATTCCCGGCTGGTCGATGCGCTGCGGGCGCTGGCCCCCTAATGTGCGCGCTCGTTCCTTGATCCCTGATCCAGGATTCCTGTCTTGAGGAGAATCATGAACCGGCCCAAAGTTCTCGTCGTTACGCGGCGCATGATGCGCAAGAATCGCCCAGTCGACTTCCTTGGCGAGATTCACTTCGAACTCCTCATGCGGCTCAAAATTCTTCCCGTGATGGTTCCTATGGCCGAGGGCATCCTTGCTTGTTTGCCGCAGTACATGGAGGGAATGAACGGTCTGCTGCTGGTGGAAGGAGACGATGTCGAGCCTGGGAGGTACAAAGCTCAAAAAGCCAATTTCACTTATCTCGAAGAAACCAGTCCGTTGAAGGACGAGATCGAAATTCGGCTTCTTCGCCACGCTTTGCGCCAGCGCCTTCCGATTCTTGGAATTTGCCGGGGATCCCACCTACTTAACGTGGTTTGTGGTGGCACGCTGTTCGGCGACGTACAAAAGGAAAAAGGTTCGCGCCTCAAGCATATTGAGCTCAATCGCGATCGCTACGACACGTATCGGCACGCGGTCAAGCTCATTGACAAGTCTCCGCTGGAGCGCTGGTACAGACGGTCCACGCTGCAGGTCAACAGCTATCATCATCAGGGCGTGCGCAAATTGGCCCGTCGCTTTCGGCCCATGGCGAACTCTGAAGACGGATTGATTGAGGGATTCTACGACCCCAAGGCAGATTTTGTGGTCGGGCT
>CAZKJB010000131.1:0-10353 GCA_964552975.1 uncultured Occallatibacter sp. | reverse complement strand
CCTTTCTGCGCCGCTGATTTATCTCCTCTTCAGCCACACCAATATTCCCGGTTTCTGGGCTGCGATTCTGGCCTACGCGTTTCCTCACCTCGTGCTTTTGAATGTCACCAACTCACGCATCCAAGGCCAACATCGGCACTCGTTCTGGAATGAGATCTACGAGACTGTCCTGTCGCCTTACATCCTTCTGCCCACCATGATGGCGATTATTAGCCCCAGGCTCGGCAAGTTCAACGTCACTTCAAAAGGCGGGGTGGTCAAGCGCACCTTTTTCGACTCCAGAATCGCGCAGCCTTTCCTGGTGATGCTCATCTTCAATATCGCCGGGCTCGTCGTCGCCATTCCGCGCTTCTTCATCTGGGATACAAGTCGCCGTGGCACGGTGATCATGAACGTCATTTGGTGCCTTTTCAACGTCGTCATCCTGGGTGTATGCACAGCGGTCGCACGCGAGTTGCAACAACGTCGCACCACAGTTCGCATCAACGTCGTCACGCCGCTCTCGGTTAAGTTGCCCAATGGAAGAGCGATCGCCGGTGAAACCATCGACGTCTCCAATGGCGGCGCAGGCATCCGCTTCAAAGAGGCCTTCGATGGCACACTCCCGGCCGAAGTGCGCCTGGCATTTTCATTCCCACGGCAATCCATCGACCTTCCTGCAACGGTGGTGTCGAAAGAAGACAATGTCCTGCGCGTTCATTTCAACAACCTGTCGATCGCGGAGCAGGAAGTTCTTACCGTAGCACTTTATTCCCGAGCCGATTCCTGGCTTGGCTGGGGAGAATCACGAGAAAACGATCATGTTCTTCGCAGCCTGGGCCACATTTTCCGGATTTCAATGCGCGGGCTGAAAGCCGCTTTCCTCACCATCATCAGCGGCAAGGACAAGCCAACCAAGAAATCCGCGCCCCTCTCGATCGTGGGCTCCGCATGTCTCCTTTTTGTGGCTGCAATTCTTGCCGCAGGGCCTGCCAAAGTGTTTACACAAGCGCCGGCGCCTGATACCACATTGCGAATCGCTAGGGCTCCGCAAAACGCACCTGCCCTGCAAAATGCTCCCGCCGCGCAAAACGCCACTGGCACGAACAATGCCGCAATTCTTCCCGGCCAGTTTCGCGACAGGTTTACCCTCGCCGACGCCGGCTCAACGCAAATCGAACTGCACGGCATCGACACGCAGCACAATATTTATTTCGCGCTGCCGGAGACCCACGTCGTCCGCGCCGCTAAAATACATATCTACTACGCGTTTTCGCCGGCTCTCCTTCCACAGTTGAGCCATCTCAAGATCAGCTTGAATGGAACACTTTTTGCCTCGGTCGAGCCTACGCCTGGAAAGCTCGGCGGCTCCGATGGCAGCGATGCCGAGGAGGAGTTCACGATTCCTCCTGAGCTGCTGATCCACAACAATACCCTCATGATCGAGTTCGTCGGCCACTACACAACGGCTTGCGAGGATCCCGCGAACACGGCCCTCTGGGCCAGCGTTCACCGCAGCACCTACATCGACATCCAGGGGGATCTGCTGCCGCTGGCCGACGATCTCAAGAATCTTCCTACACCTTTTGTCGACCCGGAGGTCGTTCAACCCGTCAGCATCCCCGTGGTTTTCCCCACGCAGCCTTCGTATAAAGCGATTCAGGCTGCGGGCATTGTAACCAGCTACTTCGGACTCGTCTCCGAGAACCGCGCAGCGCGTTTTCCGGTGCACATCGGAGCCATACCGCATGGCAACGTCATCGTCGTCGCTGAGAACCCCGCCAGTATTCCCGCGAGCCTGAACATCACCCGCGTGAGCTCTCCCACCGTGGCAATGCGCACCAACCCAAACGATCCGGACGGCAAAGTTCTAATCATTGCGGGCGGCAACGCAGATGATGTCGTGACGGCAGCGCAAGCGGTGGCTTTCAACAGCGACATGCTGAACGGCAATCAGGTTCCCATCGACGGCCTCAGGCTGCCGGCCAAGCGCGCGCCGGATGACGCGCCCCGCTGGGCGAGAACGGACGAGACCATCCCGCTCTGGAACTATGTGACGGCCGAGGAGCTACAGGGGGACGGCACCGCGCCCCTGAATGTCTATTTCCGCATTCCGCCCGACATGTATTATGGACTGACTGCGAACTCCGATCGGCCTAATGTTCCGCTTCATCTCGCCTACCGCTACAACTCGATTCCCATCGGTCCCGTCTCAAGCTTGCAGGTGCGCGTCAACAAGGCATTTCTTGGGTCAGTTCCGCTCATCCCAGGACAGGAAACTTCGCGCACAACGGAGACGCAAGTTCCTGTTCCTGTTGTCAACTTGCGGCCATTTTCGAATACATTGTCCTTCGATTTCACATTCCAATTTCGCAAGAAGGAACGCTGCGAAGACACCGCTCCCATCAACATGCAGGGTTCAATCCTGCGCGATTCATATCTCGATCTTCGTGGTTATCCCCACTGGGCGCCCATGCCCAACCTCGAAATATTCTCGAACGCAGGTTTCCCGTTTACGCGCATTGCCGACCTGAGCGAAACCACGGTAGTTCTTCCGCCCACGCCCACCGAGCAGGAGATCGAAACCTTTGTCACGCTGATGGGGCACTTCGGCCGCCAAACAGGATTTCCCGCGTTACGCGTCACCGTCGACGGCGCAGATGCGTTGCGCGAAGGCGCGCAGAATGACTTTCTTGTTATCGGCACCGGCGACGACCAACCCGGCTTTGGAAAGCTGGTGACGCACCTTCCGATTTCATTGAGCAGCGGCAAAATTGTCGTTCACGACACGCAGGGCTTCTTCGCCAAACTACATGGCCACCAATGGTGGAAGTTGGATTCCAGCGAGCACACCGATTCAGGCGACCTGGCCGCCGGCGGTACGCCCGACGCCGTCATTGAGGGCATCGAATCGCCCTTCGATATCGCCGGCAACCGCAGCGTCGTCGCCATTCACCTCAAAGATGGATTCAACTTTGAGCCATTCATGGATTCCTTCCTGAAGGATCAGCAGAGCAGTGACATCTCCGGGACAGTTTCCGTACTTCACGGAACCGAATTCCAATCCTTCCGCATCGGCGCAGCGGTTTACCACGTGGGAGCATTGCCTTGGTGGATGAAGATATCCCTTTGGTTGACGCGAGTACCGGAACTCGCGGCCTTAATCGTCGTCACTCTCGCGTTTCTGGTTGCCATCTGGAGCCGCCAATGGCTCCGCGCCAAAGCGAGAAGACGCCTGACCATGGTCGATTACTAATTCCCAGTCAGAAAAACACAAAATTGGCCTGGGCCACGTGTCAGTCTGGCGGCAAAGGCTGCCCCCACTGGCCTCTTTCCTGCCGAAGGACTTCGCCCGTTCACAATTCCGTAGCACATCCGCCTTCCACATTGGGGGCTCGGCGGACCGCTGGCCCTACCATTTACACCGCCCGATCCGGTAAGCTGTAGCCCGACGTGCTTCCGCAAATCCAAATCGATGAATTGCGTACTGCCGTTGGCTCTGCCGGCCTTATCACCGCGGAAAGCCAGTTGCAGACCTACGAGTGCGACGGCCTCACCAACTTCCGCGTGCTTCCAGGCGCCGTTGTCCTGCCGCGCAGCACCGAAGAAGTGCAGGCTGTCGTCCGCTTCTGCGCGCGCCACGAGATTCCGTTTGTCAGCCGCGGCGCTGGTACTGGCCTGAGTGGCGGAGCGCTGCCAGCAGCGGGAGGCGTCGTCATCAGCCTCGCGCGCATGAACCGCATTCTGCATGTCGACATTCCCAACCGATATGTCGTGGTCGAGCCAGGTGTCATTAATGCGCAAGTCACGCAGCGCGTCTCGCCCCAGGGTTACTTCTACGCGCCCGATCCCTCTTCGCAATCGGTCTGTACCATCGGTGGCAATGTGGCCGAAAACTCCGGCGGAGCGCACTGCCTCAAGTACGGTTTCACGGTGACGCATACGCTTGCTCTCGAAGTGGTTCTGCCCAGTGGCGAACTCGCCCACTTCGGCTCGCCCACGCTCGATTCGCCAGGCTACGACCTGCCCGGTGTCTTTGTCGGCTCTGAAGGCACTCTCGGCGTCGCGACTCAAGTCACCCTGCGCATCGTGCGCCGGCCCGAGGTGGTGCAAACTCTGCTCGCGGCATTCGACACGCCCAGCATCGCCGGCCAGACTGTTAGCGACATCATTGCTGCCGGCATGTTGCCCTCTGCACTGGAAATCATGGACACGCTAGCCATTGAAGCCGCTGAAGCCGCAGTCCACGCCCACTACCCGATGTGCGGCGGCCTGCTTCTCGTCGAGCTCGACGGACCCGCCGACGAGGTTGGCGCCCTCATGACCCAAGTGCGCGACCTCTCCGTGAAAAACGGTGCCTCCGAAATTCGCGTTGCCCAGTCCGACGAGGAACGCGCTCTCATCTGGAAGGGCCGCAAGGCGGCTTTTGCTGCCATGGGACGAATCTCGCCGAACTACATTGTGCAGGACGGCGTGATTCCGCGCACCGCGCTGCCCCGCGTGCTGACTGAGATTGAGCGCATGTCTGCCGCCGTCAATCTCCGCGTCGCCAACGTCTTCCACGCCGGTGACGGCAACCTCCATCCGCTCGTCCTCTACGATCGCGCCATTCCCGGCCAGGAAGAAGCCGCGCTCGATCTCTCCTACCGCATTCTCAATCTCTGTGTCGACAACGGCGGATCCATCACCGGTGAGCACGGCGTCGGCAAAGAAAAGCAGCAGGCCCTCGGGTACATGTTTCAGGAACCGGACCTCGCAACGATGCAGCTGATTCGATGTGCCTTCGATCCGCAGAATCTATCGAACCCCGACAAAATCTTTCCACGCCTGCGACTCTGCGGCGACAAGGCCGGGCCCTATAAGCCGCATCCTCTTGAGATTGCCGGCATCGCGGAGATCTTTTAATGGCCGCGACCACAGCCATCTCACAACAGGAGGCACTTGCCGGCCTCGCCACGATCACTGGTCCCGGCCACGCGGAAATTGCCGGCAACCTCGTTCGCGTTGCCCCCGCCAACGCTGAAGAGATTGCGCAGGTTCTTCGCTTCGCCAACGCGAGCGGTCTGTCTGTTGTTCCCACGGGCAGCAGGAGCAAACTCAATTGGGGCAATCAAGTCGAGCCGAATGTCGAACTATCCCTTGAGCGCCTGAACACCATGCGAGAGCATGCCTGGGAAGACCTTACCTGCACCGTACAGGTCGGATGCTCCTGGGCTGCGATGCAACGCGAGTTGGCAAGCCACGGCCAGATGGTCGCTCTCGATCCATTGTGGCCTGAGCGTTCCACCGTCGGTGGCATCGTTGCCACCAATGACAGCGGGGCCCTTCGCTTCCGTTATGGAGGCCTCCGCGATCTCATTATCGGCATGACGGTTGTTTTGGCCGACGGAACGATTGCAAAGACTGGCGGCAAAGTCGTTAAGAACGTCGCCGGCTACGACCTGCACAAGCTCCTCACCGGCAGCTTCGGCACTCTTGGGATCATCACTGAAGTCAACTTCCGCCTGCATCCCATTGAACAACACACGCGCACCTTCACAGCGACGGCCTCTGAAGTATCCGCTTTCACGCGTCCTCTGGGCGATCTGACCCATTCGCAAATGACGCTCTCCAGCATCCAGTTGCGCGTCGCGCAAGGTCAGGCCGCGCTCGACGTCCGCATCTCAACGCGCCTAGAGTGCTTCGATGACCACATTGCCCGGCTCCGCTCGATCATCAATCCCATTTCGCTCGCCGAGGCCACTGAATCACCCTGGCAGGCCCGCCAGTCGCTTTTTTCTGTTCCCGGCAGCACCCTGGTGAAAGCATCTATGCTGCCCTCCGAAATCTGTTCCGTAGCCGCCGAACTCGAGCGAATCGCTGATGCCAAGAACGTGGAGCTTGATCTTGTCGCTCAGGCTTGCGGACTCCTGACCATCGCACTTACGCCGACAGATGAGCCCTCCGCAGACGCGCTCTTCGCTCTGATCGACCATCTCCGCGTTCGCCTGCGCCCGACAGGCGGCAGTGCAGTCCTTCTGCAAGTTCCCGCTGTCTTTCGCGGCCGCATCGACGTGTGGGACTGCCAATCCGATGCGCTTCCCCTGATGCGCGAAGTCAAGCACCGCTTCGACCCCAAACGCGTCCTCAGCCCGGGCCGCTTTGTCGGAGGCATCTGATCCGCATGGCCCATGCCTCCGCACCAGAACCCCTCCAGCCGTCGAGTTTCGATGCGCACAATCCGCCGCAGCAAGAACACATCGATGACTGTGTGCACTGCGGCTTCTGCCTTCCCGCCTGCCCTACCTACGTACTTTGGGGTGAGGAGATGGACTCGCCGCGCGGCCGCATTTACATGATCAGGAAGGCCCATGACGGCGAGGCACCCCTCGACTCGCGATTTCAATCGCACATGGATAACTGCCTGGGCTGCATGGCCTGCATGACGGCTTGCCCTTCCGGCGTCGAGTACAACAAGCTCATTGAGCCAACCCGCGCGCAGATCGAGCGCAACATTACTCGTCCTTTCGGCGAGCGTCTTTTTCGCTCGCTCCTGTTCGCGACATTCCCACATCCGCGGCGTTTGCGATTGCTCGCCGTCCCCATCCGCATCTATCAAAAAACTGGCCTCCGCTCCCTCGTCCGTGCCTCAGGTGTCCTCAAGCTTCTGCCCGCGCGCCTGGCAGCAATGGAAGCGCTTCTGCCCGATGTCCCTTCACGCTCGCGCCCCATTCCCTCGACAACCTCCGCGAGCCCGCGACGCCGTGTCGGCATGCTGAGTGGTTGCGTTCAGCAGGTTTTTTTCCCGCATGTCAATGCCGCCACAGCGCGCGTTCTCGCCGCAGAAGGCTGCGAAGTAATCATTCCCGCCGACCAGCCATGCTGCGGCGCCCTCATGCTTCACTGCGGCCTCGAAAGCGATGCCATCGCTTTGGCAAGGAAGATGATCGCTGCCTTCGAGGCCGTTAATGTTGATACCGTCGTCATCAACTCCGCCGGCTGCGGATCGACGATGAAAGAGTACGGCTACCTGCTCCGCGACGATCCGGAGTGGGCTCAACGAGCCGCAGCTTTCTCTGCCAAGTGCAAAGACGTGAGCGAGATCCTCTGCGACCTCACCCCGCAGGCCACGCGCCATCCCATGAAAATACGCGTTGCCTATCACGATGCCTGTCACCTGCAACATGCGCAGGGAGTGCAAAAGCAGCCGCGCAAGCTGCTCGCCGGAATTCCGGGCCTTGAGGTCGCCGAAATTCCCGAGAGCTCGCTCTGCTGCGGTTCGGCCGGCGTCTACAACCTGCTGGAACCGGAAGCAGCCAGCCAGCTTGGTGCTCGCAAGGTCGATAACCTCCTGACGACTCGCGCCCAGGCTGTGCTCTCCGCCAACCCCGGATGCCTGCTCCAGATTATGAATGGACTGCGCCAGCGCGGCATGAAGGCGATGCCTGCCTTCCATCTCGTCGAGCTTCTTGACGCCTCTATCCGAAATGTTCCCGCGGAAATATTTCTGGCAGGTCAGAAATCCGCCGCCGATCGCAACGCCTGACGGGGCATCCCGGGGGAAAGCCAAACGCAAATTTCTCGCGAAAAACGGCCGAAAAGCCGCGTTCGGAGACCATTTCTCGCGCTTGTTGTACAGATCTGAACGAGGGAAGCTGCGTGATGTCATTGATTCTTAGCTGTTTAAGAGAAAATTCCATGCCCCCGGGAGTTATAAAACGCCAAAAGGCGGAAGGGCGCACCGGCCTTTTGTCTCAGGCCTGCAGCGGCGATAGCTATTGGGAACAGGGAAATCGCCCCCTTCGTTCCCAATAGCGAGACACGAGGCGGGTTCGAGAGCGTGCTCCCGTGTCGGCCCAACAACTCCCGGCCGAAAGCATGCATCTCCAAGGTTATTGACGCGCACGTGCTGGGTACGCTGAAACTAGTCGTCTCCGGGGTAGTCCTGAATTATTTGAAACTCACCTTTAGCGCTCGCCGCTAGCCGGCAGTCGTAGGGAAGTCTTGGCAAAATGATAGCTGCGAGGAGCCAACCCGGCCACCGAGTGCTTGTCGTCGACGACGAGGCGGCCATAGCCGACACCCTCAAATTGATCCTGGAACAATCCGGATACGAAACCCGAGCAGTTTACAGTGGTGAGGCCGCCGTGGAGCTGCTGTCTGATTTCCAACCGGACATGCTCATTGCGGATGTCATCATGCCGGGCATTACGGGAATACAAGCGGCGCTCCAGGTGCTCGCGACCCTGCCCTCCTGCAAAATACTTCTCATTTCCGGGAACGAGAAGGCCGCGGTCCTGCTTGAAGAATCGTCGCGCGACAAGAATCGCGGGTTCGAGTTGCTCGCCAAACCCTTCCACCCCACCGAGTTGCTCGCAAAGATGAGCAGCGCCTTGAGCAACTGAGGCCACGCTGCTCCTGCGCCCAAGTCCCACTAAGAATTCAACTCATGCATCACCCTCCTTTTGGACCGCCTTCGTGTTTCGGCGGCGAAGGGCTATCGCGCTTTTCTGAATCGCCGTGGGAATCGCAATCAGGAGAAGAAATTCGGTCGGAAAGAGATCCCATCGATAAAACTTAACTATACCTCTTGACAATATTAAGATTATTGATTATTATCCGAGACGTACTTAAAAAACTGGACACAACACATGACTGATCACCCCCAACCGACCTCCGACTGGCAAGACGTTATCCGGCTGGCTCAGGGGACTCCGCTGGTCATTGAGCGCGTCCGCATTCCCGAAAAGCAGATCTCTGTCGAGGGTGCATTTGCGCTGCCCGAACTGGCCCGGCTCAGCCTTGAGGACCAGGTTTTCGTCACGGCCTTCCTCCGCTCCCACGGCACCATCAAGGAGATGGAGCAGACCTTCGGCGTAAGTTATCCCACAATCAAAGCGCGCCTGAACCGTATTGCCGGGCAGCTCGAATTTGTCGACACCAATCCAACGCCGTCCCGTACCGAAGTGCTCGACCGCCTCAATCGCGGTGAGCTCTCGCCCTCTGAAGCAATCAGCGCACTGGAGGCGATGAAATGACTCCAAACATCGCGATCGTCCGCATCGAGACACCGCATTGCCATCGTATTTCTCTATGGATTCCTCTCTTCCTCCTGTGGATCCCTGCTGTTCTGCTTTCGCCACTGATTGTGTTGGTCATCGTTGGTCTTTCGATCGCTGGCCGCATCGATCCGTGGCAGGCCACTTCGGTCTTCTGGAATATCCTTTGCAGCCTTCCCGGCACCAACGTCCGCGTCACCGCAGACGGGTCGAACGTCGCAGTTCGCATCCTCTGACCATTGAATGGAGAAGCTTATGAATGAGAATCGCCGTCAAATTCTTGAAATGCTTGCCGCCGGCAAAGTTAACGCCGACGAGGCCGAGCGACTGCTGGCCGCTCTCGAACCCGAGTCCGCCAACTCATTCGGCGGTTTTACCGGCACCATTGCCGGCGCCAATGGCGCATCCGAAGCTGCGGTCAAAACCCGCGCCAAATATTTGCGCGTTCTCGTGGAAGCGACCGAGAAGGACGCGCCCACGACTGTAAATGTCCGCGTTCCTATGCAGTTGCTCCGCGCCGGAGTGCGCCTCGCCAGCCTGATTCCCGCACAGGCGCACGAGCAGTTGGACGCAACGCTCAGCAAGCACGGAATTCCGCTGACGTTGTCGCAGATCAAGCCGGAGAATCTTGAGGAGCTTATCGACCACCTTGAAGATCTCACGGTGGACGTGGATGCACGGGAGGAGAAGGCGAAGGTTCGCGTTTTCTGCGAGTGACGCGTGAGCCGAGCTGCGGCTTAACGAAGCGGCTTCTGCATCGGGACCACCTGAACCGTCACGTCGCGGACTTCGGAGAGGAAACGGTTCAGGACCGATCCGCGCAGCAGAATGTCCCAGCGCGACCGCACCGGTTGACCAAATACCACATGCGAGATGTTCTCTTGTTGCGCAAAGCGGATGAGCGCGTCAGAAACGTTGCGGTCAGTAAGCGAAATCACCTTTGCGCCTAGATCGCGCGCCATCCGCATGTACTCTTCCAATCGGTTATGGGCCTCCGGATCGCTGTGCCCCTTGTCGTCGGGCTTGGTGACATAGACCGCGTACCAATTTGTGGCCAACCGGCCGGCAATGCGGGCGCCCACCCTGAGCAGCCGTTCGGTGCCCGGCCGCGAGCTTACGCAAACCATCACCTTTTCTGGAATTGGCGCTTGTTCGAGGCCCTGCGTGCGGCGGTACTCTGAGGCGCGATGGCTCACTTGTTCCGCCGTGGTGCGGAGCGCCAACTCGCGAAGCATGTTCAAATTTCCCTTGCGGAAGAAGTTTGCCAGCGACTGCTCCACTTTTTCCGGGGCGTAGATCTTTCCCTGGCGCAGCCGCGTCCGCAGCTCATCCACGG